>NZ_LJPA01000018.1:0-36597 GCF_001414035.1 Frankia sp. ACN1ag | reverse complement strand
CCAGCATTCCGAGCTGGTGATAAGTGAGCGCGGCACCGTGCTCATCCCCGAACTTCAGCCTGAGGTCGAGGGCACGGCGGTAATGGGCTTCGGCGTCCTCAAGCCGCCACTGCTCCTGCTCCAGCATTCCGAGCTGGTGATAAGTGAGCGCGGCACGATACTCATTCCGAAACCTCAGAAGGAGGTCGAGGGCACGGTGGTAGTGGGCTTCAGCGTCCGCGAACCGCCGCTGTTCCTGCGCAACGATGCCGAGATTGTGGTAGGTGAGCGCGGCGCTGTGCTCGTCCCCGAGTCTCAGTTTGAGGTCGAGGGCACGGCGGTAGTGGGCTTCGGCGTCCTCGAACCGCTGCCGCTCCAGCGCAACAACGCCGAGCTGGTGATAGGTCAGCGCGGCCCCGTGCTCATCCCCGAACTTCAGAAAGAGGTCGAGGGCGCGGCGACAATGAGCCTCGGCATCTTCGAACCGCCGCCGCTCCTGCGCAATAATACCGAGACTTTGGTAGGTGCTCGCGGCGCCGCGCTCATTCCCGAGCTTCAGTTTGAGGTCGAGGGCACGGCGGTAGTGGGCCTCGGCGTCCTCGAACCGCCGCTGCTCCTGGGCAACCACGCCGGCGAGGTGATGGAGCTGGGCGAGTTCGTTCTGTCCGGCGGTGGTGTCGGGAGTGGGATAGGCGTCGATGGTGCGGGTGAGTAGCTGCCAGCGTGGGTGGTGCTGGCGGGCCTGGTCGAGATATTCCTCCAAGGGTCCGAGGACCGGGAGAACAGGTTGCGCGGTGGTCAGGGCGTGGGTGACACCAGCCTGCAGGTTCGCGTAAACAGTGGCGGTCAGAACCCGTCCGAGGGTGCGCTCCTCGGCTGTGTTGGACGTCAACAGCCGGTGTGCCATGGCGCCGAGCTCGCAGTGGTACCGGTAATGCGCGTCGGCAGCGGCAGCGGCGAGATCGGCGCGGTCGCGGATACGGCTGCGCAGGAAGTACGGCAGGACCGGTTGGAGCTGCACCGTGTTACTCAACTGCGGGTGAGGGGTGGCGAGACCGACCCGAACGGCATGATCTACCGCGGCTGCCAGGTCCACCGCGCCGAGGGCTGCGACCGCGGGATGGCCGGCGAGGATCTCCTGGTAGCGATCCAGCCACGGACCGGTGGGGGCGGTGGCGACGAACGGGGCGAGCAGGAGCAGGGATTGTTGGAGTGCCGGGTCGAGTTTGCCGTGGCTGGTCTCGATGGCCAGCCGGGCCAGGCCGACCGGGCCGGCCTCCTGGCCGCCGGTGTCGAGATCGGCCAGGACCGCGGTCGGGGTGGTCTCCGCCAGGGCGGGCAGGACGATGGTCAGGGGGAGCGGGTAGCCGCCGAGCAGGTCGATGAGCCGGTCCAGCGCGTCCCGCTGGTCGGCGTCGTCCTGGTAGTGGGTGGCGCCGTGGCGGGTCAGGATCCGGTCGACCAGGTCGCGGGCGGCCTGGGGGTCCAGGCCGGGCAGCTCGTAGACGTTGTCGGTGAACGTGCCGGGGGCCAGCCAGCCCTCCGACTCCCGTGAGCCGACCAGGACCAGCGTCCGACCACCCTGCAGCCGGCCCAGCAGGGTGCGCAGGCGCTGCTGCTCCGTGGCCGGGAGAGCGTGCGGGATCGACGCCGGGCTCGCCGTGATCGATTCGGCATTGTCGACCACGAGCAGGTGCCGCCGCGACCGCATCAGCCCGGCGACCCGCTCCAACTGGGCGTCCTCGGACAGCACCTCCAGCCTCGCCTGGTCGACCCGGCCCAGGAGCTGTTTCCCGATCTCCCGCACCATCTGGGCCGCGGTCCAGGCCTGGTCCTCATAGCTGAACCGGAAGACGTGGTCGACGAGACCGGTGCGCTGCCACCACCAGCCGAGGTGCGCCAGCAGGGTCGATTTCCCCGCCCCCGCCATCCCCTGCACCAGCAGCGCGTTGCGGCCGCCGTCGAGCAGGAGCCGCCGTTCGATGGTCTGCACGTCCAGGTCCCGGCCGACGAACCCGTACTCGGTCGCCGGTTCGTCGGCCACGGTGACCTGGCGGGCGTAGAAGCTCTGGGCCTCCTGCTCGGTCATCTCCCGCAGCCGCAGATCCACCGGACGCTGCCGGTACAACACCGGCAACATCCAGTCCTCCAACTCCAGTTCCTCGTTGAAGTAGGCGTGCCGGGCGGGGACGTCGAACAGTCGCCGCCGCGCCGTGTGGACCGCGTCGACCGGATCGGCCTGGGCCGCCAGCCGGCTGTACAGCGCCGGGATGGCCTGCGCCGCCGCGGACACCGTCACGGAATACGCCATCCCGACCGTCAGCGGCACCCCGGCCTGCACCAGCCGGAACGCGAGGCTCGCCTCGTCGCCGTTCTGCATCGCCGACTGGCAGGCCGACAGCACCGCGACCGGCACCCGGTGCTCCGCCAGCAGCGCCGCCACCTCGCCGGCGGGAACGGGCTCGGCCTTCCCATCCTGCGCGGTCTCGAAGAACAGGAAGCCCTGTTCGCCGTCGAACGCCTCGAGCCAGCGACGCAGGAAGAACCGGCCCGACTCCCGTCCTGCCGCCAACGTGTCATGCGCGGTGAACAGCCCGTGCACGTCGAAATGCACGACGTGATACCAGCCCCCGCCGTGCTCCGCCCGGGTTCCGTCAAGATGGTCGCGCAGCGCGTCCCACGTTCCCGGTCGGACCAGATCCACCGTCACGGGCACCGCCGCCTGCCGCAGCGCGTCCAACAACGGCCGAGACAGGGTCCGGAACCCCACATCCGACGGACCGTCCGGCCTGGCCGTCACCACCAGAATGTTCAAGGTGGCCCGACCCGACCCGGCCTCGAACCGGCCGGACAGCGGCTCCACCCGCCGGGTCACCGGCAGCCGCACCGCCAGCGGTGACGGCAGTTCCGGATCCCGCAGCGTCTCCCAGTGCAACCGCTGAAAAGCCGCGGACCCGGCGACCTCCACCCGGCAGCCGTCAAAGCCCCGCTCCCGCATCCGCTGGTACTCATACCGCGCCGAGCCGGCGAAGAGCTGCTCGAACAGGCCCCTGCCGTACTCGCCGATCCGTTCCTTCGCGGCCCGTTCGATGTCCTTGTCCAGGAACGGATAGCGCAGATGCTCCTCAAAATACCAGGAGAACAGCCCTTCGTCCTGAGCGTCCGCGGGATCGCGGATCTCGACGTCGTATTCCACGCCGTCGTCGAAGGCCAGCCGAACCGCGAACGTTCCGTCCGAACGCCGTTCCCGCTCCCGGACGATCACCGTGCCCACGGCCGGACTCCGCGGATCAGACGGTACGACGCGGACGGACAACCACGACCCGGTTCCCCTGGTCGTCGGTCGTCTCCACCACCTCGAACTCCGCATCCTGCGCCGCCGGCCCGCGGGCCCGGGCCACCCACGATCGGACCAGCTCGAACAGCGCGCTGCTGGCCAGGTTCACCGCGACCGGCAGCACCAGGACCTCCAGCACGCCCGGCAGCATCACCCGCCCCCGGACGGCCTCCACGGCCACCGCACCATCCGCAACCACCGCACCGTCCACGACCGGAGGAGCCGGCGTCCACGCCTTCACCAGATCCGACGGGCTCACGCCGACGCTCGGATCCACCACCAGCAACACCCGCGCCATCAACGCCCCCCGTCCTCTGGCACGACATCGACCCTTACCAGCCGACACCGCGGATCTTACCCACCGCACCCGATCAGCCACACCCAACGCCGCCGAAACCGGCGCGACGCCCTGAGTGCAATGCGGGTTCATGTCCCGGAGGCGTCGTCCCGCTCCATCGCGGCGCCCGGAACGCGCGGCGAGCGGCGAGCGGCGAGCGGCGCGTTCCGTTTTCGCCCACCCGACTTGGGCGACCCCGGACCGCGCCGGTCGACGTCAACTTGCGGTGGACGCGGAGCGTGAAATAGTCAGCGCGGACAGTAATTCACTTACTGACCATGGCGCCGGCGCGATGGGGCGACGACGCCATTCAGCACACGCACGACTATCCATCAGTTGCACGACCGGCGAGTCGGAGGCAATGGCATGGCGAGGATCGTCATTTTTGGTGCCGGTGGTCAGATCGGGCGCCGCATCACCGACGAAGCAATTCGACGGGGACACGAGGTCACCGCGGTCGAGGTCGACGCGGCCCGCGTGAAGAAGCTTCCGCGCAAGGCCAACGCGGTCGAGGGCGACGCCACGTCGCGCGATTCCGTGCAGCGCCTGGCGCAGGAGGCGGACGCCATCGTCGTGGCGGTGGGTGGTGTCGACCGTCCGGTGCACGCGAACGCCGCGCGTACCCTCGTCGACGTCCTGCCCCGCATCGGCGACCAGGCTCCGGCCGTTCTGCACGTCTCCAGCGGCGGGACCCTGGAGGACGACAACGGCCAGCGGCTCGTGGACAGCCCGGACTTCCCCGCCGCCGAGCGCAAGGACGCGCTCGACCAGGTGGACGCGCTCGACGTGTACCGGGGCGCGCGCAACGTGCGCTGGGCAGCCATCGCCCCGCCGCCGCGCAACCTGGGCCAGGGGCAGCGTCGGGGCGCCTACCGCACCGGCAACGACCGGCCCGTGGTGGACGCTCAGGGCGAGATCGGCATCTCCTACGAGGACTTCGCGATCGCCGCCGTCGACGAGGTCGAGAAGCCGCGTAACCGCAACCGTCGTTTCACGGTGGGCAACTGACGTTCCCGCCTGAAGCGCAGCCCGGGCGAAGCCAGGGTTAATGCGTGGCACCGGCGGGCTCACCGCCGCCGACGCCGGACCGCCGACGATGCCGGGCGGTGAATGGCGACGGCTGCCCGCCGGTTGCCGCGCCTGGGCGGCGCGGGTCGAAAGGGACCCGCACCGCCCAACTATGTCCGGCGCGGGACCGTGCCACGGGAACCGCGCAGCACGAGCCGCGGTTTCCGGCACCGAACACCGCATGCGGTTGCCGGCACCGAAAACCGCCTATCGCGATCGCGGTCAGGCCATCGTGTCGAGAATAGCCTCGATGTCGGCCGGGGTGGTGCGCGGATTGACGACGGCAAAGCGGGCGACGGTCTCCCCGTCGTGCCGGGTGGGCGGCACGAAGGCGAATCCCGCACGGAGCAGGTTGTCGCTCCACCGGTGATAGTCGGCGTCCCGCCAGCCGAGCCGGCGGAACACCACCACGGAAAGCTCCGCCGGGCGGACGAGTTCCAGCTCGGGCCGCGCCGCGATCTGCGCCGCCGCCGCCCGCGTCGTGGCCAGCGTGGTCTCGATCGCCTCGGCGTAGGCGCGGGTGCCGTGCGCCGCCAGGGAGAACCACAACGGCAGCCCGCGGGCCCGCCGGGACAGCCCGATGGCGTAGTCGGACGGATTCCAGTTGGCGGCCGAGTCGAGCACGTCGAGATAGCCGGCCCGCTGCGGACCGTGCGCCGCCCGGGCCAGGGCGGGATCGCGGTAGATCAGCGCGCAGGCGTCGAACGGCGCGAACAGCCACTTGTGCGGATCGACGATGAACGAGTCGACGTCGGCGATCCCGTCGAACAGCGGCCGAGCCGAGGGCGCGGCGAGCGCCGCCAGGCCGTAGGCGCCGTCCGCGTGCACCCACAGGCCCCGGTCGCGGCAGACGTCGACCACGCCCCGCAGGTCGTCGACGATGCCGAACTGGGTCGTCCCCGCGGTCGCCACGACGGCGAAGACCCCGTCGTGCGCGGCGGCATCGCCCTGTCCGGCCGGGTCGCGCTGTTCGGCCGGGTCGCGCTGGCCGGCGAGGTCGTCGAGCGCGGCGGCGAGCAGCGGGCCGGTGAGCCTGCCCTCCTCCCCCGTCGGCACGGCCACGATGTCCGCGTCGAGCACCATCGCCGCCTGGTAGAGCGACGAATGGGCCTCCGCCCCGCAGACGAAGCGCCAGCGCGCCGGCATCGGCCGACCCTCGGCGGCCAGCCGCGCCCGGACGGCCTGGCGGGCGGCGACAAGCGCGGACAGGTTGCCGACCGTGCCACCGGGCACGAACACACCACCGGCCGTGTCGGGCAGACCGGCGAGGTCGGCCAGCCAACGCAGCGTCTCGTTCTCGGCGTGGACCGCGCCCGCACCCTCCATCCAGCTTCCGCCATAGATGGATGACGCGCCGACCACCACGTCGAACAGCACCGACAACCGGGTCGGGGCCGCGGGGATGAAGGCGAGGTTGCGCGGATGGTCCGCCGAGATGCAGGCGCGCGAGAGCACCTCGTCGAAGATCTCCAGGGCTCGGCGACCACCGATCCCGTCCGCCGTGATCGTCCGGCCGACCCTGGCGGACAGTTCCGCCGGTGTCGCCGGACCGTCCAGGGGAACCGGATCGAAGCCGAGGCGGACCCCGGTGAAGTCGAAGATCGCCCGCAGGAGATCGGCTGTCTCGGCGTCAAACTGATGCACGTACGGACCGTCTCACAACACGTTGCTCGACAGGCGACCACCGAAGCGGCGATCCGATCACGACCGAACCCGGCACGACCGAACCCGGCGGGACCGATTGTCGTGCCTCATCGAGGCACGCGGTGGATTCCCGCCGATCGGCGCCGACGCGGCGCGGACCTATGCGTCCTGCTTGCCGCGCTGCCGGCGGAAGAGGAAGCCGCCACCCACGAGTGCAACCAGCAGAACAATCGCTCCGACACGCTTCACAACAAACCTCCACGATGAGGACCCACGTCAACACGACGGCAAAACCGGCAACATCCACGACGGCGGACCGTCGCAGGTGAGAAGCCTCGCCGATCAACCCGAACCGGACTGGTCGGCGCCTGCTCCTACCGTCGGAAACCGAGCATGCCATGAACGGTGCCCGGGTGTGCGGCCGGATCGCCGGATTAGCGGCCGCGTCCCCCGCGCGGGGCAGGGACAGGTGCCGTATGGCGGGGCAATCTTCGTACGAAGCGCCGCCGCGAAGGCGATTTCACGGCACGGCCGCACGGGGGTGGGCGTCGGGTGGCCCGCGCCATGCCCGAGTGCGGCGGCGTCGTGAGATCAGGTGACGGCCACCACGGCGCGGCCGCCGGGCTCACCGCACGCCGCATCCGGCGGCGCACGGAGCCACGGCGCACGGAGCCACGGCGCACGGAGCGGCGGGGCACGGAGCGGCGGGGCACGGAGTGACGGGGCGAGGCGGCACGATCGACGAGATCCCGCCGCGGCCGTACCCGGGCGGTGGAGATGGCGGGCGGGCCGGCTCGGGGGCGCGGATAACCGGCTCCGGCGTCCGGTTATCCATTATTTCCCCGCGCTCCATCATCTGTTCATCCGTGCTTAAGCTGATACTCCGCCGGCGGCGGGTCCGATTGCGAGATTTTCCCCGCGACCGGTTGGCCACCGCCGGCCGCAAACCCGTATTTGTACCGGCCGCGCGGTACTCCGGAGCGGTAGTATCAACGCCCTACCGCGTTTGCACGGCAATGTGCGCGGCGATTACTGGGGATGAGAGTGGCGCGCGTCTTCGTCAGCCACGCCAGCTCGGACGCGGAGTTGGCCGACCGGATCTACCGCACGCTGGCCGATCTCGGCCATCGGGCATTCCTGGCCCGCGACCTCCGGACGGGAATCCGGCCGGGCGAGGTCTGGAAGGAGCGCCTGCACCAGGAGTTGCGGGCCGCGGACGCCGTCATCTGTGTCGTGACCGAGGCCTACAACGCCTCCCCCTGGTGTGCCTACGAAATCGGGATCGCCCACGAGGTCGGGAGCCTGCTGCTGCCGCTGCGGGCGCAGGCGGGGGTGGCCTCGCCGCTGCTCGACGACCGCCAGCACGTCGCCGTCGTCGACAACGGCGGGTGGATCGGCGATCTGGATGGCCCGCTGCGGCGGGTGGACGCCGCCGGGGGCCTGGGCTGGGCGTGGGACCGCTCGCCGTTCCCGGGGCTGCGGCCGTTCACCCGGGACATGGCCCGGGTCTTCTACGGGCGCGCCGACGAGCTTCGCCGGCTGACCCACCGGCTGCGCGCGCTGAGCGACCGGCGGCTGCTGCTCGTCGTCGGCGGGTCCGGGTGCGGGAAGTCGTCGCTGGTCACGGCGGGGTTGACGGCGCGGCTGGGGGCCGAGCCCGGCTGGGAGGTCGCCGATCCGTTCCTGCCCGGCCACGACCCGATCAACAAGCTGGCGCGGGCCCTCACGCAGACGGCGATCCGCATCGGGCTGCACTGGGATCCGGCCGAGGTCCACCAGCGGCTGGCCACCGACGACCGCGCCCTGGTCGGGCTCGCCGAGGAACTGCTGAGCGCGGGCTACGGCCAGCACCGGGACCGGCTCCTACTCGTCGTCGATCAGGGCGAGGAGCTGTTCACCCGTGCGGACGCCGCCGAGCGGGCCCGGTTCGCCGGGGTGCTCTCCCACGGGCTCGACGGTCCCATCCGGGTCGTCATCGCGGTCCGTTCGGAGTTCCAGGACCAGTTGTTCGCGCTGCCCGAGCTGCACGGCGCCCACCTGCACGCCTTTCCCCTGCGGCCGCTCGCGCGCGACATGCTCAGCGTCGTGATCACCGAGCCGGCCCGGGTCGCCGGGCTGTCGGTGGAGCCGGAGCTGGTCAGCCAGATGGTCGCTGATACCGACGGCGGCGAGGCGCTGCCGTTGCTGGCCTTCACCCTGCACGAGCTGGCCCGCAACCAGACCCGCGGCGGACGGCTGTCCGCGCAGCGCTACGAGGAGCTCGGTGGGGTGCGCGGGGCGCTGGCGCGCCGGGCGGACGCCGTGCTCGACGAGGCGGTGGCCGCCGCCCGCCTGCCCAGGGAGGAGATCCTCGCCGGCATGGCGGAGCTCGCCACCCTGGACGAGGGGGGCCGACGCACTCGGCGCCGCATAGAGGTGGCGGAGCTGCCGTCGGAGGCCATGCGCACCGCGTTCGGCGTCTTCGTGGAGCAGCGGTTGCTGTCGACGGCCAGCGACAGCCTCGGCGGCGCCGGCGTCGGCGTCGTCCACGAGGCGCTGCTCTCCGTCTGGCCACCGCTGGACGCGGCGATCCGCGAGCGGGAGGCCGCGCTGCTCAGCGAGGGGCAGGTCGAGCGGGCCGCCGCGGCCCGGGCACACGGCGGCCCGCTGTGGGACGTCGACCGGCTCACCGCCGCCACGACCATTCTGTGGGGGTCCTACGACCGTTTCCGGGCGGGCGGGCGGCCGGTCGTGAACCTCAACAACGCCGGACGGCGGTTTCTCGCCGAGTGCCACCGTCGCGTCGAGGCGGCGCGCCGCCGGGACCGTCGGCGCCGGCGCCGGACGATCGCGGTGCTGGCCGTCCTGCTCGTGGTGACGCTCGCCGGCGCCGCAACCGCCGGCTGGCAGGGCGTCTCCGCCCGGCAGGCGCAGCACGCCGCCGAACGCGCCCAGCGGGCGGTGATCGCCCAGGCCCTGCTGACCAGGGCGGACGACGTGAGCGCGACGGACCGGATCCGCGCGCTGCGGCTGTCGCTCGCCGCCTGGGCGGTGCATCCGGACGCCGCCAGCCAGGAACGCCTCCAGACCCTGGCCAGCAGCCGGACGACACTGGCCAACGGCAGCCCCGTCACCGCCGTGGCGTTCTCCCCCGACGGGCAACTGCTGGCCACCGGCGGCGCGGACGCATCGGTGCTGCTGTGGTCGGTCGCGGCCGGCCCGGATCAGCCTCGGCGCGTCGGGCCGCCGCTGACGGGCCTGCACAGTCTGGTGACCGCGGTGACGTTCTCGGCGAACGGACGGCTGCTGGTCGCGACCAGCTTCGACCGCACCCGGATGGCCTGGGACATCGGCGACTCGGCGCGGCCGCAGCCGGCCGGCCGGCCGGCCCCCGCCCTCGGACCGGTCGACACCTGCGTCGACCGATCCCCCGCCGCCCCCGTCGAGGCGGTCGGCGAGGAGCTCGGCGGAGTCAGTCTGTGGTCCGTCGGCGGCGGGACTGGCGACCGCCACCTCCTGGGCTGGCTGCCCGCCGGCCCCGGGGAGGCGCGGGCGGTCAGGTTCTCTCCCGACGGCGGCATCCTCGCCGTCGGCTCCGGGCGCGACGTGCGCCTGTGGGACGCCCGCACCGCCGCCCGGCTTCCCCCCGCCACCGCCGATGCCGCGGACCGCATCGGGCGCCCGGCCCTCGACGCCTGCGCGAGCGAGTTCGAGAAAACCAAGGTTCCCCCGGAGCAGGAAGGAGGGGAAGGCCGGGCCGGCGACGGATCGGACACCTCCGCTCGCGATGGCCGCGATCTGCCGGCGCCCAGCCTGCGCCCCATCGGACTGCCACTGACGGGACACACCCACGCGGTGTTCTCGCTCGCCTTCTCCCGGGACGGCAGCGTGCTGGCCTCGGGTGGCAACGACGGAATGCTCCGGCTGTGGCGGGTGTCCACCGTGAGCGCCTCCCGGCAACAGGTGGTCACCGCGGCGTGCACCGAGGCCGGGGGCGGCCTGGACGCCTCGTCCTGGCAGTTCTACCTGCCCGGTGTCCCCTACCACCCCACCTGCGCGCAATGACCCGCCGATTCGCGAGCCGTCGCGCCGGCGCCGAACCCGACCGGCCTCGGGACCGGGACCTCCCTCTTTCGACCACCCGCCAANACCAATCCAGCCCATACCGGACAAGGTCAGCGACAGGGCGCGGTGAATCGGTCGCACCGGGTGCTTCCCGACCGGTGTCTGTCAGCGGACCATCATTTACATGACGTTGACATACGGACTGCCCACCCGATTCGAGATACCGACTGTCATCACCTCCCGGTTGATCCTGCGCGGCTGGCGGCCCGAGGATCTGCACCCGTACGCCGCGATGAACGCNGACCCGGAGACGATGCGTTATCTCGGCGGCCCGTTCGGGTTGGCCGGCACGGAACGTCTCGTCACCCACCTCATCGGCATGTGGACGATCCACGGTTACGGCATGTGGGCGGTCGAGGAACGGGGCAGCGGGGAGTTCCTCGGCCGGGCCGGGGCCTATTTCGCGGACGGTTGGCCGGGGATCGAGGTCGCCGTGTCCATCCGCCGGGACCACTGGGGTCAGGGGCTCGGTACGGAGGCGGTCCGGGCATCGCTGGAATTCGGCTTCGAACGGCTCACGGTGGACGAGCTGATCACCTCGACGCACCGGGACAACGCCGGCATGAACGCGATCGCCCACCGGCTCGGGATGACCTTCCGCGGGATCGCCGACGTCGGCCCGTGGCTGGCCAGCAACGTCTACACGATGACCCGCCAGGAGTGGTACGCCCGCACCGCGACCGCCGACCGGTCCTTATCCAGAGAGCGGCACAGCCCCGCCGCGCGCAGCTCGGACAGCGCCCGGTCGGTCGGCTAGCCGGCGAGCTCCAGCGGGACGCCGAGCTCACAACTCGATCGCCGCCCCTGGTCCCATCGGCCCCATCGACCCGATCGGCGTGAGGGTCGCGATCAGGTCCCGCAGCTCGCGGACGGCGGACTGGCCGCGATACCGCTCGGGCACGCGCCGTAACCCGTCGACGGCCCAGCGCAACACGAGCGGGCTGCGCCAATGGTCGGCGATTCCGGTCAGTTCCCGGATGATCTGCTCGCAGCCGGTGTCGACCTGCGCGCCGAGGATCAGCGCTCCGGCCTGGTTGATCCGGGTGAGCACCGGGTCGCGTGGCTCACCCGGCGGGAACAGGCGCACCGCACGATCGAAGTGCGGCAGGCTGCGGCGCCAGTCGCCGGCGGCGAGCAGCGCATNGGCTAGGTAGAGGTGGAGCTGCTGTTCGCTCATCGCGAGCACGCTGCTGCTGGTGGCCTCCGGGTCGAGTCGGTCGAACAGGTCCAGCGCCTGCCGGGCTCGCCGCAGGACGTCGGGCAGCTTTTTCTGCACGCCCAACGCCCGGGCCTGCATCGTGACGGCGATCAGCTTTCCGGCGCTCGGAGTGCGGCCGGCGAGCGCCTCCGCCCGCGCGGCGATCGTGAGCACGAGCTGGGCGGACGCGCCGTTCTCCAGCTCGGACTTGGCCCGTTTCGCCACCACCCAGGCGAGCAGCTCCGCGGCGCCGTGCTCGCTCGCGTTGCGGTACGCCGTCTCGAACCAGCCGCGCATCTCGGCCCGGTGCCCCAGGTCGGAGAACGACAGGGCGGTGATGCCGGCCAGCTTCGCGGCGACGCCGCGCAGCCTGCGCTGCTGGTAAAGCGGCTGGCGCCGGCCCACCAGCCGGCCGACCTCGGCCAGGTCGACGGACAGGTCACCGATCATCCCGATCACCGGCTCCACGCGGTACCGGAATCCCTGGTCACGCACCATCTCGTCGAGACGGTCGACCTGCTCGGCCGGTACCTCGACCCACAGCGACCGGTCCAGGGTGTCCCGAAGCTCCCCCGCACGCGCCAGCACGGCCGCCGCCGACCCGGCGGGATCGGAAAGCGGAACGGCGGACCACGGCGCTTCCGGACCGGTGGCTCCCACGGCCGGTGGCGGCGCGTCAGGCCCCGCGGCATGCCCGTACCGGACCTGAGCCGGCACGATCGAATCCGCCCAGAACGATCCGGCCGGGGCGGGGACGATGTCGTGGGCGGAGCCGTCCAATCCGAAACCGAGCCGATCCGGGCGCGTGCGCAGCACGGCGCACAGCGCATCGAGATACCGGGGTGACGGCCGTTCACCGCGTTCCCATCTCGATATCCGCTGATGCCCGAGCGGCGGATCGCTGCGCCCTGCCTCGGTCTCGTGCTCGCGGATCCGCCGCACGAGTTCCTGCTGCGTCCAGCCGTAGGCCAGCCGGTATGCCCGCAACCGGCTCACCCCGCAATGACGATGAACGGCGTCGGCCGTCTCCGGCACGCCCACGCCTGCCTTCGCCAGCCGCGCCCGGATGTCCCGCCCGCACCTGGCCGGATGCTGTCTGGCCACGGCCACCCCCCGCATTTCCGCCGGACGCGCTCGCCGCACATCTCACGGACTGGGCAGATCATAGACCGACCGACGGCGACCCGGGAATCAGTCCGCCACCGATTGTGCGCCGCTCGCGCAAAAATCTGTGGCGCATCGGCCTGCACGCTCACAACCACGCAACGCACATTCCGCCAATCACCCCCGGTGATACCAATCGGAGGACCCGTAAAGGGACTGCCTATTCCCGCCGGAGGTGCCATGACCAGACCATTGTTCACAAGAATCGGGTGGACCCGGATCACGAGCGGCCAGCCGACCCGTGGAAGACGGGTGCACCGTCTTGTCCGGCTGCTGACTGTCCTGGTACCGTTCCTCCCGCTCCCCGGCTCGGTGAGACTGGTTCTGGCCGCGCTGGAGGCCGCCGTCCTGCTGCACGAAGCGACCCGCCCGCCGGCGTCATCGGGTGGCGGCGACCGCCGTCCAGAACTCACCGAAGCCGTCCAGGGGGCCGGTCATCGCCCGCTGGGTGAGCAGGACGCCGACGGTGTCGCGGGTCGGGTCGACGTGGCCGGTGGTTCCCGTCCCGCCGTCCCAGCCCCAGCGCCCGGGGGCCATCCACGGCTCGGCGGACTCGACGTCCAGGCCGGTACCCAGGCCCCACGACCCGCCGGGACCGACGATCGGCCGGGCCTGGTCGCGCTGGGCGCCGGTCAGCGCGTCGGCGGTCATCCGCGCCACCGCGCCGGCCGGCAGCAGCGGGCCGCCGCCGTCCGCGAGCGCGCACAGGAACCGCAGGACATCGGGCGCGGTGGACACCAGCCCGGAGCTGAGCTCCTCGAAGGCGGGCGGGCGGGCGAACTCGCCGTCGGCGGCGTCCAGCACCTCAAGCCCGTCGGGCCCGGGCCGGTAGGCCGTCGCGAGCCGGCTCGGGTCCGGCTCCCAGAACCCGGTGGACGCCATGGCGAGCGGGCCGGTGATCCGCTCGGCGACCAGCTCGGACAGCGGGCGCCCGGCGCAGCGGGCGAGCAGCACGCCGAGCAGGTCGATGCCGGTGTCGTACAGCCAGCCCTCGCCCGGCTGGAACGCCAGCGGCAGCCCGGTGACCCTGGCGACGAACTCGTCGACGGACATCCGCGGCGTCAGCGGCCCAGGGAAGACCCCCCGGCGCAGCATCTCCGCCTGTAGCGGGGTCTGCGCCAGCACCGCGCCCCAGCCGCAGGTCAGGGTCAGCAGGTGCCGGACGGTGATCGGCCGGCACGCCTCGACGGTGCGGTCGAGCGGCGCGTCCGGGGCCACCAGCACCCGCGGGGCCGCCGCCTCCGGCAGCCAGCGGGCCACCGGATCGTCGAGGCCGAACAGCCCGTCGTGCTCGAGGCCGAGCGCGAGCACCCCCGAAGTCAGCTTGGTCAGCGAGGCGAGCCGGAAGCGCGTGTCCGCCGCCATCGGCGCGCTCGCCGACCCGAGCGCCATCCGCCCACCTGCACGCACCTCGACCCGCCCACCGATCCGCAGCGCGCCGACGTAGCCGGGGATCCGCCCGGACGCGACCTGCCCGTCCGGCACCCGCCAGACCCACTCGAAATCCGCGGCGGCTGGCGCCACCGCGCCGCTGTCCTGCCGTGTCATCGGTCCTCCCTCGCTCACGGGGAGGCTACGACCGGGGTCCGACACCTTCGCCCGCCGCGCCCCGACTCGGGTGCACCGGCGCGGGTCGCGGACGCTCAGTCGAACAGGTCGACAACCATCCTGGCCCGCGCGTCACGCAGCAGGATCCGGGCGGACACCTCCATGTGCTTGCGCCAGTACTCCTCCGCTCCGGGCGCGTCGCGCGCCTCGATGAGGGAGACGAGGCGGGTGTAGGCACGGATGGTCTTCCGGAACGCCTGGCGGGTCTGTGGCTCCTCGGAGGTACGCGAGATGGCCGCGGCGACATGGGTCGTGATGACCTCACGGAGGATTCCGGCCTCGATCGCCAGGGTCCGGTTACCCGCCCGTTCGACGACCAGGTCGTGGAAGACGTAGCCGGTCTCGAACCAGACGAAGGGGTCGGTGTGTTCCTCGGTGGCCGCGCGCAGATTCTCGATGCAGTCGCGGAGATCGGCGAGATCCTGATCGGTTCGTCGCAGGGCGAGCATCCGCGCGGCCGCGGGCTCAAGCACGGCCCGGGCCTCGTGCACGTCCTCGATGGTGGTCCCGCTCAGTTGCAGCAGCACGCCGACATGGCGCGCGGCGACCGACAGGTCGGGCACCGTCACCTCCGCGCCGCCGCGGTTGCCGCGCCGCACGATCAGCAGGGACTCCGCCTCGAGGATCCGGAACGCCTCACGCAGGGTCGGACGAGAAACGTCGAAGTGCGTCAGGAGCTCGTTTTCCGCCGGGAGCGTGTCACCGGCGCGCAGCTCACCGCTGACGATCTGGTGACGAAGATGCGCCGCAATGAGCTCCGACATCTTCGGGGCGCGATCCCGGTACACGGCACGGGCCGATGCCCCATAGCCTCGAGCGCTGGTTATAGCGGGCATCCCATCACCTAATCATCTTACGCTTAGATCCACATCGTCTAGATAATAGCGCGCCCAGCGGTCGCATCTCGCGGCCCAGGGCCGAATCTCGCGAGCCAGGGCGGCCAGGAGGCCCTTGCTACCCTTGACCTGAGCGCCTCCGGCCAGGCCAGGCCAGGTCAGGTCAGGCCAGGGCAGGGCAGGGCAGGCGGCAGCGTGCGTACGGCTCGACGGCGAAGGCGGCGCAGCGATGACGGAGAGCCACGCTCGACGGGCGNCCATGGAGGCGGCGCTCGCGGAGTTCATGAAAAGCAACCGCATCGCCACCATCGGCGAACTCGGCGTCGCGGCTCTTCTCCGCACCGATGCGATCGCTGCTGTGGAACGGGCGCAGGCCCAGGCCGAGGAGGCGGTGCAGGCCGCGGTCCGGCAGGGACACGATCTCGTCGAGGCCGCTCGAGAGAGCGCCNACCAGGCCGCGCTCGCGTACGAGGCTCAGTATCAGGCCGCGCTCGACGTCGGCTGGAACACCGACGAGCTCGAGCGCATGGGATATCTGCCCGATGCGGACATCACCTCCGAGCCGCCCGCGGCGGGTGCGGGCACGCAGGCAGACCCGGTCGATTCGGCCGGCGGGCGGGCGCCCGCGGAGCGGCGTTCGACGGTGCAGCGGCGTCCGGCGGTCGCGCGCCGAGCCACCACCACCTCCCCGGCCAACGCCACGCGGCGCCAGCCGGCGCCCGACGGCCCGCCGCGCGTGAGTTTGTCCGGCCTGCCGGGGCTCCGCCCGCAGTGGCCACCGATCAGCCCACGGCGCGACGGAACCGACGAGCCGGCCAATCCCCCTGACGTACCCGATACCTCCGATGTTCCGGAATCGCCCTCGCCGTAAGTCGGCGCTCTTTCCCGGCACACCCCCGATGCCGACCGGCAGGGGCTGGGGTGGATGGCGGCCGTCCCGCCCGTTCAGGGCAGCGTGATCAGGCTACGGAAGTTGTCGGACATCAGCTTCTTCTTGTCCACCGAACTCAGCTCGGCGATGTCCGCGATGAAGTCCGTGGGCCGAGCGAAACCCTCGGGATGCGGCCAGTCCGAACCGAACAGGACGCGATCCACGCGCATGTGATCCAGGAGAACGGTCAGGTTGTCCTCCTGGAACGGCGCGACATAGACGTGCTCGTGGAACGTCTCCACCGGGTCCGCACCGAAGGCGTACGGAATCTTGCGGTAGGACTGGCGGAGCCGCCGAAGCAGTTCGGGCACCCAGCCGGAGCCCAGCTCGATGGAGGCGAAGCGCAGGCGCGGATGCCGGTCGAACAGGCCGTGGCAGATCGCGGCGGCGATCGTCTCGGTGATGGGGCGCTCAATGTGCACCGACAGGACCTCGGCCAGCGCCGAGGTGCTTTCGCTGGCGAACTGGACGCGCTCGCCCCAGGCCCGCACGTGTCCGGCGTACCCCGAGTCGGCCGCGTGGAAGGCGACCGCCACGTCCGCGTCCTCACACATCGACCAGAAGCGGTCGTGCACCGGATCCGCGGGCGACCGGTTTCCGTACGGACCCACGACCGGGGCAGGACGGAGCACGATCGCCCTGGTCCCGCGTTCGATCACCCAGCGAAGCTCCTCCTCGGCGAGATGGGGGTCCATGAGGCTCAGGACCGGCGGAGCGATGATCACTTTGTCGCGGGCGAAGCCCCACTCCTCGTCGATCCACGAGTTGAGCGCGTGGAGGACGGCGAACAGCGCCGGGGGGTTGTCGGTGAGCAGTTCCTCGAGACCAAGCGCGAGCGTCGGCAGCAGAAATGCGCCCGCCACCCCCTGGTCCGCCATGACGACGGCACGCTCGGCTCGACGGGTGTACTCGGGACGGATCGGTTCCATCCGCCCCATCATCTTCTTGAAGCTCTGGCCCTCGGTGTTCTCGCCGCGGAAGTAGGCCGCGAGTGCGCCGGGCTTTCCCACCGGGTCGAAGGTGGGATTGGAGATCATCCTGAAGACTTTGTCGCCGACTAACAACTGGGTGCGGCCGTCATTCTTGTCCGTGACCCAGCGAAACGCGTATGAATACCTCGGATCCAGGTGCCGAGTGAAGCTGTCGGCAACTTCGTAGTAATGCTGGTCGGCATCATAGACCGAGAAGTCGATCGGCGTGGCGGCGGTCATTCTCTCACTCCGTTTCCCGGGTTTTCGGTGGGTGCGCTCATGAACGGGCCCCGGCCGGGGCCAGACCGAGGAGGGCTACCACGGGCGAGTCCGGCACGCAGCCTTCGACGATGGCCTTGCGGCCGGCGAACAGCCAGGTGCCGGCGGACTCGACGATCTCGTCGCGGTAGGTCCCCCAGTGGTCCAGGCCGCGGGTCCCGACGAACTGGAAGCAGGCGTAGGTCGAGGCTCCACCGTCGGGACGGGGATCGACGTAGATCGAGCCGAGGTAGTGGCGGGCCGGCATGAGGTCGGCCGCGATGAAACTGTCCTTGGTGTCACGGAAGAACTCCAGGACGCCGGCCGGCCCGCGGTGCCGTCCGGTGTTGTTCTCGAACACGGCATCGGCGGTGAACAGCTGGGACAACTGCCGGATCTTGCCCGAGTCGGCGAGAAACTGGTACTTGGCCAGCAGGTCGGCGACCCCCACCCGCGTGCGAACCTCTTCGTTTGTCACAACGCTCCAGACGTGGCCGGTAGGGACATGGGAACCCCGTTCGCCGGGTCGGGCCGGTCGGGCCCCGACACGTCTTCCGCGGCCGGAGCATGCCCGTCGGCGCGGCGCTCGGAACGGTCTGGTGACCCAGGCAGACAGCCGCCCGCAGCGACGAACGATCGGCACGGCGACCGCTGACGTGGCCCGCCACGCTGGTGGCCGCCCACCCTCCTATCATCTAGATGATAGTGGCGGCGACAGCGTCCCGCAAGCACGACAGTGAGCGCCCCGCAGGCCACCCACTGACCCGGACCGGCGAACTGACGGCGCCTATCGTCTAGCTGATGGTCCTGCAGATCATCGATAAGACCGCACCAAAGGGGATAGTCCGCCGGGCGCGGGGCAACACCGCGAAATGACCTTCTACGGCATCCCATCGTCCCCCGAGCAGATCTCACCGAGCGGCCTGCTGGAGGCTGTCACAGCGGCGCGGCAGGCCGGATTTCCCTCGGCCAGGCCGCAGGACGAGTTCATCGACGCCTTCGCCGCCCGGGTGCTGCCCGCACCGCACCACGACGAAGGCTGAGGCGGGCGACGATGCGACTGAGCCGGACCGCCGACCTGTGGTGGAAGAACGCCGTCATCTACTGCCTGGACGTGGAGACCTTCGCCGACGGCAACGGCGACGGCTGCGGCGACTTCCGCGGTCTCACCCAACGGGTCGACTACCTGCACGAACTCGGGGTCACCTGCATCTGGCTGATGCCCTTCTACCCGTCGCCCGACCGGGACGACGGCTACGACATCACCGACTTCTACGGCGTCGACCCCCGGCTGGGCACCCACGGCGACCTGGTGGAGTTCCTCCTGGTGGCCCGCGACCGGGGCATCCGGGTCATCGCCGACCTGGTCGTCAACCACACCTCCGACCAGCACCCCTGGTTCGTCAGCGCCCGCAGCAGCCGGGATTCCCCGTACCGCAGCTACTACGTCTGGCGGGACGAACCCCCGGCCGACGGCCCGTCCGACGTCGTCTTCCCCGATCAGGAGGACAGCGTCTGGCAGTACGACGACGCCGCCGGTCAGTACTACCTGCACCGTTTCTACAAGCACCAGCCCGACCTGGACGTGGCGAACCCCGCGGTACGCGACGAGATCGCGCGGATCATGGGCTTCTGGATCGAGCTCGGCCTGTCCGGTTTCCGGGTGGACGCGGTGCCGTTCCTGCTGGAGACCGACGGCGCCCCCGACGCGGCGGAACTACCCGACCCGCACGAGTACCTGCGCGATCTGCGCGCCTTCATCTCCCGCCGCGACGGGGAGGTGATCCTGCTCGGCGAGGTCAACCTCCCCTACGACGACACCCGCCGGTTCTTCGGTGACGAGGACGGCGACGAGCTCACAATGTGCTTCGACTTCCCCGGCATGCAGCGGCTCTACCTGGCGCTGGCCCGCCACGACGCGACACCGCTGCTCGCGGCGCTGCGCGACCGTCCGCCCGCGCCGAAGGACGGCCACTGGGCGACGTTCGTCCGCAACCACGACGAGCTCACCCTGGACAAACTCGACGACGGCGAGCGCCAGGAGGTGTTCGCCGCCTTCGGCCCGCGCGAGGAGATGCAGCTCTACGGCCGAGGTCTGCGCCGACGCCTGCCCCCGATGCTCGACGGCGACCCCGCCCGCATCCGCATGGTCTACAGCCTGCTGTTCGCCCTGCCCGGCACGCCGACGCTCTTCTACGGCGAGGAGATCGGGATGGGCGAGAACCTCGACATCCCCGGCCGGGAGGCGGTCCGGGTCCCGATGCAGTGGTCCGACGGCCCGAACGGCGGCTTCTCGACCGTGGACCCGGACGCGGAGTCGGACCGCCTGCCCGCCCCCGTCGTGCAGGGCGAGTACGGCCCGGCCAAGGTCAACGTGGCGGCCCAGCGCCACGATCCCACCTCGCTGTTCTCCTGGGTGGCCGCGCTGGTCCGCCGCTACCGGCAGTGCCCCGAGCTGGCCTGGGGCGCCGGCTCGACCCTCGACCACGACACCGCGTCCGTGCTGGCGCACTGGACGGAGCACGAGGGACGGGCCGTCCTCACCCTGCACAACTTCGCGGCCTCGCCGACGAACGTCACGCTCACGCTGCNGGAGGTCGGCGCGGGCACCCGGTTCGTCGAGCTGCTCGGCGAGCAGGCCGGCACCGTCCGGACCGTGGACGACGACGGGAGCCTGCGCCTGGACCTCGACGCCTACGCCGCCCACTGGCTGCGCACCGAAGGCTGAGCGCCACCCCGACCGGTTCGCGGCCGACCCACGGGTCGGGCGGCTTTCCTCTCCTACCGGCTATGACCCGTTAATCAACCCTTTGACGGGCATAACCTGCGTGAGCAGGTGGCGAGGAGATGGCGAGGGTGGGTCTGGTGGCTCAGAGCGAGCGAGGCGCGGCCGAGCCGCCCGGGAAACGGCGCCCACGACGCCCCCGAGCACGGCGTTCAGAGCAGGCACAGCGCCCAAGGCGCCCACGGCGGGCGACGAAGTCCGCGGTGGCCGATGCGCACGCCACGCGGGAGACGACGGTGACCGCGTCCGACGGGGTGCGGCTGCACGTCACCGAGGTCGGGCCGCCGGGCGCCGCGCTGACGCTGGTCTTCGTTCACGGCTTCTGCATGACCGCGGACGCCTGGCACTTCCAGCGCCGAGACCTCGCCGACCTGGGCCGCACGGTCTGCTACGACCAGCGCGCGCACGGCCGGTCCGACCCGTCCGACGCCGAGCACTGCACCATCGCGCAGCTCGCCGACGACCTGCATCGGGTCCTCGACGACCGGGTGCCGACCGGCCCGGTCGTGCTCATCGGCCACTCGATGGGCGGGATGACCGTCCTCGGCCTGGCCGAGACGCACCCGGAGCTGTTTGGCGACCGGATCATCGCGGTGGCCCTGCTGTCCACGAGCGCGGGCGAGCTGACCCGCCTGGCGTTCGGACTGCCGGCCGCCGTCACCGCGGCGGCGCGCCGCGTCCTGCCCGGGGTTGCCGTCGGGATGCGGCACGCCCCGTCGCTGCTGGAGCGGATCCGCTGGCGGGGCAGCGGCGTGTCGCGGGCGCTGACCCGCCGGGTCGGCTTCGGCTCGACCCAGGTTCCGGAGCCGGTGGTCGATGCCCTGGAGGAGATGATCGCGAGCACCCCGATTCCCGTGGTGGGTGCCTTCCTGCCCACCCTGCTCGACCACGATCGGCTGGCCGCCGCCGCGGCGCTGCGCGACGTCCCCACCCTGCTGCTCGTCGGCGACGCCGACGTGATGACCCCCCTGGAGCACAGCCGCACGCTGGCCAAGGCCCTACCCAAGGCCGAACTCTGGGTCGAGAAGGGTGCCGGCCACGCCGTCATCCTGGAACGCCCCCACAAGGTCAGCGCCCGCATCCGCGAGCTGGTGGCCCGCGCTCGGCCCGCCCGGCGGACCTTCCCGCACCGCACGAAGCTGACACTGCGCATCCCCAAGGCCGCGCGAGCAGGCAAGCGCGCCCAGGCCCACCGCGTCCCTACGCCTCGGTGACGCCGACCCGCCGGGCTGCGTAGTCGCGGGCGACTCGCGCCCGGCGCGCGCCGCGGTTGTGCTCGGTGACCGACCGGTATGTCCATAGACCGGCGGTGAAGGCGGCGAAAGCGGTCAACGCGTCAGCCTCGACTCGCCAGCCGGCCCGCGTCGCCGCCCACGCCTCGGCGTCCGCCGGCGAGTGACCCGCTTCGATCAGCCGAATGACCATGAATGCCGTGTCGACCCAGCCGGCGCCCGCGGCCGGCCATCCCCAGTCGATCACGTGGATCACACCGTCAGCACCGATGATGAACTGGTCGCCGTGCAGATCGGTGTGGACGAGCCGATCGCCCTCCACCGCCTCCGGCGCCAGGACGGTCCACCGGTCCATATCCTCGACATCCCAGCCGGTCACGACGTCGGGAGCGATCTCGCCTAGCCGACTCCACCAGTCCTGCACCTCCCACCGCAGGTGCAGGCCCCTGATCCCGGGGGCCGGCAACGCGCCGATCCGGTCCACCGTGACCCCCACCGCCGGCAGATCCACGGACCCGGGGGCGAGGTCCGCGGCCCGGCCCGGCAGATACTCGAATCCGACGACCAACCAGTCGTCGTCCGCAGTGACGTCCTCGGCGAACAGCACGGCCGGGGCGATGCCGCCAGCGAGCGCCCCCGCCGTGATCTCGTTGCGAAGCCAGCGCATTCGCCGGCTGATCCCCTTGACGCCCTTGACGAAGACGGGCCGCTCCCCGCTGACCAAGGCGGCGAGGTCGTTGTTCTGACCGTCGTCGATGACTGTCACCGAGCTGACCGAACCGACATGCCGCTCGACCGTCTGCCGCACCGTGCCGGGGATCGAGTCCCACACGTCTGCCACGGCCAGTTCACCTCTCCGCCCTATTTCGGGATCCGCGAGCCCTGGTTCTCGTCGCCGTCCTTGCCGGACGCGGAGCAGTTTCCCTCGTCCGCGCACGAGCTCCAGTCCCCCGCCGTGGCCGCGGGCCACAGGTCGGGGTCAACGAGGTAACCAGCGTCCGTGATGGCCGTCAGCGTACGGTCCCGCGCGTCGTGATCGCGGGCAGGGATGTCGGTCGTGTCGGCAGGAACGTGATGGATGAACCGGCCCGCGATCTGGTTGCAGAACGCCGCGTACTCCCGAGTGTCGAGCACGAACACATGCCAGCCGATATCCACCAGCCGGCTCGGTATCAGACCGGCATCCGGGATCTTCGCGCTGGCGCCCAAGAAGGCCAGGGCCTGATCCATGATCCGAACGGCGAGATCGCGGTCTCTCGCCACCTCCGTCTCCGCCGCTATCCGGTTGACCAGCCGGNCGAACACGTCCGGCCGAACCAGGAAACGGCCCGTCATCGCCTCTGCCACACCAGTCATCGCCGCGTGCTCCTCACAGGGAATGGGGTTCGACAGCGCCCAGCACTCGCCGGGCGTGATGGTGACGAACTCAACTCAGAGAGTAGAAGTCTCAACCGAGCAAGAATAGAAAGATTCTTGGAGTTTCTCGAAACTAGGAGAAGGCTGGTCTGGACGCGAAACTAGGCGCCATCCTCGGTGAGTTCGGCGGCGAGGTCGCCCAGGACCCGGGTGATGATCGCTCGGGCGGCGGCACCGTAGCTGGCGGCCGCGGCGAGCTGCTCGAAGATGCCACCATAGAACTCGATCTCCTGGGGCTGGGCCAGGTTGAGCTCGGCGGAGAAGGTCTCGACCATGACCCGCTCCTGGTCGAGCAGCCAGAAGCCGTGGGCCGGCGCGACGACGTATCGGGTCTCGAAGCCGATGATCCCCAGCCGGACGTTCCGCAGCGTCGACAGCGACACGAGGCGGTCAAGTTGCGCCATCATCGCCTCGACCGGGCACAGCCGGTAACGCAGGGCGGCCTCGGTGAGCACGAAATGGAACCGCTTGTCCGATCGGTACAGCATCTCCTGGCGTTGCATCCGGATACGGACGGCGTCGTCGACTCCGCCGGGCACCTTGAACACCGTCGCTGTCTCGGCGAACCGTGCGCGGGCGTACTCCGCGGTCTGGAGCAGACCGGGGATCACGGTCGGCTCGAAGGCCCGGAACAGCCGGGTCCGAGCGTCGAGATCGACGAGTTCGCCCTGATGCTGGCGCAGCCCGGAGGAGAGCTGACGGCGCCACTCGGCGTGCTGCAACTCCAGTGTGTGCAGGGAGGCGAGGAGCCCGTCGATCTCACTCTCGGCCCGGGTCGCCTCGGCCCAGACGCGGATGTCCTCGTCGGTGGGGGTCTGGCGGCCGTTCTCCAGCTTGGAGATCTTCGATGCGGGCCAGGACACGGACTGCGCGAGCTGCCGGCCGGTCACCCCGGCCCGCTGGCGCAGTTCACGCAGCCGCAGCCCCAGAGCACGACGCGCCTCGTCGACGCTGGTCGCACCGGTCGGTCTAGTCGGCGGCAAAGTCATCCCGTCGGACGGCGCGGTGCCAGGCGGCATCACGCCAGTAGCTGTGCTGGACCACTATCGCAGGGTCGGTGATGACCTCCCCGCCGAGGAAGGTCAGGTCGTCGGCGAAGTGCATGCGGACGAGCAGGCGGGAGTCGAACAGCCAGTAGTCGTAGTCCGGCAGGCTGGCGGCCTGGTCGCGGGGGAGGTAGCGGATGTCCTCGCCCGCCGCGTTGGTGTACTGCGAACAGAACACCCCGAACCGGCTGTAGTCACTCAACGGCACGGTGACGACCCGGACTCGGGTGAACCGCCGCCCCTCGGCCGTCGCACCACCGATCATGGCCAGCCAGTCCTGGAACCAGCCGAGATCCACCTCCTCGCCGGCTACGAACTGCCGCAACGCCTCCGCCTCGTACGACACCAGGTAGTCATCCCGCGCCTCCAACCGGAACGCGGTGTGCTCGAAGCTGCGAAACAGCCGGTCGAACTCCGCACCGATCAACAGGCTCAGCGGTCCACCTCGGCCTGATCGTCCTTGGCGAACCGCAGCAACGCCTTCGGGACCTCGACGAACGTCTCGCCCTCCAGCACGTCCTTCAGATCGGCCAACGCCTCAGGGTCCGTCACCGTCCACCCCTGGATGACGTACGTGTCGCGGTCCGTCGCATAGAGCGTCGGGCACTGTCCTGCCTGCGAGTCCGTGCCCAGCAGCGTCAGTCGCATGAGGCCATCCTCCTCGAACATGCGCGAAAGATTCTCGACCATCGTCGATGGAAAGGGCAGGATGGTCAAGGAACAGCCGATAGCGATGTGGCCGCGGTCCCACAAGCGTCGCGTTCTGGTCAGTGCTCGGTGCCGGAGGCCCAGTCCTCGGCGAACGTCTCCGTCTGGGCGATGACGAGGTCGATCGCCTCCCGCGCGGCGTCGGGCGGGTAGCCGTGCCTGGCGAGCAGGCGCTTGATGATGGTGCGGATCCGCGCGCGGACGTCCTCGNGCTTCGTCCAGTCGGTCGTCGCCGACTTCTGGACCTGGACGACGAGGTCGCGAGCGATCTCGGCGAGCTTGTCGTCCCCCAGCTCCCTGACGGCGGAGTCGTTCTGCGCGACGGCGTCGTAGAACGCGAGTTCGTCGGTGGACAGCGGCGGCGTGAAGTGCCGGCCGCGGTCGCTTTCGGTGGTCACCTCCTTGGCCAGCTTCGCCAGCTCGGCGAGGATCTCGGCGGCGGTCAGGTGCTGGTTGCGGTAGGCGTTCATCAGCTCGACGATCCGGTCGGAGAAGCTCCGCTGGCGGACCAGGTTGTGCCGGGTGACCTGGCGCATGGTCTGCTCGATGGCGCGCCGCAGCGCCTCGATCGCGAGGTTCGGGGTCTTCGACGCCCGCAGCCGCTCCAGGTACGCCTCGTCCAGGTGGGAGAGGTCGGGCCGCTCGATCCCGGCGGCTTCGTAGAGGTCGGTGACGCCGCCGGCCTCGATCGTCGCGGCGGTGAGCTGGCGCAGCAGGATCTCGACCTCGTCGGGGACGGGCAGGCCGGCGGCGCGGCGCTGCTCGGCGTCCAGCTTGGCCATCGACACCCGGACGGCGTGGAAGAACGCGATGTCGGGACGCAGATCGTCCAGCTCATCCCGGACGGAGCACAGCGCGTAGGCCCGTTCGAGGCGGGCGGCGGCGTCGCGGAACCGGGCGGGGCGCGGCAGATGGCCGTCCTGCGCGGTGTTCCCAGGCTTGGACGGGTCACATAGGTAGTCGACGGTGCCGAGCAGGGCCTGCTTGTAGGCCGTCCGGCTGCCGCCGGCGAGCACCGTCCGCCAGTCGTGGTCAGCGAGGAGCTTGACGATGACATCGTGCAGGTCGCGAACCTTGCCGATCATCTCGTCGAGGTCGCGGCCGAGGGGCTGCTGCGCCTGGTCGGCGGAGGTGTACTCGGCGAGCGCCTCCCGTAGCCGCTCGGCGACCGGGGCGTAGGCGACGAGCAGGCCGTCCTGCTTGTTGCGGTGGGTGCGGTTGACCCGGGCGATGGCCTGCATGAGCGCGGCGCCGCGCATCGGCCGGTCGAGGTACATCGTGTGCAGCGGCGGCGCGTCGAACCCGGTGAGCAGCATCGACTGCACGATGATCAGTTCGAGCGGGTCGTCGTCGTTGCGCACCCGGGACTGGATCGTCTTGTTCTGGGACGGCCGCCGGACGTGCTTGAAGATCTCGCCCTTGTCGTCGCTGTTCCCCGTGTAGACGACCTTGATCTTTCCCTTGTCGACCGCGTCGTCGTGCCAGTCGGGGCGCAGCTCGACGATCTCCCGGTACAGATCCGCGCAGATCCGCCGGGTGGCGCAGACGATCATTCCCTTGCCGGGGCTGTCGATGAACGGCCTCATCTGGACGGATCGCGACTCCCAGTGCTTGACGATGTCATTCGCCAGGGTCCGCACCCGGGCCGGCGCGCCGTAGAGCGCGTTCATCACGGCGACGTTGCGGCGCACCCGTTCCTGTTCTGCCTCGTCCAGCCCGGCGGTGATCTCGTCAGCCTGGGTGTCGATCGCCTCGGGATCAATGCCCGGCGGCAGCTCGAGCGGGATGAGCCGGCTCTCGTGGTAGACGCGGACGGTCGCCCCGTCCTCGACGGCGCGGGTGAGGTCGTAGACATCGATGTAGTCGCCGAACACCTTGCGGGTGTCGCGGTCCGCCTCCGACAGGGGGGTGCCGGTGAAGGCGAGGAAGGTCGCCTTCGGCAGCGCCTCGCGCAGCCGGAGGGCGAACCCGTCGAGGGTGTCGTAATGGCTGCGGTGCGCCTCGTCCACGACGACGATGATGTTCAACCGGTTGGAGAGCAGCGGGTGCGCCGACTTCGACTCCCGCTCCTCCTTGGTCAGCCCGAACTTCTGCAGCGTGGTGAACAGGATGCCGCCGGTCGCGCGGCTCGACAGCTCCGTGCGGAGCTGGTCGCGGCTGTCGATCTGCACGGGTTCGCCCGGCAGCAGCAGGCTGGACTGGAACACCCCGTAGAGCTGGTCGTTGAGNTCGATCCGGTCGGTGAGCACGAGGATCGTCGGGTTCGCCAGCCGCGGGTCGACGCTGGCCTGGTAGGCGTAGAGCTCCATCTCCATCGACTTGCCGGAGCCCTGGGTGTGCCAGACGACGCCGGCCTTCCCGTCGCTGCGAATCGCCTCGACGGTCTTCTCCACCGCGCGGCTGACCGCGAAGTACTGGTGCGCCTTCGCGATCCGCTTCTGCAGGCCCGAGCCGCCGATGCTGGCGAACGTGACGTAGCCGCGCAGCAGGTCGAGGAACCGGCGCTGGTCGAACAGGCCGTGCAGCAGCACGGTCTGCGCGTCGTCGTAGCGGATGTCGTCGACCTCGCGCGGCAACTCCTGCTGCCCGCCGGGGTTTCCCCGCGGGCGCACCGGCTCGCCGTCCTCGTCGACGTTCCACGGCGCGAAGTGGTTGAACGGGGTGAACGGGGTGCCGTAGCGGGCGGTCACCCCGTCGGAGACGGCGAACAGCACGGTGGCCCGGAATGCCAGCGGCCACTCGGTGACGTAGTTCATCAGCTTCTGATGCGCGACCCGCAGATCGGCCTTTTCGGAGCCGGCGTTCTTCAGCTCGACGACGGCGACCGGCAGGCCGTTGAGGTACAGGACGAGATCGCAGCGGATGCCGTTGCGGTTGCGGTCGTCGATCCGGACCTGGCTGGCGACGACGTAGTCGTTCATCTCCGGGTCCCGGAAGTCGATCAGCCAGATGGTCGGAGTGGTCTCGGCGCCGTACTCATCGACGACGGTGACGGACCGCATCCCACGCGCCATGAACTCGTGCAACCGCCGGTTCTCCGCGATGGCGTCCTGGGATTCTGACGCGAGCACCACACCGACGGCATCGTCGACGGCGGTGGCCGGCAGATCCGGATTGATCTGGCTGATCGCCTCCCGCAGCCGGTCGACGAGAATCGGCTCGGCCCAGTCCTTCCGTTCCCCATCGCCCCCGCTGCGCGGCCCGAGCTGGGAGCCCTTCATCGGCTGCCACCCAAGCTCCCCCAGCGTCTCGATGGCCACCTGCTCCCAGTCGTCCTCGCTCATGGCCCCCCGACCCAAAGTCACGTCACATCCTCCACAATCTTCTCCGCGTCCCGCACTCGAACCTCCCCCGACATCAACTTCGGCAACAGCGCATCCCGCAGCTCGGCGAGTGTGAGTGCTTCCTGTTCAGCGACCAGCGCCCTCTCCCACAGTGGACGAAGTCGCCGGTCCAACGCAGGTATCTCGTCGCCACTCGGAACGAGAACCGGCTCATCCAGATGCTTTCGCTGAATATGACCCATCGTCGTAGCCTTGTCTGCCGCTATCGACTGAAAGTCCGCCAGCTTCATCAGCGTCAGTTCGAAAGCAAGCCATACTGGAATACCGACACACGGAACAACTTTGAATATATGCTGATTGATGATCGCCTCCGATCTATACCAGCGCGCAACCCGCAGCGTTCCCGACCAGGAGAATAGAATTTCTCCTGGTCGCACAAGATGTCGATCCGGAACATTGATATCATTATAAATCGTCGAAGAGCTGGGACCCGAATTAATCTCCGCGATCCGGACGACCATACGGCCGACACCACGAGCATCCTTAGTGAACGCCCTACCATTTACGAACTCTGCCACGGATGACAGCGGACGCACGGCATACTCCGCGGCCTCACGAGTCAGGAAAAATTCCCGGAGAGACAGCGTACGCAGCGTGTCACACATAAGCGCCAACTCTTCATTGACAGAAATCTTGCTATCTAGCACCTCGATTACCTCAACGATTGCATCGCGATCACGCCGAGGCGGAAGAATGATAGGGAGACGGCGGACGTCTCGAAGATTGAGGGTTGCTTGCACAGTATTGGTCTGCCACATCTCCATGCAGTGTTGTGCAAGCTCAGAAGTCAGACACAATCTAATCCATGCACTCGAAACATCCTGTGGACGAATAACTGCGATGGCCCGCGCCACATTCCAACCCGCAAGAGTTCGCGACACAAGTGCGACTCGACCCACGGACCCAACGATCGAAAGAAGCACTTCGCCACCCGACAGACGAGTTCTTCCATATTCAGAATCAACATCCGGCGACACCCGGATAACACTATCCTCCCTAACTCGCCCCCCGCGAATGTCGGTAACGCGTAGCATCGGCACACCGCCCGGGTCATCCTGTCCCGGCTGAACAATTCCGTAGGCCAGGCCGCCGGATGCTATTACTTCTTCAAGTCGACGAACCTCCCACCCATCCGGCACCTCCGATTCCTTGCATTCCATGAAAGAGTTAGACATCGAGGCGCTCCAGTTGGGTGCGGACTTCCTTTTCCAGGCGGGCGGATTCCTCGAAATGGGCGAAGAGTTCCTTGGTGATACGCTCGATCTTTTCGGCGATCGGTTCGTCACCGGAGGTGTCGACCTCGGCGACGCCGACGTAGCGGCCGGGGGTGAGGACGTGGTCGTGGGTGCGGATCTCCTCGGTGGTGGCCGAGCAGCAGAAGCCGGGAACGTTCTCGTAGGTCAGCTTCTTCTCGCGGGCCGACGCGGAGCCTCGCCAGGCGTGGTAGGTGCCGGCGATCTTTGCCAGGTCTTCCTCGGTGAGGATGCGCTCCGTGCGGTCGATCATCGTGCCCATGTTGCGGGCGTCGATGAACAGGGTTTCGCCGCGGCGTTCGGCGAGGCGGCGGGCGCCCATCGGGCCCTTGTCCTTGGCGAAGAACCACAGGCAGGCGGGGATCTGGGTGGTGCGGAACAACTGCGGCGGCAGCGCGATCATGCAGGCGACCAGGTCGGCCTCGACGAGGGCGGCGCGGATCTCGCCCTCCCCGGACTGCTTGGACGACATCGAACCGTTCGCCATCACCACCCCGGCGCTCCCGCGGGAGCCCAGCTTGGCGATGATGTGCTGCATCCAGGCGAAGTTCGCGTTGCCGGCCGGCGGGGTTCCGTAACGCCAGCGCTGGTCGTCGGCGGTGCGCGCCCAGTCGGACATGTTGAACGGCGGGTTCGCCAGAATGAAGTCGGCCCGCAGGTCGGGATGCCGGTCGTTGTGGAACGTGTCATCCCAGCGGGAGCTCAGGTCGCCGGTGATGCCGTGGATGGCGAGGTTCATCTTCGCCAGCCGCCAGGTCCGCTCGTTCGACTCCTGCCCGTAGACGGCGATGTCGTCCTTGTGCGTCAACCCGCGGTGCTCGGCGATGAACTTCTCCGCCTGGACGAACATGCCGCCCGACCCGCAGCACGGGTCGTACACCCGGCCCTCGTACGGCTCCAGCACCTCGACGAGCAGCTTCACCACGCTTGCCGGGGTGTAGAACTCACCGCCGCGCTTGCCCTCGGCGCGGGCGAACTTCTCCAGGAAGTACTCGTACACCTCCCCCAGCACGTCCCGGGCCGACCGGGTCGCCGCCTCCGCCGGGGCGGCCGGCGCGGGCTCGGCGAACAGCGCGCCGTCCTCACCCGCCGGGGGTGAGGCCGGCTGCGGGGTCGCCCGGTGGCCGGTGAAGCGGGCGTCGCCGAGCAGGTCGACGAGTTCACCGAGGCGGCGCTGGTCGACGCTCTCACTGTTGAAGATCCGCGGGAGGACGCCGGTGAGCGGCGGGTTCTTCTTCATCACCGCGTCCATCGCGGCGTTCAGCAGCTCGCCGATGCCGGCGCTCTTCGCGTTCGTCGCGATGAACTCCCAGCGGGCCTGCTCGGGAACCCAGAAGACGCCGTGCCCGGAGTACTCGTCGGGGTCGTCGAGGAACTCCTCGACCCGCGACTGCGGAATCCCGTCGGCGAGCACGTCCTGGCGGATCTGCTCGCGCCGCTCGACGAACGCGTCCGAGACGTACTTCAGGAAGATCAGGCCGAGGACGAAGTCCTTGTACTGGGCGGCATCCATCGAGCCGCGCAGCTTGTCGGCCGCCTTCCACAGCGTCTCGCGCAACTGGGCCATGGTCGGTGGTCCGGCCGGGGCGGCCTTCTTCCGCGGGGGCATGTATCTCCTCGGGTGCTATTCGATATCTGAAGGTGTCGCGGTGTCGCGATGGTTCAGTGGTCGTGAAGCCCGGCAGTCAGGGACTCGGAGCCGGTGCGGCGACCAGGGTCAGTGTGCCGTCGGTCAACCCGTCGACGGTGGTACGGCGCAGTTCGTCCAGCATGTCGAGCTCGTGCAGGAGCTGAGCCCGGCGGGCGTCGGCGCCGGCGAGCAGGGTGTCGAGTCGGCGCACGACCGGCTCGGGTAACGCGGCGATGCACAGGTCCTCCAGTCGGCGTGGCCCGCGGACCGCTCCGGGGGCGCGGCCGGTGGGGGCCGCAGCGACGAGCAACGCGGCCAGCACCCGCGGGGTGAGGACGGCGCGCCCGGCGTCCGTCAGCCGCAGACCACGCGCGGGAAACTCGATGATCGAGTAGCCGCTCTCGTCGAGGTGCGCGCCGAAGCGGGGGCCGGTCGTGACGATGATGTCGCCGGGTTGCGTGAGGGCGGCCCGCGGGTAGGCGTCGGCGAGAACCATCCGGTCGATCCGCCGGCCGCCGACGCGCGCCGCGCCGGTGAGCTCCGGCGCGCCGAACACGGAGTGGTTTCCGATCGGGCGGACGTGGCCCGGCGCGATGCGCGCGCCCGGCAGGATCCGCAGCAGCGGGCCGCCTGGGGCGCTGGCGCGGGCCAGCCGTGCGATCGAGGCGGTAGGGAGGGCGCGAGGGTCCTCCCGCTCGGCCACCAGACCGCCGAACCCGGGCATGGCATCGCCCGTCCCCGCGCCTTCACGGTGGGAGGCGATCCGGTCGTCGATCTCGCGGATGCGCACGACCGCCCGGGCGGCCCGCCGGCTCGGTTCGCCGGTGGGGCGCGGCGCCGTCAGGGCCACCGACGCCTCCCCGGGTCGGGTCGTCAACTGGCTGATCGCCGCCTGGGAGGCGAAGACACGCAGATGCTCGTCCGGGCGAAATCCGTCGCGGCGCCAGGTCGCGACGTCCAGTACGAGCGTCTCGACGATGTCATCGGTCAGCTCCCGGTCGGAGATGTCCGCCAGCAGCACCCGACCGTGCGCCGGTGCGTCCTCCTCCCGGCGCAGCACCCACAGTGCTGTCCGGTAGGCCGGCCGGAACGGAACCATCCCGCCGGGTAGGTGGATCACCGCCTCGACCAGACCGGTGGTCAGCAGCTCGTCGCGGCGCCGCACCGCCGGGCGGTGCACCGGCAGCGGGTCCACCAGCGCCTCGGCCGGCCCGAGGATGACGGCGGTCTGCCGCGAGCTCAGCGCGTCGGCGATCCGGCGCACCGCGGCGAGCACCTCCACGGCGTCACGCTCCTCGGCCGGCCGGAACGGCAGGCGGGTGACGACGGCGTCGGCGTTCGTGTGGCGCGATGCGGCAGCGCGAATGTCCAGGTCACGGCGGGCCACACCCGCGACCGTGAAGCGGCGGCGGGCCAGCCGGGCGAGGAACCGGTCGGGCTCGACCCCGCTGAGCTTCACGTCCTCCGCCTCGTCGATCACCGCGTGGACGGCGGCCAGCAGGTCACCGGCACCCGCAGCCGGGTCGGCCACGTGCACCACTCCGGTTTCCCGGGCCTGTTCACGAGCGCCCGACAGCTCCGCGATCAGATGCGCCAGCCGCGGCACCACCGAGTCGGTGTACAGCTCGGGGACGTTGAAGCGGTGCCGGGCGCCGAGCAGCCGTCCGAACGCGTCGCGGGTGTTGTAGGCCGCCTCGACGAGCTCGTCGACAGCAGGGGCCAGCCAGCTCGCGTGCGGTCCGAGCGCCATCACCTCGGAAAGCAGCAGCCGATCGTCCGGATCCACCCGCTCGGCCCGGACACGCAGCGACGCGAGCAGGTCATCGTCCTTCTCCGCGCCGACGGTCGGCGGAGCCGCAGCCGCAGCCGCCATCGGGACGAGTGGTTCGTCGTCGTCGAGGTGGCGTAGGCAGAGCAGCGCGCTCGCTGTAGCGACGAAGGTCCGGGCGCCCAGCCGCTGTCCCAGGCAGCGCAGCAAGTAGAGGCGCAGATCCGCGTTCTCGATCTGGCGATTGCCGCGCCTTGGGTTCGCGGCGAGCCAGCGCACGACGTCCGGCGCGTGGAACATCGGGATGCTCGCGTCGAGCTCTTGACCCGCAACGGGAGCTGGGAAGTCGGCGTGACGGCGCCGCCAGGTGGTCACCACCGCGCGCCGCACGTCGGCGAGGTCGGCGATCTCCGGCATAGAGATGAGCAGCGTGCCCGCGTCGGTCAGGTCCGGCATGTGCTCACCCCCCATTCGCTCCAGCGTGCAGCCCACGGCCCGATCCGTGGTCGCGTCAGACAAGCATAGCGATGATCATACGAATTTTCCTGACTCTGACCGATAACCCGGGTTATCGGCTGACAGTTTGATTTCAGACATCGACCGCCGCCACAGTGATCTCCGTCCGGGCCGCTCGGGGGGTGGCCCGGACACCCACGCCGACGCCCCTCCACACCGCGTTTCCCGCTCCGCGGGCGACCTCGACGGCGGCGGCACTCGTCACGAATCGGTCAGTTCCTCGACCCTCGCGAACAGAACGCAGCGAACAGGCGGCATCTGTTCCGGCGTCGACCGAACCTGGCCTTCGGTACCTGTCCAACGACCAGAGCGGGTCGGGAAGGGAATCAGGAATGACGGACGACACGGAGACGGATCCGATCCGAGACGCCCTGTACGAGCGCCTGTTCGACGAGCTCGACCAGGCAGAGGAGCCCTCACAGGTCGCCGACCTGGTGTTTGCGGCCTTCGACGGGGCCGATGCGCTGAACAAAGTGCTCGGCGGCATCACCACGCCGCGCCCGCAACCAACCCGGCGGCCTCGTCCCCACAACGCACAGATACCAGGCATGTACCTGAGGTCCATCTCGGTCCGCGGTTTCCGGGGCGTCGGCCCGATGAAGACGCTCAGCCTGTGCCCCGGACCCGGCCTCACCCTGATCACCGGCCGCAACGGCTCCGGGAAGTCGAGTTTCGCCGACGCCGTCGAGCTGGCGCTCACCGAAACGAACGATCGCCTCAGGCGTGGCAAGATCTGGAAGGACGGTTGGCTCAACCTGCACCGCGACGGGGCGCCTCGCATCGAGGTAGAGCTGACTGCGGAGGGCGCCCCTCGGCCGATCAAGGTGGTGCGGGCCTGGCAGGCGGCCGACACGGACCTGCTCGCCACGAAGACCACCGTGCGCCTGCCCGGTGAAGCCGCCCGTCCGCTGTCGGAGCTGCCGTGGCAGGCGGCCCTTGACGAGTACCGGCCAATTCTCGCCTACTCGGAACTGACCGGCCTGATCACAGACGGCAACGCCAAGAACTTCGACGCGATCAGTCGCATGCTCCGACTCGATGATCTGGCACAGATCCAGACTCTGCTGCAACAGGCGCGCGGTGAGCTCGACAATGCGCATAAGGCGGTGCGCGTCGGATGGACCGCCCTGCGAGCCGACCTCGACGCGTCCACTGACGAGCGCGCGACGGTGATATCAACCGCGCTTGCCTCGCGGCTATCCAATAGCTGGGATCTCGACAGGGCGTATGCGGCGGCGGGTGGCGTGGCTGCCGCCGATGCGAGCGACCGGACCGCGAACACCACCGGTCCCGCTGGCACCGGGGGGACGGTGGAGCTTGACGATGAGGTGACGGCGCTGGGTCACCTCATCGCGCTGGACGTACCCGAGACAGCCGAGGTCGCCGAACGGGCAGCGACCCTACGGGCCGCCGCCGCGCGCGTCGAGGCCACGTCCGGAACCCCCGCCGCTGATGCCCGCCGGGTCGCAGGTCTGCTACGCATCGGGCTCGATCACTACGAGGAGCACGGCGGCGGCAGCTGCCCGCTGTGCCGCGTCGGCACGCTCAACGAAGCCTGGCGCGCATCTGCTGCCGAGGAGGCCGAGCGGCTGCACGCCATCGCCGAGGAGGCCAACGACGCCAACGATCGGCTAGACCACGCCCGCAGCTCGGCGCTCGCCCTGGTCCAGGAACCACCGCGGGCGTTTGCCGCAGACCGGGTGACCGGCTCCGTGGCAGACAGCGCCGCGCGGGCGCGTGCAGCGTGGGATGCTTGGGAGCGGCTTCGTGCCGACGGTGACTCCGGAACGCTCGCCGACGATCTCGTCGTCCGCCATCAGGATCTCCTCGCGGCCCTCGACGCACTGCGGTCCGCGACCCGGGCGCGGCTGGAGACGATGGAGACCGCATGGGCTCCACTCGCGCGCCGAACCCTGGAATGGGTCAACACCGCCCGCGTCAGCCGGGCCCGGCAACCACTGCTCAAGGAACTCAAGAACGCCGAGGACTTCGTCAGGAGGCTTCTGGAGCGCATGCAGGACGAACGGCTCGAGCCGTTCGCGACGCAACACGCGGAGATCTGGGCNGACCTCCGGCAGGAGAGCAACATCGAGATCGGCCGACTCAAGCTACGGGGAACTGGCACGCAGCGCCGACCCGAACTCGACGTCACCGTCGATGGAGCCGGCGGCAAGGCACTGGGCGTGATGAGCCAGGGCGAGCTGCACGCGCTCGGGCTCGCGCTCTTCCTCCCCCGGGCCACCGTGNCGGAAAGCCCGTTCCGTTTCGTCGTCATCGACGACCCGGTGCAGTCCATGGATCCGGCGAAGGTCGACGGGCTCGCCCGCGTCCTGCTACGCACCGCCAGGACCCGTCAGGTCGTCGTCTTCAGCCACGACGACCGGCTCGCCGACGCGGTCCGCCGGTTCAGCACAACCGAGGTTCCTGCCCGCCGGCTGGAGGTCGTCCGCGGGGAACAGTCCGTCATCGAGATCAAAACGACACTCGACCCGGCGAGCCGCTGGCTGGATGAGGCCCATGCGCTGGCCCACACCCCTAACCTGCCCGAGGACATCAAGGCCACGCTCGTCTCCGGGTTCTGCAAGTCGGCCGTGGACGCCGTGTGCATCGACATCTACCGCCGAAAGCGCCTTGCCGCCGGAGATCGCCACCACGAGGTCGAGGACGCAATCACGGCGACGAAGGGCACCGGTTCGAAGGCAGCACTCGCGATCTTCGAAGACGCCAAACGCGCGCCAGAGGTTCTCGGCTACATCAACAAAAGGTGGAAATGGCAGACCGGGAACATCTACAAAGCCGTCAAGGACGGTGGACACGGTCCCCGCGACGGCGATGCCACAGCCCTGGTCCGCGATGCTCAGGTTCTCGTCAATAAGCTCAGCGAGCTCCGATGATCACCCTCCGCTATCTGGACGTCGCCGACAGTCTCCTGCGGGAACGTCCGGACGAGATTGCCGGGCTGTGGCCGCGTGCCTGCGCCTGGCTGCTGCGGCTCGCCCTCGAATCCGCGGTGGACGACCTGTGGGCCCGTGAACGCCCGGCCGTCGCGCAGACCCCGATGCGCGCGCAGCTACTCAGCCTCCGCTACCTTCGCGCGCTGGGCCCCGAGCCTCTCGCCATTGCGGAGTACCTCTGGGAATCCCTGTCCCGCGCGGTTCACCACCACCCGTACGAGCTTTCACCGACCGCCACCGAACTGCGCCGCTGGCACCAGGACGTGCACGCGCTCGCCCTCACTCTGGGCTCACACCGGCCGGAACCCGATCCCACCGCGCAGCCGGAGTCATCCTGAGCGAGCGGTCCAGACCCGCGGAGAACGGATCAGTGAGACCCCTTTAAAGATCGACGATCGACCGGGTCGGTCAGCCCTCGGCGGCCGGCAACGTGGGCAGCTTCAGTTCGCCGATGCCTGCGCGCGTCAGGGACCGAACCCACGGCCCGGGAAGGTCCGCCAGAGGCTCGAA
>NZ_LJPA01000017.1:0-144150 GCF_001414035.1 Frankia sp. ACN1ag | reverse complement strand
TCGTCACCGACATCACCACGATCTTCTTCTCCCTACCCCGCCCTAGTCATAAGATGATAGACATCCCCTGTCTCAACCCATCTTGGCAGGTAGGGTGAAGAGGTTGTCTCAGGTGGGGAGTTTCTTCCAGCAGGTGATCGCGGCATAGGCTGAACCGGCCCGTCAGCCGGAGCTGATCCCAGGGAGCCGCCGTGGCCACCGGAGTACTGATCGCCGAGAGCCTGCGGGTGGGAGCGGTCGTCGACGACCTGGCGCTCACCGTTCGGAAGATCCAACGATCGGCATCCGGGAATGCCACCGCCGACCAGCCATCCGTGTGGACGCTGGTCTACTTCGACGTCGCTGACGCCGAGGCCGCGACCCTGGCCGCGCACCTGAGCGAGGTGCTGGAGGTGCCGGGGTGGTACGTGGACCTGCACACCGCCCAGGAAAGCCTCATCGTGTTCTCCGGTCGAGTCTTCCGCTACCGGCGCGGGGATCCGCGGGGGCGTGCCGAGGCCGAGGAGTACGGCCGTGCCCAGGGCGTCCCCGACTCCCAGCTCGACTGGCCAACCTGACCCGAACACCGGTTCCGAGGTGACGTCCGATCCTGGCGGTCGGTGGCATCGTCGTCCTGGCCAGCGGTTCCCTCGGATGGGTCGTGCACAGGGGGCCGTCTCGCCCGCCCGCGGGACCGGGGCGGGCGGGCGCGACGGCCGCGGTGGGTCTTATTGCTCTGCGGGGCGCCGCGGGGGTCAGGCGTTCGGGATCGCGTCGAGGAAACCGTCGGCGACGGTGGGGCAGTCGACCTCACCCAACGCCGCGGCCTCGTCGGCGGTGAGCGCCCGGCGGGTGCCGTCACGGACCTCGAAGATCTCCCCGTCGCTGTTGCGGGTCAGGTAGGTGTGCTCGCGGGGCACCGGGCCGAGAGTCATGACGAAACCGAGCGGGGCGTCGATGACGTCCGGCTGACCGAGCGCGGCGTACTCGGCGGCGCTGAGCGGGTGCTCGGCGCCGGCGACGACCTGGTAGACGATCGCGCTGAGAGGATCACGCAGGAAGTAGCTGCCGACAGGCGTCCGGCTCGCGACGGCGTCGAGGAAACCCGCCGGCACGTCGACGTGGGCGGGGCTGCCCAGACTGGTATACTCGGCCTGGGTCAGGGGGTACTTCGCCGCGCCGAGGATCTGCCAGACGGTGTGCGTCGCCGCGTCCCGCAGGAAGGTGTCGTCGATCGGCACCACGTCGAGAACGTCGACGAGCCGCGCGGGCACGGTGACCGACGACGGCTTTCCCAGCGCGTCCCAGTCCGCGGGGGTGAGCCGGTACTTCGCGTTCCCGGCGATGAGGAAACGGGTGCCGTCACCGGTGGCCACGATCGTGCCGTCCCGCATCAGCTCCGGCATGTCCTCGAGGGTGTCGGCGGGAATGTCGCGCACCTGCGGGGAACCGAGGGCCGCATATTCCGCCGGCTCCAGTTCGAAGGGCACGCCACCCACGATCAGGTTGATGCCGCCGTCGGGCTCACGCACCAGAGAACCGTCCGAGTTCGGCGGCGGGGAACCGGCCGACCCGGCGCTTCTCGCCGCCAGCAGCGTGGGCCGCGGGGCATTAACCGCCTTACGGTAACGAATCGGCGTGTAGGTGCTCAGTTCGCTCCAGGTGTCGAAACCGATCCTTCCCTGGTTGGTGGGTGCCGTCGGGTTCTCGACGGTTTCCCCGGTGTGGTTGAAGGAGTACACGTACGCGCCGGCGGCGTGGTTCGCCTTGTTCTTCCACTTCACGAACAGCTCGATGTGCTCGCTTCGGAGCAGGGCGTCGCCGGGCCTGAGGTCGTGCAGGCTCGACAGGCGGATCTTCCCCGACCAGGAGGCGAAGGTGTACGTCGTGCGGCTGGACGACAGGTGCCAGGCCATGGACACCAGGCCCGAGCAGTCCCGCCGGTACCGGCGCCCCCGCGGGTCAGGTGCCGAGGCCGACTGGGTGTAGGTCACCTTGTGGTTGACCCAGAACTGGGCCCGGCCGAGAATCTCCGACCGCTGGATCTGCCCGTCGACGCTCGACCCGGCCGGGACCGGGTCCCGCGCGAGGATCCCGAGCTGGGCGGCCGAGAATTCCGTGTCCGTCATCTCCGTGTTCCTTTCCGAGGGTGGAGACGTGCAGGTGGGGTGCGTGCACACGTTCACAACTGTCGGGTGCCGGCCGACCGGAGACCGGAATCCTCCGTGACATCAACCCGGAAGCCGGTCACCGCCGTGACGTCGCCGATGTTTCGGCTTCTACCGCCGGCGGCGACCTCGCCTGCGCTCGACACCCAGTTAGGCGCGCAGCGGCAGCGGAAGGTTGTTGTAAGGCAGCCGACAGGAAATGTCGCCGTCCCCCTCGAGGAGAAAAGTTCGCGGAATTTTGTCGCGGGAAAGCACCGAACCACGCTGATCTTCAGCGCGGAAGGCGGTGTGCAGGGGAACGGTGCCACCTGTCTCCTCCGCAGGGACAAATCGGACGCCGAACCCTGTGGAAGAGCCATGGAGACGCTTTCCCGCGCATCCGCCGCCGATGCACGAGCCGCCGCTCCAGGCGGCGGTCCTTTGTCTGCGGCTGCGTCGCAGCCGACGGCGCCTCTCGCGGCTCCGGGCGCGCGCCTGCTCGGTTGTGGTCGCGACCCGTACGTCTCGCCCGACGACGAGAGCGCGGCCTATCGCGCGTGGAACACCGAGCGGGGTCGTCTTCCGGGCCAGGCGACGCTCCGGGTCAGGGATGGCATCACGGTGACCCCGTGGTTCGATTACCTGGCAGTGTCCCCCGACGAACTGGCTTACCTTGTCGAGAGCTCGCCGTGGCGTCTGCGCGCGGTGCAGCGGGACGGGGCCGACTATCTCGCGGTGCTGGATCTGGCCGGCTGACCCGCCACCCCCGACGGCCCACAGCTGCGGCTGTCTTCGGCTGCCTTCAGACCTCCGCCGGACATCCCGGGATGTGGGTACCAGCCCAGGTCGGAGAACGACCGCAGCGTTCCGCTGGCGACGAGCCAGCGGAAGGCCTGCTGGTCGACCTGCGGGCGTTCCCGGCGACCGACCTGACGGCCGTTGCCTCTTTCTGCCGTATCTCGGTGGCCCCGGTAAGGCCGGGCACGGTCACGGCCCCGATGTGGACGTACGGCGCCCAGACCAGGGGTGATCGGCTGTCGTCCCGGTCGCGCAGGCGGCGCACCGCCTGGTGGAGCAGTGCCGCGAGGTCGCGGGTCTGCCCGGCGTCGGCCAGCGCCTGGTAGACGTCCTGGCCGACCTGCGGGGCCACCGCATCGTAGATCGGCCACAGGGTGGCGATGACGTGCCGGAAGCCGGCGGTCTGCAGGGAGGAGGCGAGGTGGATCGCCTCGTCGGGCAGCGTGGCACCTCCCGATGCGGTGGCGCACGCGGACAGAAAGGCCAGTTCGGCGTCGACGGCGCCGAGGCGGGCCACGTCGAGAACGGTGAGGGGTTCGTCGTGGAGCAGGACCGCGTTGCGGGAGGGCTCGTCGAGATCCTGCTGTCCGTGGCAGGCGAAGTGCACCCACGCGTGGCGGCCGAGCTCGTCGAGGATGTGTCGGCGGGTGGCCCTGGGCCCTGGGCCCGGTGACGACGGTGGCGCGGGAGCCGAAGAGCCGGACGAGGGTGTCGGTTTCGCCAGCGACCTCGAGGCCGGGTGCGCCAGGGGTCTGGGGCATGGCCACGACGAGCAGCCGGCGTTGGGCTGGCAGTGCCCGGCCGCGGGCGGTGATCAGGTCGCGCAGGGTGGGAGTGTAGGAGGACACGACCTGGTCCACGGCGGATTCCTGCGTGCCTGGACGGATCGCGGCGTGCAGCGGGAGAAACGACAGCAGCCCGGTGGGGCACCACCAGATCCGGCGGACCGGACCCACCGCGGCGAGCACCGGACCCGTGACGGCCGTCCACAGCCATTCCAGCACGCCGGTGACGCTCTGATGGGTGCGCACGAGCGCGGCCAGGTTCGCGGGAGGATCGTCGAAGGTGCTGAACAGGTCGTCGGCGACGGCCGCACGTGTCCAGCGGACGCCCGCTTCGAGGTCCGCGGGGTCGCCGGCCTCGTCGTAGCGGTAGTAGTAGCTCAGCCCCAGGACCGACAGCGCCCTGGGCTGCGGATCGGTGGACTCCTCGACGGCCCGCCGCAGGACCTCGATGGATTCGTCCAGCGCGCCCAGCGCCCCGGAGGCGTCGTACAGAGCGCACAGGGCGCAGCCGAGAGTGGTCAGGATGTACAGCCCCAGGCTGTCGCTCGGGGGCAGGAGGTCCACCGCACGCCGGGAGGCGGACACCGCCTCGGCGGCGGCGTCGGCATCACCGGTCAGCGTGCATCGTTGTTTGCAGGACGAGGCTGAGCAGGTCGTACGGGACTGCCCGCCGGGCGGGGTCGGCGTCATGCACGCCGTGGACCGCCGACGCGCGCACCACCGCCAGCGCCTCGGCGTTGTCCGACAGCGACCCGCGAGCGGACGCACGGGCGTGCAGGGTGATACCCAGGGAAAGCAGCGCATACAGGTGCTGGGGGGCGGCTGCGGGCCACGCGGCGACGGCGAGCCGGGCGCAGGCGGCGCGCTCGTCGAGATCCCGGTCCTGCGCCAGGGGCACGGCCAGCCGCTGGTCGACGAAGATCGACGACACCGCGGTGATGTAGGTGAAGATGTCGCCGTCGGGGTCGACTGCGGCGAGGGCCGAGCGCGCCGCCTCGGCGAACGCGATGCCGGCCGCGGGAGTGTCGTCGAGGTCCGCCACGGCCTTGAGTGCACGCACGAGGACGTAGCGGGCCCTGTCCAGGATCTCGTGGTCCGCGGGAGCGGACTCCAGCGTGGCGCGCAGCCGCGCGACGGCGGTGTCCAGGTCCGGCCGGTTTCCCGTGCGGGCCCCCCGCGTGCTCAGATGCTCGCTGAACAGCACCGAGGCCGTGACCCGGCGCGGGGAGTCCGGCGGCGTCAGGCGTCGCGCGGTCTGTATCGCCGCCATCGCCCGGTCGAGCAGCGCCACGTCCGCCTCCGCGTCCGCACGCTGGTAGGTGAGCCACCACACCCCGGAGAGGTTGAAGAACAGCTCGACGAAGTAGTCCCGTCGTTCACCGTCTCCGGCGAAGTCCAGTGCCACCGGCTCGCCCGCGACGGCGGCGTCGACGACGTCGAACCCGGTCTGCAGCCCGTACGGCAGCGCGTCGGGATCCTGCGCGCGCACCAGGCCGCCCAGGCGGACGGCAGCCGCCAGCTCCTCGTGGGCCGTCGATGCGTCGAGGTGGTGGTGGGCCCTGCGTGGCGTCCCCGGCGTCCTGCCCGGGGTCTGCCGGGCGGCTTCCGGCTGCGCGGTGCCTGAGCCGATCCGCCTCGGCCACGGCGTGCGGCGAGAGCAGTGCGTCGTCGTCACCCGCCTCGTAGGCCTTGATCCGGGCCCACAGTGCGGCACCTGGCCTCTCCGTCACGGCGGCTCCCCCAACCCGCTACTTTCCTGCACTGAATGTACAAGGTTGGACTCGGACCGTGGCGCTTTGTGCTACATCACAGGGCCATGACCGAGGAGAACTTCGACATCCTGCTGGATGCGTCGAGAGCACCCGGGGACCTCCCGGACGACGTGGCGGTGCTCGACCTGCCGCCGGGATGCCGGGCCGTCGACGCCGCGGACGCGCTGGAGTCGCTGTTTGCGACCGACCGCGCCGTGCAGGAGGTCGCCGTCGGTGTCGACGGGCGGATCGTCGGGGTCGCCACCCGGGCGTACCTCGGTGGGCTCCGCGCGAGGGTGCCGCGGTCGGTGGGGGACGGCGACGGAGCCACCCTGCCGGGGGCGTCGCTGCGCTACGAGATCCTCCGCTACCGCTGCCCCACCTGCGGAGCGCTGCGACGACGAATCCACGTCGATGAGCGGTCGGCTCCCGTGTGCCCGAACGGCCACGGCGTGCTGGAACGGCAACGGTGAGCCTCGAAGCGGCAGCCCGGCCGGCCCTGGCGGGAGGCCGGTTCTTCCTGGTCGACTACCTGCCGACGTATGCGGCCGCACTGTTCGTGTTGACGCTGAGCTGGGCCGGCGCCCCCGCAGGCGCCCCGGACTTCGGCCAGGCGTGGCGGACCGCCGCCGATCTGGGCGCGGGCGAGGCCCTGGTCGTCGCGCTCGGCGTCACCCTGGGCGCGGTCCTCGGCCGTCCGCTGCAACTCGCCGTCGTATGAACCCTACGGGCTCGACGCCGTCGTCGCCTGGCCGCGGCTGTATCCGGTCCTCGGCGAGACGACCCGCCTGATCGTGAGCGACCGGCGCAACACGCTCGACGCAGCGGCCCGGCTGTCCGTGACGATGGCAGCCACGGCCGTGGTGGCCGCCGTCCTGCTGCTGCCGTCCTCGAGCTGGTGGGCCTGCCTGGCCCTGATACCGCTCACGATCGCCCGCGTCGCCTACCTCGGTGCCGTCCGGGCGGCGCTCGCCTACGGCGAGTGCGTGTGCACCGCCTTCGACCTGCACCGCTTCGACATGCTGACGGCCCTTCACGTCCCGCTTCCGGGCACCCCCGAGGCCGAACGCGCCCTCAACCGTCAGCTCTGCTCAGCCTGGCGCCAGGGCACCCTGACCACGACGCCCTACGACCACCCGCAGCGGCTGGACGGTCGGGACCGGCCACCGCACGGCGCGGCCTGACCGTCGCGGCCTGCGGCACCCGGCTGACCAGCGTCACCATACTCGACAATGCAAGGTACCTGGCTTAGTCTGTCCTCATGGCGCCGACGCATGATCCCCAGTTGCTCAAGGGCGTCCTGTCGCTGCTGCTGCTGCGGCTGCTCGCCGAACGGGAGTCCTACGGCTACGAGGTCGTCCAGCGGCTGCGTGAGCTCGGGCTGACCGACATCAGCGAGGGCAGCGTCTATCCCGCGCTGGCCCGGCTGGAACGCGAGGGTCGGCTCCACGGGCGGCTGGTCGCCTCCCGCTCCGGCCCGGCCCGCAAGTACTACCGGCCGACCCCGGCCGGGGACCAGGCGTTGGCGCAGGGCACCGAGAGCTGGCTGTCGCTGGCCGCGGTGGTCCACCCCGTCCTGGTCCGGCGCCTTCCCGATCCGCCCACCGCCGATCCCGCCACCGCCGGCCCGCCCAGGGCCACCCCGCCCACCGTCACCCCGCCCACCGCCACGGAGGACACCGGACGATGACCACCTCGCTGAGCACCCTCGACCGGCTGCGGATCGAACGCGCCGTGTGGACGATGGACACCAGGCTGCAGGACCTGCCGCGCCGGTCCCGGGCCGCGCGGCGTCGGGAACTACGCGACAACCTCCACGCCGCGGCCGCGGACGTCGGCGCCCGCCAGGCCGTGCGCCAGCTCGGGGACCTGCGCGTCCTCGCCGCCGGTTACCTCGCCGCCGAGTACGGCGAGCTGGCGCGGCGCCCGTCCTGGGCGGCGGCCGCCTTCGCGATCTTCGCCGTCGAGGCCGTCATGATGCTGGTCGACTATGTCGCCAGGACCGCCTTCGACGCCGGGATCACCGCGACCCCCGACGCCACCGGCACCTTCCGCTGGGCCGGCGTTCCCTACCTGACCAGCGACGCCACCTTCACCTACCACCACGGAACGCACACCTCGGTCGGTGGGGCGTGGACGCCGCTGGTCTACGTGCTCATGTTCGTCGGGGCTTTCGTCGCCGGGCGGATGTGGCGGCTGCTGTCCGCCTCGCGGCGCCAACGCCGCCGCACCCCCCTGGCTGTCGGCACCCCAGGCGCCGTCGACGGGGAAGGAAACGGCGGCCGAATCTGACGTCGAGCCCGGATACACGGCTCGACATTCCTCCCCGCGCCGAGGGGGCTGGCACCACGCCGCACGACATGCGCAGAATCAGCACAGGCGCGAAAGCGAGCCCAGGACCAGGACGTCGAACTAGCGTTCGACACGACGGGGGTGCGTGTGCTGTGCTGGTGGCTGTGGAGCAGGACGTGCGGTGGCGGATCAACGTCGCCTGGGACGGCGAGCATCGCTACCTCGCCGACGCGCTCGACTGGCGCCTGACCGGCGATCCGCGCGAGGCACAGACCTGGCCGACCCGGCTGCAGGCCGTCCGCGAGGCGAACGCGTTCGCGCGGGCCCGGGCCTGGCGCATCGAATACGGCGGCGCCGTGATCGCCCCGGTGCCGTCCACCGGCACGCCGGATCCGACGGTGCGGTATCTGTCCCCGGAGGCCTCGCCGTAGGGTGGACATCGTGAATGCGATGGCGCTCTCCCCTCCCGCCGCGTAAAGGCGGGCCGCAGCGGAAAACCGTCGTGCCGGAGGAGGACCTCCGGCGCGATGGTCGTGCTGCCCGCACACGGGACGACACGACCATTTCCCGAGGCGGAGAGCGCACCATGTCGAATGCTGTTGACGTCCTGCCCGTCAGGCGGGGCCTGATGTATCTCGCGTGTGCCGGGGCCACCTGGAGCACCACCGGAGCGGCGGTGGACCTTGTCTACCGATCCAGCGACCTGGGACCGGTGGCGGTGTCTTTCTGGCGGTTCCTCGGCGGCCTGGTCCTGCTGCTCATGGCGCGAGCCGTGCGACCGTCGCGATCGGCGAACCGAGTCCCCGCGAGCACCCAGTTCCGCCGCCCGCCGCTGCTCCTACGCGCGGGGACGGCAGCGGGGCTCGCCGTGTTTCAGACCGCCTACTTCGGGGCTGTCGCGATGACCGGCCTCGCGGTGAGCACGATCGTCTCGCTCGGAGCCGGGCCGGTGCTCACCGCCATCGGCGCTCGGTGGGCCTTGGACGAGCGGCTGGGACGCGGCGGGGTTCTGGCGATCACCGGAGCGGTGAGCGGCCTGACGGTGCTCGTCCTGGGTGATCAGGGCGCGGCCGTGAGGCCGGGCGGGGTCGGTCTGGCAGTGCTGTCCGCCGCGGGATACGCCACAGCCACGCTGCTGGCGCGGGGCGCGGGGCGCGCTGGCCGGGGCGAGGACCCCGCCGTCGTGACAGCGTGGTCCTTCGGCATCGCCGCCGTGTGCCTGCTGCCCCTGGCGGTGCCGGCGGGACTGCTGCCGCACACCACGCAGCTCGGCCGTCTCCTGGTGATTGCGGCATACGTGGCCGCCGTACCGACCGCGCTGGCCTATCCGCTCTACTTCGCGGGCGTCACGGTCGTGCGCGCTGCCACCGCATCAACGATCATGCTGATCGAGCCGGTGGGTGCCGCCGTGCTCTCGGTCGTGGTGCTCGGGGAGCAGCTCACGGCGGCGATGCTGGTCGGGGCCGTGCTGCTGCTGTTTCCCATGATCCTTCTGGCGAGGGTGGAGGCGCGGCTCGCGGGTGGGACCGTCGTCTCCTGATCCGGCGTCTCCTGATCCGGCACCGCGGGTGGGGTGCGAGGCGGACGGCCTCGCCTCCCACCCGGCATCGGCCGGTCCGCCACCGTCCGCAGCGGACCTCGGTGAACGCCGCGGACGCGTCAGCCTTCGAGGAAGACGATGTGTTCCGGGGGGACGGTCAGGGTGACCTTCTCCTGCCCGGTGGCGGGATCGGTCCGCACCCGGACCAGGGTGTCCAGGGCGGTGGCCTGTCCCGCGGGGACGGTGAACAGCCTGTCGTCGCCGGCGGCGAGGAAATCCGCGAAACCGGCCAGATCGACCCCGCCGGTCTCGTCGAGGGTCAGATATTCCGCCAACCGGCGGAACAGCTTCGGCAGGATGACCAGATCGTCGGTGAGCTGCTCGCGGGAGGTCACGGTGAAGCCGGACGTGGTGGCGTCGAGCTTCCAGATGCCGCTCGCCGCACGGCGCACCGCCGCGGTGGTCGCGGCGAGATCGGCGCGCAGGTCGACGTACAGCTTGGAATAGAACGTCGGGTACACCCAACCGGCGGCCAGCAGCCGGTGGTTGACCGACCGGTGCAGCCCGTCGACGTCGAGGAACACCGCCGCGCCGTCGGTCTGCCCCGCCGGCGGCGCGCCGGCGAAGGCCACCGCCACCGCCCGGCCGTACTTGTCGGCGAAACGGGTCAGGATGTACCCGTCGGCCTGGGTGGGGGTGGCGGCGGTGACGGTGCCGCGGGCATCGCGGGTGACCTCGGTGAAACCCAGTTCGTGCAGCAGGGCGTCGGCGGCACCCCGGCCGAACTCGGCACGCTGATGCCATTCCCGGCCGTGCGGCGGGGTGTAGTGCGTCTCCAGCGCGTCGATGGCGTCCAGGCGAAGCTGCACTCCACCCGCCCGGTTGGCCTTCACCGTGATGCCCGCCCGGCGGAACGCCTGCGGATTGTGCGGGTAGAAGCGGACCGAGTCGCCGTCCGGGGAGGCGCCCACCACCCGGAAGGTTCCGGTGATCAAAGTCAAAGGCATGGATCACACGTTCCCCTGTGGCACAGGCGGAATGCGGATCGTCACCGTGAATGTCCGATGANCCCTTGCCGTCGTGCGCGATGATTCGCCGTCACGGGCGTCACCGCCGCAGCCGTCACGCCCGGCGCTGCTATGGTTGTCGCCGTCGGAGTTACCTGAGGGAGATGACGGTCCTATGGGTGCGGTGAGCGTGTTTCGCGATGCCCCCATCCGGGTCACCGACTGAGGCGGTCTGCGCACCGCCGTGGCCCGGACCACTCACACCTCGTCCGGAGTCGCACATCATGCCAGGCACCATCTCCCGACCGCGCAGCATTCTCGTCCTCGGTGGCACCCGCTTCGTGGGCCGAGCCCTCGTCGAGGCCGCGCTGGCCGACGGCCACCAGGTGACCCTGTTCCACCGCGGTCAGACCAATCCCGGGCTGTTCGCCGCGGCCGAGACCGTCCTCGGGGACCGCACCCGTACCCGTGACCTGTCCGCTCTCGCCGAGCGCCGTTTCGACATCGTCATCGACGTCGCGGGCTACGACCCGCAGGTCGTGCGGCGCGCCGTCGAGGCGCTGCACGGCCGGGCCGCCCACTACGTCTTCATCTCCTCGGTGTCGGTCCTCGCCGACCAGGACACTGCGCAGAACGAGGACGGCGACCTGCTGGAACTCGGCGACGGCACGCCGCCCGAGAAGCTCTACGGGGCGCGCAAGGCGGCCTGCGAGCGCCTGGTCCGCGACGCCTTCGGGGCGCGGGCGCTCATCGTCCGTCCCGGCATGATCGTCGGACCGCATGATCCGACGGACCGCTTCGCCTACTGGCCACGCCGGTTCGCCCGCGGCGGGCGCATCCTGCTGCCCGGGGGCCCGACGGACCTCGCGCAGTTCATCGACGTGCGGGACCTGGCGAGCTGGACCCTGCGCTCGGCGGCGGCGGGCCTGGGCGGAGTGTTCAACGTGACCGGCCGGCCGCTGGCGTTCGCCGCGTTCTTCCAGGCCTGCCAGGCCCTCGCCGGCGCGACGGGCACGCCGGCCTGGGTGCCGAGCGATCGGCTGATCATCGCCGGGGTCAACCCGTGGATGGGGATTCCGCTGTGGATCGCCGTCCCCGGGTGCGCCGCCATCAACCAGATCGACGTGTCGCGGGCGATCGCCGCCGGGCTGACGATCCGCCCGCTCGCGCAGACCCTGGCGGACACGCTCGCGTGGGACACCGCCCGCGGTGGCCCGGCGCNGGGCGACGAAGGGCTCAGCGAGCCGGAGGAACGCCGGCTCCTGGGTGAGCTGGTGGGCTGACCCGCCCGGCAAGGAGAGCCGGTCGCCCCCCGCCTGACGACCGCCACCGGGCGGGGGGCGTCGGCTGTCGGCCGTCGGTGCTGCGTCAGGAACGGCGGCGGCGCGGCGGAGCCGTGCGCTCGCGGGCCCAGTCGTACCAGGACGCCGGCAGGTCGGGGGCGCCCAGCACCGCCGTGGCCAGCGCCGCGTCGTGCCCGTGGTAGGCGCGGGCGAGCGCGCTGACCCCGACCGCCGTCGGCGCACCCGGCGTGACGTCGATGGCGTCGCCGGCGCCCAGCTCCCCCTCGGTGAGCACCCGCAGGTAGATCCCCGGCCGCCCGGCGGCGGCGAACCGCCTCGGCAGGCTGCGATCGGCGAAGCGGATCCCGAGCTTGAAGCACGGGATGCGCGGCTGGGCGACCTGCAGCCGCGCCGACCCGATCGACCACACCTCGCCGACGACGACCCCGGCCGCGTCCAGCCCGGCGATGGTCAGGTTCTCCCCGAACGCCCCCACCGGCACGTCGCGGCCCAACTCCCCCGCCCACCAGGCGAGATCCTCCCGGGTGTAGGCGTAGACGGCCTTGTCCGGACCGCCGTGGTTGACCAGGTCGGCCTGCCGGTCGCCGTCGAGATTGTGCCGGCGCACCGCGACCCGCCCGGCCACCGGCTCCTTCCAGATCGCCGTCATCACCTCGCCGCCGTCGCCGGTGCCGTCACCGCCGGTGCCGCGGGGGACGGCACGGGGTAGACCCACGTTGACCGACACCACCCGTGGGCCTCGCACCCCACCGATCGGGCCGTGCACACCACTCATCCCAGCCTCCCGACCCCGCCCCCCGCGGAACTTTCCACCAGGGCGTTTCTACGTCGCCGCAGGCACCGGCACATCCCGCCCGCCGTCGCCACCCGCACCCCGCACCCTGCGACCTGCAAGCGACACCGGTCACCCCGGGCAGAGCTATACGGTGGAAATCGTTACCACAAGGACGGACAGTGACGAGGCCGCACGGTCGGATCCGGGCCATCGCGACGAAGGGCGAACAAGCCGTGACCAGCTTCGAGGACGCCGCCGCCCTCAGCCGCGCCGAGAGCGGCCTCGCCGTCATCTCCACGCTGCGCGACGATGGCAGCATCCAGGCATCCGTCGTCAACATCGCCTTCATGCGCCATCCGCTGACCGACATCGAGGTCGTCGCGTTCGTGACGTACGGCGCGGTCAAGCTCGCCCACCTGCGGGCCCGCCCGCAGGCCAGCGCCACCGTGCGCTCGGGCTGGCGGTGGGCCACCGTCGAGGGCGTCGCGGAGATCATCGGCCCCGACGACCCGCGCCCGGGGGTCGACGCCGTGCGGCTGCGGCTGCTGCTGCGCGAGGTCTTCCTCGCCGCCGGCGGCACCCACGACGACTGGCACACCTACGACCGGGTGATGGCCGAACAGCGCCGCACCGCGGTGTTCCTCACCCCCACCCGCATCTACGGCCCCTGACCCGCAGGTGCTGACCGTGCGCTCTGCTCGATCCGGGTCGCGGGGACACTCGGATTGCAGGTTCGCGTCGTCGCGAGCGCGATGCGCACGGCCGGGGTGAGCGAGCCGTTGACCCTCGCGCAGGCGAAGTCGTGGCGGGCGATGACCGTCGAACCGCCGGCCTGGATGATCGCTCTGCTCGTCGACGCGGCGACCCGCCGCAGTCGCCGGGAGCATCGTCGAGCCACGCAGCGGCGCCGCAGTCGCCAGGCCGGACGGGCGGTGGGCTCCGTCGACACGGAACCGGAACCAGGTCGGGACGATGCGTGTGTATCCGTTCGGTCTGCCCTGTTCCCTGCCGGTAGGGTGACCGTCTGATGGCATGAGCGTGAGGGGGCTGAGCGTGAGGGGGCAGGGCGATGGCGGACCCAGGTGCTGACACGGGCTCGACGGGCACGACGCTGCGGACGGATCTGCCGCACCCGGCGCGGATGTATGACTACTACCTCGGCGGCAAGGACAACTTCCCGGCCGACCGGGAGGCCGCCGAGCTGGCGATCGCCGCGTTTCCGAACGCGCGGGTGACCGCCCGGGAGAACCGGGCCTTCATGACGCGGGCGACGCGTTACCTGGCCACGGAGGCAGGGATCAGCCAGTTCCTGGACGTCGGGACGGGGATTCCGACGTCGCCGAACCTGCACGAGGTGGCCCAGAGCATCGTCGCCGAGGCCCGCGTCGTCTACGCCGACAACGATCCGATCGTGCTCGCCCACGCCCGCGCCCTGCTCACCGGCACGCCGCAGGGCCAGACCGCCTACATCGACGCCGACATCCGCGACCCGGCCGCGATCCTCGACTCGCCCGAGCTGCGCGAAACCCTGGACCTGGCCCGGCCGGTCGCCCTGTCCCTCGTCGCGATCCTCCACTTCGTTGCCGACGAGGAGGATCCCCACGCGATCGTGCGTCGCCTCGTCGAGGCGTTGCCGTCGGGGAGCTATCTGGTCCTCACCCACGGGACCGCGGATTTCGACCCGGAAGCCGAGGAGTTCGCGGCCGCCTACCGCAAGCGTGGTCTGCCGTTCCAGCTCCGCACCCACACCCAGGTGGAACGCCTGTTCGACGGACTGGAGCTGATCGAACCGGGCCTGCTCCTCGCGCACCACTGGCGGCCCGACGACGACCGGTCCACCACGCTGCGCGACGCGCAGGTCGGCATCTACGGCGGGGTCGCCCGGAAAGCGTGATCGGGGACTGTTCGCCACTCGTCATGATGACGACGTAGCGCTCCGATGGCCACGACGTCGCGATCGGGGAGCCGTTCTTTCCGGACCCGATTCGGACCCGATCCGGTCCCGATCGCACCGCCGACAACCTGGCGCCCCGCGCCCGCCAGGCGACCCGCGACGGCATTATTGACCGCGTGTATACACCCGATGTAGACATGGGGGTGTGACAGTCCCCATGGCCCTGCTGGGCCTNCTCGAGCGAGAGCCGAGCCACGGCTATGACCTCAAACGCGACTACGACGCCTACTTCGGCCGCGGCAAGCCCCTGCCGTTCGGCCAGGTCTACGCCACCCTGGGCCGCCTGGCCCGGGACGGAAAAGTCCTCGTCGGCGAGGCCGAGCCCGGCGCCGGGCCCGACCGCAAGCGTTACGTGATCACCGAGCAGGGGGTCAGCGAGGTCGAGGCGTGGCTGCACGAGCCCGTCGCACCCGAGCCCCACCTGCAGACGGTGCTGTTCGTCAAGGTCGTGCTGGCCCTGATGTCGGGGCGCTCCGCCGAGGGCTACCTGGACCGCCAACGCGCCGCCCACCTGCAGCGGATGCGCGAGCTGACCGCGCTGAAACGGACCGGCGGCCTCGTCGACGCGCTGCTGGCCGACCACGGACTGTTCCATCTGGAGGCCGATCTGCGCTGGCTCGAGCTGACCGCGGCCCGCCTCGACGCGCTCGCCGCGGCGGTGCGCGCATGACCGCCGAGACGGCCCAGACCGCTGGGACGGCCCAGACCGCTGGGTCCGCTGGGACCGCCGCCCGGGCGCGATCCGACGCGGCCGGAGCGTTGATCGAGGCACGGGACGTGACGTTGGCGTTCGGGCCGACGCCGGCGCTGCGCGGCGCCAGCGTCACGGTGCGGGCCGGGGAGATCCTGGCCGTCATGGGGCCCAGCGGCTCGGGCAAGTCGACGCTGCTGCACTGCCTGGCCGGCATTCTCCTCCCCGACAGCGGCGAGATCCTCCTCGACGGGCGCCGGGTGGACACGATGCGCGAGAACGCCCGCAGCGCGCTGCGCCGCGACCGCTTCGGGTTCGTGTTCCAGTTCGGCCAGCTCGTCCCCGAACTCAGCGCCGAGGAGAACGTCGCGCTGCCGCTGCTGCTGCGCGGCATCCCCCGCGCCGAGGCGCTGGCCCGCGCCCGGACCTGGTTCACCCGCCTCGAGCTCGGCGCAACCCGGACCCGGCGCTGCGGTGAACTCTCCGGCGGGCAGGCGCAACGCGTCGCACTCGCCCGCGCCCTGGTCGCCCGCCCCCAGGTCCTGTTCGCCGACGAGCCGACGGGCGCGCTGGACTCCCTGACCGGCGAACACGTCATGGACCTGCTGGTCGCCGCCGCCCGCGAGCAGGGCACGACCGTCATCCTCGTCACCCACGAGCCGCGCGTGGCCGCCTACGCCGACCGCGAGATCATCGTGCGCGACGGCACGGTCACCTCCTACGACCTCGCCCCGGTCCCGCCCGCGCCGGTTGCGTCGTGATCCGACTCGGTCTGCGCCTGGCCCTGCGCGGCGGCCGGGAGGCGGCCGTGCGCCTCGCCCTCATCGCCGGCGCCGTCGCCCTCGGCGCCGCCCTGCTGCTGGCCACCCTCGCCGGGATCAACGCCGTCGACACCCAGAACGCCCGCTACGCCTGGCTCGCGACCGGCACCGCGTCGAACGAGGCGACACTGCCGGCCGGCCGTGCGGCCGATCCGCTGTGGTGGCTGCTCAGCGTCGACGAGTTCCACGGCAGGCAGATCGGCCGGATCGACCTCGCCCCCACCGGCGCGCACCCACCGCTGCCCCCGGGCCTGACCCGCCTGCCCGGGCCAGGCCAGTTCTACGCCTCCCCGGCGCTGGCCACGCTGCTGCGCACCACCCCGCCCGCCGAACTCGCCGCCCGCTACCCGGGTCGGCAGATCGGCACCCTCGGCCCCGCGGCGCTGCCAGCCCCGGACTCGTTGATCCTCGTCGTCGGCCGCCGCGCCGACCAGCTCGCGCGGACACCGCAGGCCACCCAGGTCACCGCCATCGCCACCACACCGCCCAGCGGCTGCAGCGGGCAGTGCCTCGACGTCGGCATCAACGCGAACGGCATCGACCTCGTCCTGTCCGTCGTCACCGCCGCGCTGCTGTTCCCGGTCCTGATCTTCATCGGCACCGCGACGCGGCTGTCCGCGGCCCGCCGCGAACAGCGCTTCGCCGCGATGCGCCTGGTCGGCGCGACCCCGCGGCAGATCTCGGTGATCGCGGCGGTCGAGTCGAGCGTCGCCGCGGTCGGTGGCGTCGCCGCCGGGTTCGGGCTGTTCGCCCTGCTGCGCCCGGCGCTCGCGCCGATCCCCTTCACCGGGGAACGGTTCTACACCGCCGACCTGTCGTTGAACCTGGCCGACATCCTGCTGGTCGCGTTCGGCGTGCCGATCGCCGCCGCGGCGGCGGCCCGCCTGGCGCTGCGCCGGGTGACCCTCTCCCCGCTCGGCGTCACCCGGCAGGTGACCCCCCGCCCCCCACGGGCCTGGCGGATCCTGCCCCTGCTGGCCGGTCTGGGCGAACTCGTGTGGTTCGTCCACGCCGGCCAGCCCGCCAGCACCGCCGGTCAGGTCCAGGCCTACCTGTCCGGGATCCTGCTGACCATGATCGGGCTGATCGTCGTCGGGCCGTGGCTGACTCACGCCGGGGCCCGCCTGGCAGCCCGGCACGCCCAGCGGCCCGCCGTGCTCATCGCCGGGCGTCGCCTCGCCGACAACCCGCAGGCGGGCTTCCGCGCCGTCGCCGGTCTCGCCCTGGCCCTGTTCGTCACCAGCGTCGCCGTCGGGATCATCACCACGATCAACGCCTACGGCACCACCGGCACGCGCGACCACGTCGCCGCGCGTGGCCCGGCGCAACGCCACACCCTCATCGACCGCTTCACCACCTACACCCCCGCAGGACCGCAGGACATCGCCTCGATCCCGGCCTCCCTGCTGCGCGATCTGCGCCGGGTCCCCGGCGTGCGCGGCGTGACCGTGATCCATCGGCCTCCCGGCGCGGGGCGCGTCGACCCGCTGATCGGCGTCGTCTCCTGCGCCGAGCTGTCCGGCACCCCGGCGCTCGGCCGCTGCGCGGCCGGCTCGGACACGGCCACCCTCAGCACCGACTTCGAGGCCAGGTTCGGCGACCACGCCGGGATGGTCCGGCCGGCGGCCCTGTCCCCCGACGGTCTGCGCCACCTTCCGGTCCAGTCCCTCGCCGTGGACACCGACGGGCCGGCGGCGGTCGAGCGGGCCCGCACCGTGCTCGACCTCGCCTACCCCTCCGCCTACCTGTCCGTCACCATCGCCGAGGACCTCGACCGCGGCAGGCGGCTGACCACCGCCTACCAGCAGTTGGCGAACGTCGTGATCCTCACCAGCCTGCCGATCGCCGGGTGCAGCCTGGCGGTCAGCGTGGTGGCCGGGCTCAACGACCGCAGACGACCCTTCAGCCTGCTACGGCTCGCCGGCGCCCCCCTCGGGATGCTGCGCCGCGTCATCCTGCTGGAAAGCGCGCTGCCGCTGCTGGTCCTCACCGTCGTGTCGATCGGCACCGGATTCCTCGCCGCCGGCCTGTTCCTACGCTCCCAGCTCCACGAGACGCTCCGGCCACCCGCGGGCGAGTACTATCTCATCGTCCTCGCCGGCCTGCTCGCCGCGCTCGCGGTCCTCGCCGCCACGTTCCCCCTGCTGCGCCGCATCACCGGACCCGAGGCCGCCCGCAGCGACTGACCGGCACCGCGCACGCCGTTTCGCCACGATGCCAGCCCCCTTCTGCCGTGCCAGAAGGGGGGGCGGTGGGCGTCGATCACTGCCGACGATCGACAACTTCGCGCCTGTGGGTATTGTTTTCGTTACTGTCGGGAGCGTCTGGTGCGGCGGCGCCGTCGACGTGCTCGGTGCCCCGCTGGTCCACCCCTCAGCCAGGGATGGTGCCGTTCGCGACTTCAAGCGCCACCTGAAGGCCGAGCGTCGCAAGCCGACCACGGTCAACAACCACCTCGCCGCGCTCGCCGACTTCTACGAGCGTCCTTCGCCGCGCACTCCACTTTCCTTCGGGGTGCATGAGGTGGGTGGTCAGACCTGGGTGGTCAGTGAGGTGAAGGCGCGGGCGTAGTCGGTGACCGTCGCGCCGCCGGCCAGCACGACGCGGTTGTCGATGACGATGTAGGGCACGCCGGTCGCACCTCGGTCGAGTGCTTCTTCGCGGTCGCGTGCCACCTCGGCCTTGAAGCGGTTGCCGGACAGCACGTCCGACACGTCGTCGGCGTCCATGCCGCCGGCCACGGCCGACCTGGTGAGCTCCGCGGGATCGAACGGGTTGATGGTTCCGCCGAAATAGCCTTGCTGGAGCTGGGCGAACCAGGACGCTTCCAGCCCGTGGGTCTTGGCGAGCTGCAGGACGCGCAGGACATCGTGTGTGTTGGAAGCAAGTCGGTCCGTCGTGAACGGCAGGCCCACGTCGTTCGCGAGGCCGGCGACCCGCCTCTCGGCAGCGATGGCGTCGTCGATGGTGCCGCCGTGCTTCTTCACGAAGATCTCCGGGATGGAGATCGTCGTGGTCCTGGAACCCGGGTCCAGCTCGAACGCGTGAAGTCTCAGGTCCAACGTGGCGTTCAGGTTCGCCTGCTCGAACCCGAGCTCCAGGNGACGACGCCCCACGTAGCCCCACGGGCATCCGAGGTCGGTCCACATGTCGGCGCGCACAGTTCTCATATCGCTCCCTGCCTATGTGGGGAACTTCCCCCACATAGGAAGCTACCACGAAGTGGGGAAGATCGTCCACTTAGGTTAGGATGGGCGCGTGACTACCGGCGGCAGCAGCCCGAGCAAGCCGTTGCGGGCCGACGCGGAACGCAACCGGTCCGCCATCCTGGCTGCCGCGGCGCGGCTGCTGGCCAAGAACGGCCTGTCGGTGTCACTGGACGACGTGGCCGCGGAGGCCGGAGTCGGAAGCGCGACCATCTACCGGCGCTTCAGCAGCAGAGACGAGCTCGCGTCGGACGTCCTCGGGCAACAGATGGCCGAGTACGTCGCCCGGACCGAAGCAGAACTGGCCCGATCCCAGGACGACCCGTGGGGGGCCCTGACGTCGTACACCCACTTCGTGGTGGAACGCCAGATCGCCGATCGCGCCTTCGCCGAGGTCCTCTCCTCGCCCGGGCTGGGCACCGCCGCGCTTCGAGAAGACCTCGATCGGACCTACCGAGACTTGCAGGCCATCGTTCAGAACGCACTGGACGCCAAGGTTGTGCGACCGGACATGCACTGCAGCGACCTGCTCATGCTCTTCCGTGCGGTCAACGGCCTCATCGCGGCTGACGCCGAAACGGCCACAGCGGCGTGGCCACGGCTCGTGGCCACCTTCCTCGCGGCCTGGCGGAGCGACGGTCCTCCGCTGCCGCCGGTGTCCGCGGTGTGGGATCGGACAGAGGCCTAACCCGGATCTTTCAGCGGCGGCCCTGCCTGATGCGAAGGTCGCGGTGCTGGCCGCGTCGCGGACATGCCGCGCCTCGAGTCCTGGTCTGCCTCGCCGGAGTACGCGGCGGCGACGAGACGACCCTCCTCAACCACGCCCTTCTCCAAGCATGCCGCCGCGGCGGCGGCTGACCCTCGTCCCACCCGGCCACGACCTGGTCGGGGATCCTCTGCAACCACGCGATCCCCGACCAGACGATCCCCGACCAGACGATCCGTTCCGATCCCGCTCAGAACCTGATACGCCTACCCGCCTCCACGACCTGTCTGCCGCGCGGCGGAGTGGTGACGTCCCGTAGCTCTGGTGGCAGGCTGATCGGCCATGGGCACGGGAAACCAGACCACCTCCCGCGAGCTACGGTGCGCCACCGACACATTGCAGGGTCAATGCCGTGCAGGGTCAATGCCGCCGCGGGGAAACGGCGAGCACGGCTACGACACCCGCATGATCAGAGGGCCACAGCCCGGAACGGGNCCGGTCGCGTAGCTTGTCGCCAATCACGGTCGCCCGCACCGCCTGGACCTGTTCGAGGCCGGGGTGCGCGGGACGCGTAGGTTGGTACAACACGTAGTCGATGCGCCGATCAAGGTCTGCGGGTACGGCATCGAGCTCGATCTGTGTGGCGGTGAAGCCGTTGTTCGGGCCGTGGATCGCCGCCCACGCGTCCGTATATCCGCCCTGGGTGAACTGGCCATGCGGGCCGGTGGAGTCACTCGGTCGCGAATTCAGATCGCCGAGCAGGACCACCGGGTGTTCCGCGGTGGCGAGTGCGGCATGAAGCTCTTTCGCCTGGTCGTTACGAACCTGCGCGTCGACGGGTTCCAGATGGGTGTTGACGACTCGTACCGTCCGGCCCCGAGCGGTCACGTCGACTGCCGACCAGCCGTCCGGGAGCGTGAACGGCCCAGCCGCGGTCGGGACAGTCAGTCGAGCCGCGTACTCGTGCGACTCGGAATGGCTGGCTCGCCACCTGCCGGGGATGCCGGTTCGCACCAGAATCGCATCGTGGTCGGTGAAGCTCACCTGTCTGGTGGCGCTGATCGGCAACTGGCCGGAGAAGTTGGTGTTCTCCGCGGCGACCGCATAGTCCAGGCCGTGTTTCTTGAGCGCCTTCAGCAGGATCGGCAGGTAATCGACAGTAGTATGCAGTGGACCACCGATCGGGCCCTCTTTCCACAGTGCGACCTCCTGCAGGCCGAGCACGTCGGGCTGCTGCCGGGCGAGCAGCTTCGCGATGGCCTGCGCCCGCGCCGGAAAGTCGGCCCACAGCACGTGCTTGTAGGCGGTCCTGGTCCGACGGACTAGCTCCTGCTGGTCCGGGGCGGTGGCAATCGGGGTGAGATCGGCGCCAAGATACAGGTTGTAGGTGTTGACCGTGAGTTGCTGGGTCGGCTCCGTTTCGGCCAGTGCTGGCATGGCAAAGGTAAAACTGGCTATCAGCACCGATGCCGATATCGTGAGGCGTCGCCGCATATAGGGTCTCATACGTCCTTCAACTTCCGAAAGATGATGCAAGAAACAAGAGATCTCGACAGGCCGCAAGGGCAAGGCATCCTTCCGACGCGGAAAATATCAAGTCCGCGCGAACCACTGAAGCGACGCGCCGCGGTGATCAGCGCAAAAAAATACTGCGCATGACCGGATGAGATGGTTTGCATGCGGCCCGGGCGGGCATTCCAGGAAAACGACCCGGGGATGACACCGGAAGTCGCTGGCACGCGAGCCAGGAAGACGCACATATACGGAACCGGCCGAAGACATCACAGGTCCGGAGAACGGCGAAGCCGCGTTCTGAACTCCTGACCCTCCGACAGGATCAGGCCTGCGGTGCGGCGGGTCGCGGCGTGCGGTGCGCGGGATCGGGGTCAGGGAAGGCGCACGGCACGCCGCAACGGTCCGTCGCACCGTGCCCGGTGAGACGGACGGCGGGGGGCGGGGCCGGCGTGGTGGCACAGCCGGCCCCGGTGGTGGGCCGTCAGGCGTGGTCGCTCGTCAGGCGGCGGTGAACACGAGGGTGGCGTTGTGACCGCCGAAGCCGAACGCGTTGGCGACGGCGGCGTGGACGGTGTCGTGGCGGGCGGTGCCGGTGACCACGTCGAGTTTGATCGCCGGGTCGAGGCGGTCGAGGTTGCGCACGGGAGGGATCGCGCCGTCGCGCAGGGCGCAGATCGTCGCGATCGCGCCGATGGCGCCGGCGGCGCCGAGGGTGTGGCCGGTCATCGACTTCGTCGCGGTGACCGCCGGGTGGGTGCCGATGGTCTGGGCGATCGCCTCGGCCTCCAGCGGGTCGCCGACCGGGGTGGAGGTGGCGTGGGCGTGCACGAGGCCGATGTCGGTCGGCGCCAGGCCCGCCCGGGCCAGGGCGGTGCTGATGGCGCGGGACTGCCCGGCCGGGTCGGCGGTGACGATGTCGAGGGCGTCGGAGTTGACCGCGGCGCCGGCGGCGACGGCGTGCACCCGGGCGCCGCGGGCGGCGGCGAAGGACTGCCGTTCCAGCACGACGATGCCGGCGCCCTCGCCGAGGACGAAGCCGTCGCGGTCGGCGTCGAAGGGGCGGGAGGCGGCCGCGGGATCGTCGTGGCGGGTCGACAGGGCCCTCATCTGCGCGAACGCGGCGAGCGGGAGGTTGTCGATGGCGGCCTCGACGCCGCCGGCGACGACGACGTCGGCGAGGTCGTGCTGGATCATCTCCAGGCCGATGGCGATCGCCTCGGCGCCTGAGGCGCAGGCGCTGACCGGGGTGCGGGCGCCGGCACGGGCGCCGAGGTCGATGCTGACCCAGGCGGCCGGCCCGTTGGCCATCAGCATGATCACCGCGTGCGGGGACATCTTGCGGGCGTTGCCCGCCTCGACGATGCGGTGCTGGCCGAGGGTGGAGGCCACCCCACCGTAGCCGGTGCCGATGACGACGGCGAGGCGCTGCGGGTCGACCTCGGGGCGGCCGGCCTGCGCCCACGCCTCGCGGGCGGTGACGATCGCCATCTGCTCGCAGCGGTCGAGCCGGCGGCTTTCCTTACGGGGCAGGGAGGCCGCCGGGTCGACGGGCAGCGGGGCGGCGAGGCGCACGGGCAGGTCCGCCGCCCAGGCGTCCTCGAGGACGGTGACGCCGGAGCGGCCCGCGAGCAGCCCGCTCCACGTGGTGTCGAGGTCACCTCCGAGCGGGGTCATCGCGCCGATCCCCGTGACCACGATCTTCTCGTGCACCACCCTGTCTCCCCTTCGCTGTCGTGGTGGCGCGGGACGGCCATGTCACCGTCCCGCTACCGTTGTCCGGGGTTCACCTTCGCAGCCGCGCCGCGCCCGGCCCAGCTCTGACGGCGCCGAGGTCGGCGCCCTGTCCTTGTGGCTTTCCCACAAAGGACGACCGTGAGCACCGGCCTCACGCGTAGGCCTCGGTGGAGACCGGGCAGGTACGTGCCGGATCGCCTTCATCGTGGTCACCGATCCGCATCACCCGGTTGCGCATCCTGTGTCACGGTGTCGGTCATGACGTTGCTTGGGGACGCACTGGAAGCGATGGTCACGTGCGGCGAGCGGTGGACCTCCCTGCGGGCCGAGCTGCACTGGCGGGCCGACGGCGAGGCACGCTGCGCGGCGCAGACGGCGACCCAGACGGCACTCGGACAGCCCCCCGTGATCCACCCGCCCGGTGCCCCCGGGCCGACCAGGGCGGCCGGCGCGGTGGACCAGCGCAGCGGTTCCCTGCTGGCCACCCCGGACCTGCTGCGGATCGACTGGCACGACGACGACGCCGTGACCCTGGTGCACGGCGACCAGTGGCGTCGGCGTCGCGACGGTCGGGTGCAGGGTTCACGGCCCGCCGAGCCCGGTAATCGGCTGGTCGCCCTGTGGATCTCCGAGATTGTGCTGGTGCGGCCCTGGCAGGTCCTGTCCGCCCTGTCGCTGTCCGTCCGTGCCGTGCAGGACCGGCAGGGGCGGCGGGCGACCTGGCTGCGTGGGGTGCTGCGCGAGCCGGGTGCGCTGCGTCAGATCCACGGCCTTCCCGAGGGCGACGCCTACGACCTGGTCGTCGACGACGCCACCGGACTGCTCCTGGAGCTGACCGCCTGGTCCGGCGAGCGGGAGGTCGAGCGGGCCACCCTGCGCCACCCGCAGGTCGACGGGCCACTCGACACAGCCCGCTTCGACCTGGATACGGTCGGCACGGTTGACGCGTCCGAGTCGCCCGTCGGCCGGTCGCGGCCGCTGGCGACGTTGGCCGGCGAGGTGGACTTCACCCTGCTGTGTCCGCGCGACGAGGCCTACTTCGGCAGCGTCGATCCTGACGACGAGGACGGGATCGCGGTGATGGCGCACCCCGCCGGGGGACGCCCACTCGACCGTCGCCTGTGGTTCATCCAGTCCCGGGGAGCAAGAATGGCGGACCCGGCCGCGTGGGAGACGATCGTGTTGGCGGACGGCACCCCCGCACGCTGGTGGTCGCCGGCCGCCGACCCCGAGCAGGGCCATCTGCGGTTCGAACGGGCCGGCACCCAGGTGTGGATCCAGGGCCGCGGCCACCAGGACATCCACGATCTTGCCGCCGCCCTCGCACCGGTGCCGCCGGAGCGCCTCTAGGCTTCGGGTGTGTCGCGCACACCTCGTCCTGGTGATGGTGGTGCTTTATCGGGCCCGGAGACCGCCCGCGCGTTGCGGACGCGGCATCGCCGGGCCTGGGGGACGGTCGGCATCGGCGTGCTTCTGATGGTGGTGGCGTTNCCGGTGGGCCTGATCGGTGATGGGGGCCTGGCGATCGCGCCGTTCGCGTTCGGCGCGCTGGCGGTTGCCGGCGGACTGGTCGCGCTCGTCCACGTGGCGCGGATGCGGTTCCTCCTGGCGCGCAACCCGTGGACGGTGCGGCCGTGCAGGTTCGGATCGGTGGGTGGCGGCAACGGCCAGCCGACGCTGGTCCTGTGGCCACCGGAGCCGCCGAGTGACTCCGAACAGCTCGGGCCGGCCGCCGTCGAGCCGCGCGGGCCGTATGAAGCCGTCATGTCCGTGGTGTCGGTCGTCTGGCGATGGGGCGCGCTCGAAGCCTGCGATGGTGCGACGGTCTGGTTCGTGGGAAGCCGGCGCTGGGGCGGGGTGGTAGCCGCGCCCGGCACGATGGAACTGTTCTGGGTACGCCCCCTGCGCATCCCGCCGCTGCGGTGGTTCCTGGCACGCCGCGTTCTCGATGCGGGCGGTCAACGGAACCGGCGGTAGCGGATCATGCGGCTGTGCGACGGCTGCTGTTCTGGCGTTACCTGCCGATCTGGCAGAAGCCGATCACCCCAGAAGGCTGACGACCAGGCACGTTCATCCGTTGTCGCATCAGACGAGCCCGCAGGGTCGTTCAGGGCCTGCGGCCGTGGAAGGTGCGGCGCAGGTCGCTGACCCAGGCGTCGGGGTTTTCCCAGGGGATGAAGTGGCCGCCGTGGTCGTGGGCGTTGACGTTGACGTGGTTGAACCAGGCGGCCTGCGGGCCGGTCGTGAACGCCTGGACGCGCTCGTCCGCGGTGTGGATGCCGGGCGGGTTCTCGTAGGTGACGAAGGTGAGGCCGACCGGGGCCTGCACGACCGGGGTGCGGTCGTGGGCGGGGGCCCAGGGGTAGCGGTTGGCGTTGGCGTAGTACCGCATCGACGTGGCGATGGAGTTGTTCACCCAGTAGATCGTGGCGTGGGTGAGCAGGTCGTCCCTGGTGAAGACGGACTCGACGTCGCCGCCGTTGTCGCTCCAGGCGTTCCAGCGTTCCAGCAGCCAGGCGAGCAGTCCGGCGGGTGAGTCGGCGAGCCCGTGGGCCAGGGTGGCGCCGTCGAGCGTGTGCACGGCGAGGTGGGACGCCGAGCGGTGGTCCAGCTCGATGATCCGGGCGCGGACGTCGGCGGGCTGGTCGTCGGTGAGGGGCCGGTTGCGGGCGAGGTCCCAGGCGCGGGGGCCGGTGAAGAAGTCCAGCGGCAGCCCGGAGCCGATGTGGATGCCGTACAGCTCGTCGGCGTACTTGTGGCCGAGCTGGCTGGCGACGATCCCGCCGATGTCGCAGCCCCCGGCGGCGTACTTGTCGTAGCCCAGGGTCTCGGTCATCAGGGTGTGCCAGAGGTCGGCGACCTTCCAGAAGTTGACGTCCGGAAAGCCGGTGAGCGGGCCGGGGAAACCGAAGCCGGGCAGGGACGGCACGAGGACGTCGAACGCGTCGGCGGGGTCAGCGCCGAACGCGGCCGGGTCGGCGAGCGGGTCGATCACCTTCGACCAGTGCCAGAACGTCCACGGCCAGCCGTGGGTGAGGATCAACGGAATCGGGCGGGGGCCGCGGCCGGGTTTGCGCAGGAAGTGCACCGGGACACCGGCGACGCTCACCTGGTAGTGCTCGTAGGCGTTGATGGCGGCCTCGGCCTTGCGCCAGTCGTAGCCGTCCCGCCAGTAGGCGACAAGCTCACGCAGATAGCTGTCCGGGACGCCGTAGGACCAGTCCCCGTTCCCCTCGTCCAGCGGCGGACGGGTCAGGGTGAGACGGACGCGCAGGTCATCGAGGACCTCGTCGGACACATGAATCGGGGCGGGCTGGAGGGGGAAGGCGCCCAGGAGGGTCATGACGTGATTCTCCCGTGCGCGCCATCCAGGCTCGGGTGCGGGAGCACTGTGCCGGCAACCCGCTGGCATGGTGCTGCTCGCGCCGGTCACTTCCGTTCCAGTGCGGCGAGCCGCAACTCAAGCTGGTCAACCCGGTGCCGTAGCAGGGTGACCTGGGCTTCCAGGCTGACTTCCCGTTCCGCCCTGCGCTGAATGCGCGGTGACGCGGCGGCGCGCTCGATCACCGCGTCCAACTGGACCAGGCGCTGCGGCCCGTTCGGGCCGTCCACCAGCCGGGACTGGATCTCGCCATTGCGGTACCAGGACCGCAGGGCCGAGCGGGAAACGCCGGTCTCGGCTTCCGCCTTGGCCAACGTGACCCAGGGTTTCTCGTCCAGCTGCTCGAACAGCTCCAGCTCATTCTGCCAGCGCGCGAGCCGATCCTCCCAGTCCGACGGTGTCTCCATCACACCCTCCCTTCAGCAGGGTGACCATATCAGTAACAGTGTATTGACACGGTTGAGAGCATGGAGCCATGTCCTTTGAAAGGTTCACGGTGGAAGCCCGCAAGGTGGTCGTCACGGCTCAGGAGGAGGCAAGGCTGCTCAAGCACAACTACATCGGCACGGAGCACATCCTGTTGGGGCTGCTCGACGCGCCGGACAGCATGGCGGCGAAAGTTCTGCACCAGTTCGGGTACGACAAGGAGACGGCGCGGGTCGATATTGCCGCGGTGGTCAAGCCCGGCACGCAGGAGCTGAGCGGCCATATCCCCTTCGCGCCGCGCGCGAAGAAGACGCTGGACCTCGCCCTGCGCGAGGCGCAGCAGCTGCACCACAACCACATCGGTACGGAACACATCCTGCTTGCCCTGGTCAGGGAAGGTGAGGGCGTCGGCGCGACGGTGCTTGCCGAGCGGATCAATCCGATCAGCAGGATCCGTGCCGCGGTGCTGGCGTCGTCGGAGGGATCGCAGGACGTCGCGGCCAGCCGATGGCCGACCGGCACCTCTGCCACCGAGGACACCGTGTCCGCCGCCAGGGCGCTGGCCGGTGGCGCACCGGTCGGCAGCCATCACCTGCTTGAGGCGATGCTGCGGGCGGAGAACAGCATGGCGGCCACGGTGCTGCGCGAACTCGGGGTCGACCCGGACGCGGTCGCCGCCAAGATCGACGAACTGGATCCGGAGACGACCACGGACGCGAACCCGGAGGAGGCCGCCGCGCGCAAGATGGAAATCCGGCTGGTCGACGACGAGGTGCACCTGATCCTGCGGGACCCGACAACGGTCACGATCGCCAAGAAGGTCACCGAGCTGTCCCATGGCCCGATCCAGGGCGTCGGACCGGTGGCCGGCATGTTCGTCCCGCTCTGGCGCTCGACCAACCACCTGCTGCTGCAGATCCAGCGTGTGCTGGAACCGGAACCCGGCGAAGAGGACGGATCCGCCGCGAGCAACGTGGCCAAGGTCGTGCGCACGGTCCTCGCGCCCCGGCTCCGCCGGTGAACCGGCTGATCAGCAGGCCGGAGCCTGTTGTTCCACCGAGTAGCTGACCTATACGAACAGGAAGTCGGCCGCTCGTTTCCATATTTTATGACCTATTCCAGGGGGCGGTAGCGTCGGAATCATGGAGTGGAGTTTTCGGTCAGCCGAAGAGCTCGCGGCCGCGTTGCGTGCCGGTGACGTGACCTCGGCGGAGCTGACCGACGAGGCGATCGCCCGTATCGAGCGGGACGACAAGGTGATCAACGCGATCTGCGTGCCGGACTTCGACCGCGCGCGGGAGGCCGCGCGCGGCGCCGACCAGGCGCGCGCCCGCGGCGAGGACCGGCCGCTGCTCGGCATTCCGGTGACGGTCAAGGAGTCCTACAACATCGCCGGGCTGCCCACGACCTGGGGCATGCCGCAGCACGCGAACTACCTGCCGGCCGAGGACGCGGTACAGGTGTCGCGGCTCAAGGCCGCAGGCGCGGTGGTGCTCGGCAAGACCAACGTGCCGTTGGGGCTGCAGGATATCCAGAGCTTCAACGAGATCTACGGCACCACCAACAACCCGTGGGATCACGATCGCACGCCGGGCGGCTCCTCCGGTGGATCGGCGGCGGCCCTGGCGTCCGGGTTCGGCGCGCTGTCCATCGGCTCCGACCTCGCCGGTTCGCTGCGCACCCCCGCGCATTTCTGCGGCGTCTACGCGCACAAGCCGACACTCGGGCTGGCGGCGACCCGCGGCATGGTCGCGCCTGCCGCGCCGGCATTGCCGACCGACCTCGACCTCGCCGTCGTCGGTCCGATGGCGCGCACTGCCCGCGACCTCACCCTCCTGCTCGACGTCATGGCCGGACCGGACCCGCTGACGCTCGGCGTGGCGCACAACGTGGCGCTGCCGCCCGCGCGCCACGAGCGCCTCGCCGACTTCCGGGTCCTGGTCCTCGACGAGCACCCGCTCCTTGCGACCGGGTCCGCTGTGCGGGCGGGCGTGCACCGGGTGGCCGACGCGCTTGTCGGCGCAGGAGCCCGCGTCGAACGGCACACTGCGCTGCTGCCCGATCTGACCGAAGCCGCGACGCTCTACACGCAGTTGCTGTTCTCGGGCTCCGTCGCGCGTTTTCCCGTCGAGGCGTACGAGCAGCTGCGGACCCGCGCCGCCGGGCTGAGCGCGCACGACCAGAGTCTCGACGCGGCGCGGCTGCGCGCCATGGTGTTCAGCCACCGCGACTGGATGGAGGCGAACAACCGTCGCGAGCTGCACCGCCACGGCTGGCGGCAGCTGTTCGCCGAGTTCGACGCCGTGGTGTGTCCGATCACGCCGACTCCCGCGTTCGGTCACGACCACAACCCCCATCCGCTGGAACGCCGGATCGACATCGACGGCGTCGAGTACCCGTACTTCGACCAGCTCGTCCTGGCCGGCCTGGCCACCATGCCGGGCCTGCCGGCCACCGCGATACCCGCGGGCCGGTCCCCCGCGGGCCTGCCGGTGGGAGTGCAGCTCATCGGCCCGATGTTCGAGGACCGCACCCCGCTGCGGCTGGCCGAACTGCTCGAGCAGAAGATCGGCGGCTTCCAGGCACCGACACCGGGCGGCCGAGCCCGGCCTGTCAGCCGGCCGGAGTGATCGGCTTGTGCCAGACCAGCAGGTAACGCCAGAACAGCAGCCGTCGCACCCGCACGCCGGGCAGCACGGCGGCGGCTTGGCGGGCAACCTCCCGGGTGGTCAGCGGCGGGTTCATGACCACGGGCATGCTTGCGTGCGCCGGGTCCTTCGCGAACCCGCTTCCGCGTCCCAGCAGCCTGGTCGCGAGGAACACCGCGCCCAGCAGGCGATGTCCGAACGCCGCGACGATCTCGACGGGCAGTTCGTGACGCAGATCCGTCCGGGGCAGGGCGACGACGGCCAGGACCCCGCCGGGACGCAGGGCGGCCGCGAGCACCCCGAGCGCCTCCGGCAACGGCATGTGGTGCAGCGCGCTGATCGAGAAGATCGCGTCGTAGTCCTTGCCCGGCAGCGGGTCGGTCAGCACATCACCGAGAACGCAGTGCACATTGCGCGGGGTGGCTCGCCTCGCCTGCTCGATCATCTCGGCGGAGCGGTCGACGGCGTCGACCTGCTCACTGCGCCGGGCGAGCCGGGCCGCGAACGCTCCGGCGCCACAGCCGACGTCGAGGACCCGCCGGGCCGGCTGCGGCATCTGACGCAGCAGCAGCCGCTGGTAGTAGGCGTTGTGACTCCAGTCGAGCATGGCCGTACGCTACCCAGCCGCACGCAGACGCTGATCTCCGCCCGGCTGCGCCAGCGTCTGGGTGCCGAGGACGGCGAGCAGCGCGAGACGTTCGGCGTCGGGCGAGCCCGGTTCGGCCGTGTAGACCAGGATGCGCAGGTCGCTGCCCGCGACGCTGAGCACGTCGCAGTCCAGCGTCACGGCGCCCACCTGCGGATGATCGACGGTCTTGCGCCCCGCCTCCGGCCGGCTCACCGCGGCGGAGTCCCACAGCCGCGCGAACCGGTCACTGCGCCCGCGCAGCTCGGCGATCAGGCGACGCAGCCGCTGGTCCGCCGGATACCGGCGCGCCGCCGCCCGCAACGCGCAGACCTGCGAGACCTCGAGATCGTCCTGGGACTGCGCGGTGTGGCGCACGCGGCCGGGCGCGCCGAGGAAGGTGCGCCAGACCGCGTTGCGCTCGCTGCCGCGGCGCTGCCCCATCAACGCCGTGTACAGCGGGTTGGCCAGCAGCAGCGTCCACGCCGCGTCGCTGACCGCCACCGGGGTCCCGGTCAGCCGGTCCAGCAGCCGCTGCACCCCCGGGGTGATGTGGGCGGGCACCGTGCCCCGCCCCGGCGGCACGAGCCCGGCGATCCGGAACAGATGCTCACGCTCGGCCGCCGACACGCGCAACGCCCGCCCCAACGCCTCGACGACCTGCTCCGACGGGTTGGTTGCCCGGCCCTGCTCCAGCCGGGTGACGTAGTCGACCGAGATCCCGGCCAGCAGGGCGAGTTCCTCGCGGCGCAGCCCGGGCGCACGCCGACGGGCAGCCCGGCCGCCTGCGGGGAGACCCGGTCGCGCCAGCGCCGCACCGTGCGCCCGAACTCGCTGCGCCCGAGCTGCCAGTGTGCGGCCTCCCGGTGCTGGGACTCCGGGCGCGCCATGACGCCACTGTGCACCGCGTCACCGACGATGCCTCCGTGCAGGCCGCGGCAAGCGCCGTCGCCGCCGACGGAGGACTCGACGTACTGATCAACAACGCCGGCATCGCGCCGAGCGGTGACCCGGGAGCCGCGGACGTCACCGCTGAGGTGATGCACGCGGCGTTCGAGACGAACGTCGTCGGCGCGGTGCGCGTCCTCCACGCCTTTCTGCCCCTGCTGGCCCGGTCCGCCGCCCCGGTCGTGGTCAACGTCAGCAGTGGCCTGGCCTCGCTGACCGCGGCCACCACCCCGGGCACCGCCCGATACGCCTACCCGGGCGTCGCCTACCCCGCCTCGAAGGCCGCCCTCAACATGATCACCGTGCAGTATGCGAAGGCGTTCCCGACCATGCAGATCAACGCCGTGGAACCCGGCTTCACCCGGACCGACCTCAACGCCAACACCGGCACGCAGACCGTCGAACAGGACGCCGAGATCACCGTCCGCATGGCGATGGTCGACCCCGACGGCCCCACCGGCGGCTACGTCGACGCCGACGGCACCCTGCCCTGGTGAGCGAGCTCCGGGCCGCCGCCTGATTGTTCCCATAGAGACGTGTTCAGTGCGCCGCGCGCACCGCCGAGACCAGTCCACCAGTGCCCTCGTCCTGCTGCGACGGGGTGAGCACCGGACGGCCGTAGGCCTCGGCGCGCTCACGCAGGGTGAAGGTCTCCGCCTCCCAGCCGAGGCCGTCCAGCCAGCCGACCGGGTCCTGCGGCATCTCCGAGACCCACATCGACGCTGCCGACCCCGAAGCGGCGTCCCCCCGGAAGCGTTCGACCACACCGCGCGGGCCCAGTGTCAGGCCCATCCTGCTGCCTGCGGCGGACAGCGCGCCGACCCGTTCGAGCAGCGACTGCACCGCGTCCTCGGGCAAATAGATCAGCAGTCCCTCGGCGATCCACACCGTCGGCTGCGCCGGATCGTGCCCGGCCGCGGCCAGTGCGCCGGGCCAGTCCTCGCGCAGGTCGACCGGGACGGTGATCCGCGCGCAGCGCGCAACGGCCCGCTCCTGACGCAGCACCGAGGCCTTGAAGCTCAGCGGTTCAGCCGTGTCGACCTCGAACAGCCGGGTCCCCGCAGGCCAGTCCATCCGGAAGGCCCTGCTGTCCATCCCGGCTCCGAGCAGCACGACCTGCCGGACGCCGGACGCGACCGCCCGGTCCAGCAGGTCGTCCAGGAACTTCGTCCGGATGACGATCGAGAAGGCCACACCGAGCCAGCGGCGCCGCGCCGCCTCGTCCGCGCGCGGGGGCGGCGGCGTCTCGGGGCCTCTTCCGCCGGCCGTGGCGAAGGCCAGCGCCAGCGGGTCCCGGAACAGCGGCTGCTCGCATGCCGTCTCCATCGCCCTCACCCGGGCCACGCCCACGGCTGTGGCCCACACCCCGGACGGCTCGACCCGGCCCGCCGCATCAGTCATGCGTTGGCGCCGTCGGGGGCGTGGCTGCTGACGGCAGTCGATCGGCCGCGGCCGGCCCTGGACGTCCTCGGCTCGCCGGCCGCCGCCCGGTCGCGGGCGATGCCGCACGGGTCGTCGTGCGGGGGGGTGCACGGCTCGCACTCGGACTCGATCGTCACGTGGGTGATGGCGTACCGCTCGGCGAGCATCGCCTTGATCCCGTCGGACACCGCCCGCGCCTGCGCGAGGCTCGGATGGCCGTCCTGCACGCCGTCGAGATGGCCGAGCTCCAGGTGCACCGACGCGGCGAACACCCGGTCGGACAGGCTCCACACATGCAGGTCGTGCACGTCGAGGACATGGGTGTCGCGCAGGATGTCCGCGCGCACCGCGGCGACGTCCAAGCTCTCCGGCGTCGCCTCCAGCAGCACCCGCGACGCGCTGACCAGCAGCTTCACCCCCTGCCCGGCGATCAGCACGGCGATCAGCAGCGAGACCAGCGGGTCCAGCCAGTACCAGCCGCCGACCAGCCAGATCACCAGACCCGCCGCGGCGACCGCCACCGACACCGCCGCGTCCCCGGCCAGATGCAGCACGGCCGCGCGGGTGTTCAGATCGGCGTCGCGCTCGTGGACGACCAGGGCGCTCACCGCGTTGACGACCGCCGCGGCGAGCGCGACGCCGACGACCACCGGGCCGTCGACCGTCCCGTGCGCGCCGAGGCGGCGCAGCGACTCGACGGCCAGCAGTGCCGTCACCACCAGCACCGCCGCGGCGTTCGCCTGCGCGGCGAGCACCGGCCAGCGCACCCCGCCGAACGTGCGCCGCGCCGACGGCGGACGCTGCGACAACGTCAACGCCACCAGCGCGAGCAGCACCCCAGCCGTGTCGGTCAGGTTGTGTCCGGCATCGGCGAGCAGGCCGACGGACCCCGCGGCGAAGCCGGCCACCGCCTGCCCGACGACGATCGCGAGGTTCAGCCCGGCCGCCAGCCACAGCCGGCGCCGCTGGCGCGCGCCCCCCCGCCCCGCCGGCACCCCATGGCCGTGTCCATGGCCGTGCGCGTGACCGTGCCCTGCACCGGAGGTAGGGCCGGCGTCGCGCGCAGGACCGGCGCCATCGCCCTGACGGCCATCGCCATCATGAGGATGGTGGCCGTCGCCGTCACGGTGATCGTGCCCGCCGCGATGATCGTGCTCGTGCTCGTGCTCGTCGTGCTGGTCATGGCCGTCACGGTGTTCTTGACGGTCATGACGGTCATGACGGTCATGACGGTCATGACGGTCATGGCGGTCGGGACGGTCATCGTGGTCGTCACGGTGGTGGCCGTGGCCGCCGGGTACGCTCATGATCCGTGCCCGTCGGTCAGGGGTGCGGCCGCGCGTGCGCCCACCCCGGCCCCGACCGGCTCCCGCGACGTCGCGACGCCACCGGCGTCGGGGTGCACGTGCTCGGTGTCGACGTCGACGGCGAGGACGACGTCGAGCAGATCCCCCAGCGCGTGGCGGAGCTTGTCGTCGGCGAGCTCGTAGCGCTGGCGGCGACCCTCGGGGGTGGCGACGACCAGCCCGCAGGCGCGCAGGCAGGCGAGATGGTTGGACAGGTTCGNGCGGCCCACGCCGAGGATCTCGGCCAGCTCCGACGGGTAGGCCCCGCCGGAGCGCAGCACCAGCAGCAGCCGCGCCCGCGTCGGGTCCGACAGCGCGTGACCGAACCGGGCGAGGACCTCCGCGGGTGAGGCGAGCTTAACCATGTCCCAACGGTACAGCGGACGCTGACATCAGCCAATCCTGACCTGTTCCCCGCCGTGCCGCGGGCCACAGGTCCCCCGCCCCCGCCGGCCGTCCGCCTCGGCCCGTGAGGAACAGCGGAACGAACGGAGAGTCCAAGTCAGGGCTGGTACGGAGGCGCGACGCCCCAGCCCCAGTGCGGCACCGGGGCGTGCTCGAGCACGACTGCCCCCGGCTGGGAGTTGTGCTGAGCCAGCCGGGTGCCCCACTCGAGGTAGCCGACCAGCGCCGCCCTGAACTCCGGGTCGTCCGGCAGGTGGGCGTCGTCGGCGGCCCGGCTCATCGTGGACGCGAACCGGAACCGCTGCTCAGAGGTGATCCCCAGCTCCCGGTGGTGGGCCAGCATGGCCTCGTACCCGCCGAGCTGGTCGGTGTAGTCCGCCGGACCGCCGAACACCTCGATCCACCAGCGGCTCACATGGGCGCGGTGGCTCTCGCTCACGCCACCCGGGAAGAACGGACTGAGCAGGTCGTCGGCCTCCACCCGGTCGTAGAAGGCGTCGATGAGCCGCCGGAGAGCGGTCGGTCCGCCGGCCCATTCCAGCAGCGACGGCACCGCAGCCGCGTCACCCTCGGTCGTTGTCAAGTCTCAGGTCCTCCCGCTCGGATAATCGGCGACGCTGATTACAGCATTACACAACACCATCAGTGCGGCTGCCGCGTCGCCCGGCGGCGGTGCGTGACGGTGAGTCGAGGCGTCGGTGGGCCAAGTGCCTCACCGACGCCGGGCGCAGAGCCGTCTCCCCTGCTGGTGTGGACCTACGCGAGCCCTACGGCCGCGCTGACTCACCTCGAACTCCGCATCTCCCTCTCAAGGAGGGCCCGGAAGGCGCGCGGGGGCCGACCGGTGAGACGGTGAACGGTGTCGGTGACGCGGTCCTCCGCCCCTCCGGCGATGGCACGGTCCAGGTCGGCCAGCATTGCGGCGAACTCCACCGGGACCTCCGCCGTGAGGCGATCGCGCATCTGTCTGTAGGACAGACGGCGGTGGACGACGGGCCGAATGATGCCCTCGTCGCGGATGCTGCGAGCGTGCGCGTGCGTGCCGGTGAAGTTCTGCATGAACCACGAGGGCCGCAGTCTGGAGCAGATCCCCGGCCTGACCGACAGCGGCTTCACCGCCCACGCCCTGCTCGCCCCCATACGAGCCGACCTCGTCGAGCACCTGGCCGGCGAAGAGCGCATTCCGCGGGAAAGTATGCGGGCACAGTTGGCGAACTTCGTCACCAGAGTCCTGGCTTCCGGTCCACTGCAAGGGTTGACCGCCGAGGAGTGATCGAGGATCGGGCGAGTCCTTGATCAGCGGGGGCCTCTCGCAGACGACCACCGTGCTCCGCCGCAGGGCGCTCGGCGAGTCCGTCGAGCAGATCCAGCCCGACCTGATCATCTCCACCGGCAAACGCAGCAGGACGCCGGCGCCGGGCCGGCCGAACGGCAGCCCGACGAGCGCACCGACCCCGACCAGCACGCTACAGCCGGCGTTGGGGGCACCCTGAGTCGAGACACTCGCGATGTCTGACTCCGCCTTCCTTCTTCCTCGCCCTTCCGGGAGGGTTCCGCGTCCGGTTTGTTCCCTCTGGAAAGGCAAGGAAGTGGCACGACGAGGGCGGCGGGAGGCTGCCCGGCGTCGGGGTCAGGCGTCGAACAGGGCGCTGACCGACTCGCCGTTGTGGATGCGACGGATCGCCTCGGCCAGCGGCGGCGCGACCGTGAGCACCTCCAGCTTCGGCACCCGGTCGTCCAGCGGGATCGGCACCGTGTTCGTGCACACGATCTCCACGACGTCCGGCTGGTCGGAGATCCGCTTGAGCGCCCCGGCGGAGAACAGCCCGTGCGTGCACGCCACCCGCACCGAGCGCACGTCGAGCTCCCGCAGCCGCTCGAGCAGTTCCAGCACCGTGCTGCCCTTGGCGATCTCGTCGTCGAGGACGATGACGTCACGGCCGGCCACATCCCCGATGACCGTCGAGATGCTCACCCGGTCGTCGGCGAAACGCTGCTTGGCCCCGGCCGCGACCCGCACCCCGAGCATCCGCGCGAACGCCGCCGCCTCCTTGGCGTTACCGAGGTCCGGCGACACCACCGTCGTGTTCGACAGGTCGTGGCGGCGGAAGTGCTTGGCGAGCTCCCGCAGCGCGTGCAGATGGTCCACCGGGACGCTGAAGAAGCCGTGCACCTGCGGCGAGTGCAACGTCATCGCCAGCACCCGGCTCGCCCCGGCGGCCACGAGCAGGTCCGCGACGAGCCGCCCGCCGATCGAGATCCGCGGCGCGTCCTTCTTGTCGGAGCGGGCATAGGCGTAGTGCGGCAGGACCACCGTCGTGCGCGCCGCCGACGCCCCGCGCGCCGCGTCCAGCATCAGCAACAGCTCGACGAGGTTCTCCTGCACCGGGGCGACCAGCGGCTGGATGAGGAAGACGTCGCGCTCCCGGCAGTTCGCCGGCAGCTGCACCTCCAGGCAGTCGTTCGCGAACCGCTGGACCCGCACCCGGTGCAGCGGCACGTCGAGGTGCGCGCAGATCTCCTCGGCGAGGATGGGGTGGGCACTGCCGCTGAAGACGGCGATGTCTCGCACGAACCGCTCCCTGTTCTCTTTTCCCTGGCCGGCCGGCGTCGGTCGTCGCCGGCCTGGCGCCGCCGGCATGGCCGGCGCCCGGTCGATCGTTCCGGATGCTACCGACCGCGGCGCGCAGACGGCGGGCTCGGGCGGGGGCTCAGGCGGCGCGCAGGGCGTCGCGCAGCGCCACCCGCGTCCCCGAACGCTTCACCGCGTTGCCGTACACCCGCCCGGCCAGCCAGACCAGCACCGCGATCCACGCCAGGGTCAACGCCAGCGCGACCAGCACCTGCCAGACCGCCACACTGCCGATCCCGATCACCATCGGCATCAGGATCGGCGCGAACAGCGGGACAATCGCCAGGGCCAGGATCAGGCCGCTGTCCGGGGACGACGGCAGCACCGAGATGCCCAGCACGTACGGAATGAGGATCATGGCGATCATCGGGGCGGTCACCCCGCCGGCGTCCTCCTGGCGTGACACCAGCGCCCCGGCAGCGGCGAACATCAGCGCGTACATCGCGAACCCGACCAGGTACCACAGCAGCGCCAGCGCCACCGACCCCACGGCGACCCCCGCCGGGATGTCGAGTCCCCCGGTGGCCAGCCCCAGCCCGACCCCGACCGCGCCGATCAGCGCGAGCTGGCCGAGGGCCACCACGCCGATCCCCAGCACCTTGCCCGCCATGAGCTGCCACGGGCGGATGACGGCCAGCAGCAGCTCCACCACCCGGCTCGTCTTCTCCTCGATCACACTCTGCGCCACCACCGGGCCGAAGATCAGCAGCGAGATGTAGATCAGACCACCGGCGAGCAGCCCGAGCACCAGCCGCGCGGAGTCCCGCTCGGGCTGCGGGCGCAGCGCGGTGACGGCGACCCCCGCCGTCGCGACCGCCTGGCCCACCGTCGCCGGATCACCGCCGAGGGCGGAGATCTGTCCCTCCAACGCCGCCTGACGGGCCGCGACGGTCAGCACGGACGTCAGCGAATCCCCCAGCTCGGAGTCCACCACCACCCGGTAGCCGCCGCCCGTCCCCGCGGCCCCGCCCGCCGGCGGCGCCGCCAGCACGAGGGCGTCGACGTCCCCGTCGAGCACCGCCTGCCGCCCGGCCGTGGCGTCGGCATAGGTGCGCACCTCGACGTCGACGCCGAGCGAACGCGCCGCCGCCCCGATCGCCGCCGCCTGCGTGCCGTCCGCCGCCGTCACCGCGACCCGCCGCACGGACGGACCGCCGCCGACGGCGCTGGTCACCAGGACGCTCGCGGCGATCGCGACGACGAACAGCGCCGTGGTGATCTGGAACGCCCGCGACCGCACCCGCGTGCCGACCTCCCGGCCGGCGACCAGGCGCAGCACCCGCCACGACCCCAGCTCGCCGTCCGCCTCATCCATCGCCGGCTCCACCGCCGCCATGACCGCCGCCATCGCCGGCGCCGACCACATCGCGGAACAGCTCCGCCAGCGACGGCCGGCGGGGATGGAACTCGCGCACCGGACCGCTCGCCAGCGCCGCGCGCAGCACCGCCTGGTCGTCGGCCCCCGGCTCGAGCTCGAGCACCGTGCGCGACCCGTCCCGCCCGCGCACCCGCACCCCGACCAGACCGTCCGCCCAGTCCGCCGGCGCGTCCGGGGCGTCCACGACGAGCCGCCCGCCACCGCCGGCCCGCAGCTCGTCGACCGGCCCGCAGGCGACCAGCCGGCCCGCCCGCACGATCCCGACTCGATCACACAGCCGCTCGACGAGGTCGAGCTGATGGCTGGAGAACACCACCGGCACCCCGGCGGCGCGCCGCTCCCGCAGCACCTCGCTCATCACGTCGACCGCGACCGGGTCCAAGCCGGAGAACGGCTCGTCGAGCACCAGCGCGACCGGATCGTGCACGAGCGCCGCGGCGAGCTGGACCCGCTGCTGGTTGCCGAGGCTGAGCTTCTGCACCTCGTCGTCGCGCCGCGCGGCGACGCCGAGCCGCTCGGTCCACCGTGCCACCGCCCGGCGCGCCGCCGCCGGCCCCAGGCCGTGGAGCTGGGCGAGGTAGTGCAACTGCTCGGCGACCTTCATCTTCGGGTACAGCCCGCGCTCCTCGGGCATGTAGCCGATCCGCCGACGGGTGCGCAGGGTCAGCGGCGCACCGTCGTAGCGGACCTGGCCGGCGTCGGCGGTGACCACCCCGAGGATGATCCGCATCGCCGTCGTCTTGCCGGCGCCGTTGCTGCCGACGAACCCGAACAGCTCGCCGGCCCGTACCTCGAACGACATCGCGTCCAGCGCCACGACGTCGCCGTAGCGCTTGGACACGGCGTCGACCTCCAGCCCCCCGTCGCCCATTCCCACCGCCTTCCTGCGCGATCCCGCGACCGCTTCGCGCCCCTGCACCAGGGACCGTTCGGACGAACATCCTCCCAGCAGTTCGGTTAGCGTGTTCGCGCCCACTCTCCAGTGGTGGCCAGGTGCTTGGTTCTGGTGATTGCTTCATGATCGAATTTGATCAACCGATGTCGTCAACATCGTTGATTATCTTGTTCAATTCGACCGCAGAATCGCACACCGCGCCAGCGGGTCGGGCGGCCGACTGCGGTCTGTCGGCGGCGCGGTTCCGGTGCCGACGGGTGGCGATGCCCAGCAGGAGGAAGCCGGCGAGACACAGGATGCAGCCAGCCGCGGTGCAGGTGCGAGTCTCGGCGGAAGTGACGCCGGCCAGGCGCGGAATCGTGTTGAGGGGCGCCGCGCAGTAGAACAACAGCAGGACCCAGCCGCGCGTGCGTATCGGCGCCAACCATGTACGCAGGCGGCGGGGCACCCGGTTGGCGGCCAGGACCAGTCCCGCGGGCAGCACCGTGAGGGAGAACAGGGCCAGGCCGATCCACTGCCACATCATGATGCGGGGACTCCTCTGCTGAGGCGCCGTGCTCGTGCTGCCGTTCGCGAGCGGCAACGACGATTACCCGTGATTGCGGGCTTGTCGCCCTATCCTGAGGCATGGACACCGTGCCCCCGGGTGGCTACAAGTGGATCGTCGGGTTCTCGACGGTCAACCTCGTGGTGGCAACCGTGGGGTCCGCGGCCGTCCGCCGACGGTTCGGTGACACCGCAGCGCAGACCTTCCAGCGTCGCGCCGGCACAGTGGTCAGCGGCCTGTTCATCGTGTGGGCGGCAGTCTTCTGGGGCCTCTTCCCCTATGGCCTCTTCGGCGCGGGGCTGTTCCTGGTGTCGTTCCTCGTCGAGTGCTACTGCCGTCGGCGGGCACGCGCGGGGAGACCGCCGACCACGGACACGCGCTCACAGACACGCCGTGACGATCCGACTGCAGACCAATCGCGCTCGACAGCGGATTGACGCCAGAGCCCCTCGGATGTCCTGCTGACCACTCCCCCGGCCGGTACCGGGCACCGTCAGCTCGACGGGACGAGCAGTCCCGCCATGGCGAGCTCGACGAGCCGGCCGGCCTGGTCGGCGGACATCTGCTCGGCGACCCAGGCGGCGGCGTTCATGAGGGCGAAGATGTCGGCGCCCGTCGCCTCGCGCCGCAGCGCGCCGGCCTCGCGCGCCCGCGCGATGAGCCGGTCACCGATGTCGGTCATCTCGACGCACGCCTGGTGCAGCTCGGAGGCCTCGTCGTCGACGCCCTCGGCAAGCACGGCGGCGAGCCCCTGGTAGGCAGCGGCGTGCGCGATGACGGCGTGCACCCAGGCGGTGAGCGCCGCGGCGGCGCCGGGCTCGTCGAGCAGATCCGCCCCGCGTGCGAACAGGGCGTCGTTGCGCTGGTGCAGCAGCGCGCCGAGCAGCGCGCGGCGGTTGGGAAAGTGTGCGTAGAGCGTGCCGATCGCGACCCCGGCGCGGCGGGCGATGCCCTCCAGCGAGGCGTTCGTGCCCTGGGCGCGAAACACTGCGTCGGCCTCGGCCAGCAGCCGCTCGCGGTTGCGCCGCGCGTCGGCGCGCGGCCGCCGCCCGGACTCGGTCATTCACCCTCCATGGGCATCCATCCTCGGACGAACATCCGTCCTCGACAAACCTGAGGTTGCCTCGGAATACTGTTCCTGAGGCATCCTCAGATTAGCGGACGAGACCTTCGGGAGACACGGATGATCCTGGTAACCGGTGCCACCGGCTCCATCGGACGACCCCTCGTGCGCCGGCTGCAGCGCGCCGGGGCAGCAGTGCGGGCGCTGGTCCGCGACGAGGCGAAGGGCCGCGCGCTGGGCTGCGAGTTCGTCGTCGGCGACTTCGACGACCCCGCGTCGATCGTCGCCGCCCTGGCCGGGGTCGACCGCCTGTTCCTCAACGGCGCGGGGGCGCAGCCGGCCGACGGGGAGCAGCCGATGGTCCGCCAGCAGAAGACGATCATCGACGCGGCGGTCGCCGCCGGCGTCGAGCGGGTGGTGAAGGTGTCGGTCTGGCACGCCCAGGAGGGCGAACGGCTCGCCGGGGGCGCCCACTGGCAGATCGAGCAGTACCTGAAGGCGTCGGGGCTGGGCTGGTCGATCCTGCAGCCGAACGGCTTCATGCAGAACTTCATCACCGGACAGGGGTCCTTCACCGCCGACGGAAACCTGGTCGGCGCGTACGGCGACGCCGCGGTCTCCTACATCGACTGCGCGGACATCGCCGCCTGCGCCGCCGCGCTGCTGACCGACCGGCCCGGCGACGGCGAGACCTTCCTGCTGTCCGGGCCGCAGGCCCTGACCCACGCGCAGATCGCCGAGAAACTCTCCGCCGCGCTGGGGCGAACCGTGCGCTACGTGAACCTGACGGTCGAGGAACTGGCCGCCGCGCTGAGGGCCCAGGGGCTGCCGCCCCGGTTCACCGAGGACGTCGCCGTCCTGACGCAGGGGCTGGCCAGCGGCACCGCGGCGCCGACGACCACGGCGGTGCGCGACCTCACCGGCCGCGCGCCCCGCACCTTCGACGAGTTCCTGGTCGCCCACCACGAGGCGCTGGCCGCCCTCGCCCCGGTGCTCCCCCGTTGATCGACACGTCGCAGGTAGCGGGACGCCGTCAACACTGTTGATTATCGGTCGGGGCGGCCTGCGGCCCTCACGCGGGTGCCGAGACGCGGTCGGCCACGAGGATGCGGCCGTTGCGCAGCGAGCGGCGGTGCTGGACCGGGGTGCCGAGATCCTGCGCGAGGGTGAGCAGGGAGTCGTCCCGGGTGACCGCGAAGCCGTGGACGCCGACGGCGCGGCGCAGGGCGGCCGGCGTCCACACCGAGCGGTTCGGCTCGCGGGTCATCGGATTCGCCTGCCGGGACAGGGCGCTGAGCAGGCGCGCCGCCCCCCGGCCGAGCGGCGCCGAGGGTGCCGGGGTGTGGTAGTGCACGATCAGGCGGCTGCCCGCGGCGGAGCGGTCGCCGACGATCCGCAGCGTCCGGGTGACCTCGCCGCGGGTGAGGTAGGGCACGACGCCCTCCCAGATCCAGATCGTCGGGACCGACCGGCGGTGGCCGGCGGCGGCCAGCGCCGCGGCGAGGTCGTCCCGGCTGAAGTCCACGGGCACGAAATGCGGCGACGCGCCCGCCGGCGCCAGCTCGCCGGCGCGGTCCCGCTTGTCGCGCTGCGACGCCGGATGGTCGACCTCGAACACCGGCGTGGCGGCGAGTTCCGCCATCCGCCACGCCCGCCCGTCCAGCCCCGCCCCCAGGATGACGACCTGCGCCGCGGCAACGGGCACGCCGGCCCCGACCTCGACCTCGACGTCGGGGCCGGGGCCGGGGCCGGGGCCGGCGTCAGGGTCAGGGCCGACGCCGACGCCTGGGCCCGCGGGGGCTTCGCCGGTGGCGGGTAACGCCTGGCGGACGGCCTCGTCGATCGCGACGGTGCGCGGCGCCATCACCTCGGCGCAGGCGCGCACCATCTCGAAGGTCAGCCGCGGCCCCCAGCCCGCCGGCGCGTCCTCGGATCGCACCTCGTCGACGATGCCCCGCTCGGCGGGAAGCAGGAACGCCCTCGCCGTCGGATCGTCGAACCGGCCCGGGGCGAGCCGCCCGTGGGCGACAGCCCGTCCCTGGCAGACCATCACGGCCGTGCGGCTGGCACCGCCCGTTCCGCCCATCGGCCGATGACCTCTCCCCCGCGGCCGTCCTGCGGCAGAGCCCCGTGCCCTCATCGCCCGCCTCCCTCACCCTCCCCCGCCGGCCGCGGCCCGCCCCGCCGGGCGCCCCGCGTCGACGACGCCGGAGTTCCGGCCCTCATCGTCGCAGCCCACACGTCCCGGCGGCCCGGCCAGGGTCCCTTCACACCGCGTCGGGCGGCCTGTCCCGCTCGCCGCCCGCCGCGGGCCCGCGGTCGCCGGGCTGCGGATGGCGGGCGTAGTCGCCGCCGGCGAGCACGGTGATCCCGGCAGCCACGGCGAGGGCGATGACGGCGATCCGCCCGGCGGTGTCGTCGAAGATCCCACCGATGGCGTCGAAGATCTTCACGACCACTCTGGCGGTGACCGCGGCCATGACGGCACGGCCGAGGATCCGCACCACGATCGCGGCGGTCGAGCGGCCCCCGCCCGTCATGTCCCGCTCCGGCCAGGACGCGCCGCGCGCGCCGCCGCCCCGGCCCGCCACGGCACCCGCCGCCCCGCGATCATCGGATCCACTGGACCATCCACTGTCCTCATCCCCACGTGCCCCGCCGGTCCGGCCGGCGTCCGGTTGCCCCGTCACCGGTGTCGGCGTGCCGCGGTCGTGCCCGCGCCGTGCCGCGGCACGGCGGCGGTGCTTCGCCGCCGGCGGGCGGGATATCGGCGGCGGAAGCGGGCAGAGAGCCGGAGGTCAACGTCATCCGTGGGGACGTCCGCCGCGGCGGGAACCGGTCGCGGCGGACGGCGAGCCCGCAACGGCGAAGGTATGGGGGTGGCATGCCCGGCAACGACAGCGGCGGGTTGGGGACGATCCGCACGGCGATCCCGGCCCGACTCGACCGGCTTCCCTGGGCCCGGTTCCACTGGATGATCGTCATCGGGTTGGGGACGGTGTGGATCCTCGACGGCCTCGAGGTGACGATGGTGGGCGCGGTGGGTTCACGCCTCACCGAATCGGGCAGCGGAATCTCGCTGTCCGCCTCCGACATCGGCACCGCGGCCGCGATCTACGTGCTCGGAAGCTGCCTGGGTGCATTGTTCTTCGGTCAGCTCACCGACCGTTTCGGCCGGAAGAAACTGTTCCTACTGACCCTCGGCGTCTACATCGTGGCGACGACGGCGACGGCGTTCTCGTGGGCGCCGTGGTTCTTCTTCCTGACCCGGTTCTTCACCGGCGCCGGAATCGGCGGTGAATACGCGGCCATCAACTCGGCGGTCGACGAGCTGATCCCGGCACGGGTACGGGGCCGGGTCGACCTGCTCATTAACGGCTCCTACTGGCTGGGCTCCGCGGCGGGCTCGGCACTGACCGTTTTCCTCCTGTCCGAGCGCATCTTCCCGACCGATGTCGGCTGGCGCCTCAGCTTCGGCCTCGGCGCGGTGCTCGGGCTGGTCATCCTCGTCGTGCGCCGGCACGTGCCGGAAAGCCCGCGCTGGCTGTTCATCCACGGCCACGCCGACGACGCCGAACGGATCGTCGGCGACATCGAACAGACCGTCGAGGCCGAGACGGGCACGCGGCTGGCCGCCCCGAACAAGAAGATCACCGTCCGTCAGCGCACGGTCATCCCGCTGCGGACGATCGCCTCGACGGCGTTTCGCACCTACCCCCGCCGCGCGGTGCTGGGACTGGCGCTGTTCGTCGGGCAGGCCTTTCTGTACAACGCGTTCACCTTCGACCTGGGCACGATGCTGACGACGTTCTACGGGGTCAGCTCGTCGGCGGTGCCGGTGTTCCTCGTCGTCTACGCCCTGGGTAACTGCGCCGGCCCGCTGCTGCTCGGCCGGCTGTTCGACACCGTCGGGCGCAAGCCGATGATCGCGTCCACCTATCTGGCCGCCGCCGCGCTGGCCGTGCTGCTCGCCGTGCTGTTCGACGGCGGCGCGCTGACCGCGTGGACGTTCCTGCTGCTGGTGGCGGCCACGTTCTTCTTCGCCTCGGCGGGGGCGAGCTCGGCGTACCTGACGGTCAGTGAGATCTTCCCGATGGAGACCCGGGCACTGGCGATCGCGTTCTTCTACGCCGTGGGTACCGCGGTCGGCGGTATCACCGGCCCGCTGCTGTTCGGCCACCTCATCGACACCGGCCGCACCGGGCCGGTGATGGTCGGCTTCCTCGTCGGCGCGGCGGTGATGGCCGTCGGCGGTGTCGCCGAGCTGCTGTTCGGCGTGGACGCGGCCGGCCGTTCGCTGGAGGACATCGCCGCCCCCCTCACCGCTACTGAGGACGGCGACGAGCCGTATCCCGACGAGCCGACCCGCACGTCCGGCCCAGACCGGTCGGCCGCCGCCGTCGAAGGCGGCTGACGGTCAGGGGCAGCCGCGATCCGGCTGCCCCTGACCAGCTACCCGATGTTCACCCACGGGCTCGCAGGCGCGCCGCCGGCCGGACGGCGCGTGACGGCCCGGTGGCGGATCTAGCGGGCCCGCGGACCCGCGTCGCGCTGGACCGGTACCCGCACGCCGCCGGGCGGCGCCGCCCGGCGGAGCTCGGTGAGCTCCGCCAGCCACAACTGGGCGAGACGCTCGTGGTTCGGCACACTGTCGCTGGCTGCGAACGTGATCCCGATGCGGTCCCCGAGGCCGAACAGCGCGACGGACAGGTGCTGGCGTCCGACGAGCAGCGGCCCGGTGCCGATCAGGTCGGTGACGGCGCGTCCCGCGACGGCCAGCGGCCCGCGGATCGTGCGGGCGTTGGTCGCCACCATGGCCAGCTCCCGGGTGCGCCCCCCGAAGCTCGCCGCGTAGGACAGCATGCGGGGGGTGGCCCGCGCCGCCACGGCGGGAAAGTGGTGATGCTCCACCACGCCCATCCCGCCGTCCTTGAGCCGGCGGGTCACCTTGGCGATGCGGGCCAGCCGCCGGGCCGGGTCCGGTTCGCCACACGGCAGCGGGACCCGCACTCCCGAGGTGTAGTTCGACAGCACGTTCTGGTCGGCGGCGATGCGGATGCTGACGGGCATCAGCGCGTGGACGGGCCGGGAGTCGTCCCGCCACTCCGGAAACGACCACGCCCGCACCGCGCCGGCCAGGGCGGCCAGGTAGACGTCGTTGACCGAGGCGTCGTGGCGGCGGGCGACGTCCCGCATCGGCCCGAGCTCGGTGGTGATCCAGGTATGCCGCGCCGGGCCCACCGGCTGGCCGCCCCAGGCGTCGAGAACGCGCGTCGGCGACAGGCAGCTCAGCCCCCGGCTGACGAAGCGCAGGTAGTCGCCGGCCTGCGGGCGGGGGATCGACGCGGGCAGCCCCAGGTCGGGCTCGTCCTCGCCGCCGAACAGCAGGTGCAGCGACCGGTAGAGGGCCGCGCCGTCCTGGGCGATGTGGCTGGTCCGGTAGACGACCACGGCGCCCGCGCTCCCGCGCTCGCACAGCAGATAGAGCATCCACGGCTGGGCGCTGGTGTCGACGGGGCGCCTGGCGATCCCGTCGATCGCGGCGCGGATGCGCCGGTCACCGATCGCGTCGCCGCCGATCAGACCGGCGACCTCGGCCGCGCTCGGCAGCTCCACGGCGACGACGCGCTCGTCGACCCTCATCTCCGGGTCGCAGACCCAGTGGGTCTCGTGCACCGTGGAGCGGCGGTCGGCCGGGCGGACCGTGACCGTCTCCAGCCGGTCGGTGAGCATCCGCGCCCGCGGCGCACGCAGCCGTTCGGCGACGTGCGCCCGCAGGTCCGCCAGCTCCACCGGTCCGTCGAGGAACAGCACCGCGCCGACGTCCTGGTATTCACCGGGATTGAGCCGGTGGAAGGCGAGATAGGCGCGGTCCCCCGCGGTCAGCGGGCGGGCGAATGCCCGGTTGTAGCCGGTCTTCGAGACCGTGTCGAGGAGGGTCATCAGGCGCGCCCCCAGCCCGTCGCCGGGCATTGGGTGCAGGCCTTGACAACGCGATCAATAATGTTAGCAGATCGACGCACGGATGCGTCGTGGATACCTGTACCCATGTACCTGTTTATCCGCGGGCCGTTCAGCCCATCCAGCCTTGTGTCGTACGTCTCCACACGGATGGGCAGGACGGGCGAGAACGATCCCGCCGGAGGGCACGAGCAGCAAGGGAAATGCAGGTGAGGGCGGGTCCGGCACGCTACCGACGCCCGGCCGGGACATCAACACGAATGGGCTACGGTGCTACCGCGACCGGGGTTACACGAATTCCCTCGATATTCGCGTGATAATTGCCGGAGTGCCGATCGGGGGACACCCGGGGACAAGGGATTTGGCCTTCGTGGAGGTGTGCGGCTCCCCGGCGCGCCCATCGTCGGGGCACGGCCGGCCCGGTCGCTCGCCGTGCGGACCCGGCGTCGACGAGAGGTGCCGGTAACGCGGCGGGGCCGAGGTCTTCGCCCAGATCGGGACGGTCGATCTGGGCCAGGCGGCGCGGGTCCTGCTGCAGGTCCAGACCCACATGCTCCAGGGCATGATCGACGGTCTTGGCGGGTCGTCCCGGCTCTGACCTGCGCGTCACCGACGTTGCGGGGTCCGAGGCGACCGGCGTGGTTGCAGGGCGTCGCCGGGATATGCTTTTATTCACCAAAATTGTTGAGAAAGCCGCGGGCGCGGCTGGAGAGAGGACCCGATGAGGACGATTGTGATCACGGGCGGAACCGACGGCATCGGCCGGGCGCTCGCGGACGTCCACCTCCACCGTGGCGACGCGGTCCTCATCGTGGGCCAGAGCGCCGAGAAGGGGGAACGGTTCCTCGACTCCGCGCGCGAGCTCGGCGCCGGCGATCGGGCCCACTTCGTGCGGGCGGATCTGAGTCTGATCGGCGAGAACATCCGGCTGTTCGAGGAGGTCGCCAGGGTCCTTCCCACGGTCGACGTCCTGGTGCTGGGTGCGCGCTACCACCGGTCGGTGCGCACCGAGACACCCGAGGGTCTGGAGAGCAACTTCGCGCTGTTCTACCTGAGCCGTTTCCTGCTCAGCCACGGGCTGGCACCGTCGCTGGAACGCGCCGCGACACCGATCGTTCTCAACGTGGCGGGGCCGGGGGGAACGAGCCCGATCCAGTGGGACGACCTGCAACTGCGCCGGCACTACGTCGGGACCGGGGCGCTGGGCCACGGCGGTCGGCTCAACGACCTGCTCGGCGCCGGGTTCGCCGCCGTGCACCCGGACAGCCGGATCAGGTACATCCTGTTCCACCCCGGCGTCGTGTCGACCAGCTTCTCCGGGGAGTACGACCAGGCCACCGCCGCGCAGGTCGCCGGGCTGAAGGTGACCGGCAAGACGGTGGCACAGAGCATCGGCCAGATCCTGCCCTGCCTGGACCGGCCGCCGGCCGAGCGCCTGAGCGCCTTCACGGAGGGCAGGCGCATCGACGTGGACACCCCGTACTTCGACCGCGACGAGGCGGCCCGGCTCCACGAGATCACCGAGAAGCTGCTCAGGGTCTGATCCGCCCGGGTCCGCTGAGGGGTGTGACCGAACGCCGGGTGAGGCGGGAATGGGGTGTGTGCCCGGGGTCGTTACGCTGCCCTTGTGAGCGAACATTTCGACGTGGTGGTTCTGGGTGCGGGTCCGGGCGGGTACGTGGCCGCGATCCGTGCCGCCCAGCTCGGTCTGACCACGGCAGTGGTGGAGGAGCGGTACTGGGGCGGGGTCTGCCTGAACGTGGGCTGCATCCCGTCGAAGGCGCTGCTGCGCAACGCCGAGCTCGTGCACACCCTCACCCACGAGGCCAAGACGTTCGGCATCTCCGTCGACGGGGCGATCACGGTCGACTACGGGGTGGCGTTCCAACGCAGCCGGAAGGTCGCGGACGGCCGGGTCAAGGGCGTCCACTTCCTGATGAAGAAGAACAACATCACCGAGTACTCCGGGCGCGGCACGTTCGTCGACGACCACACCCTGTCCGTCGCCGGTGCGGACGGCTCGACCAGCACGGTGACGTTCGACCACTGCATCATCGCCGCCGGTGCCACGCCGCGGCTGCTGCCGGGCACCTCGCTGTCCGAGCGGGTGGTCACCTACGAGCAGCAGATCCTCAGCTCCGAACTGCCGCGCAGCATCGTCATCGCGGGCGCCGGGGCGATCGGCGTCGAGTTCGCCTACGTGCTGCGCAACTACGGCGTCGACGTCACGATCGTCGAGTTCCTCGACCGCATGGTGCCGCTGGAGGACGCCGAGGTCTCCGTCGAGCTCGCCCGCCACTACAAGAAGGCCGGCATCACGGTGCTGACCTCCACCCGCGTCGACACCATCGACGACTCCGGTGACACCGTCAAGGTCACCGTGACGGGCAAGGACGGCGTGTCGCAGGTGCTGGAGGCGGAGAAGGTGCTCCAGGCGATCGGCTTCGGGCCGAACATCACCGGCTACGGGCTGGAGAACACCGGCGTGGCGCTGACCGAGCGCGGCGCCATCGACGTCGACGGCTACTGCCGCACCAACGTCCCGCACATCTTCGCCATCGGCGACGTCACGGCCAAGCTCATGCTCGCCCACGCCGCCGAGGCCATGGGCATCATCGCCGCGGAGACGATCGGCGACGCCGAGACCTACCCGCTGGACTACGTGATGATCCCGCGGGCGACGTACTGCCAGCCGCAGGTCGCCAGCTTCGGCTACACCGAGGCGCAGGCCCGGGAGAAGGGCTTCGACGTGCAGGTCGCGAAGTTCCCGTTCTCGGCGAACGGCAAGGCGCACGGCCTCGGCGAGACCGCCGGCTTCGTGAAGATCCTCAGCGACGCCAAGTACGGCGAGCTGCTCGGCGCGCACCTGATCGGCCCCGACGTCACCGAACTGCTGCCGGAGCTGACCCTCGCGCAGCGCTGGGATCTCTCCGTCGCCGAGCTCGCCCGCAACGTGCACGCCCACCCGACGCTGGGCGAGTCCGTCAAGGAGGCGATCCACGGCCTCGCCGGCCACATGATCAACTTCTGAGCTGTGGTGGCTCGGCGGGTGCGCCGAGCCGCTGCGTTCCGATGACCTTGAGAAGTTGCAGCGCCCGGTGGGTGGGAGTCCCGGGTGCCGCGCTGTACAGGATGATCCACTGGTCTCGCTCGGGATCGTGCAGCGCGTCGCAGTCGAGATCGAGCCAGCCGACGTCGGGATGGTTCAGCCGCTTGCGCGTCGAGCGCCGGACCCGCACCTCGTGTTCGTTCCACAGCCGGCCGAAGTCATCGCTGGCGTCGAGGAGCCGACGCACAAGATCGCGAATGCCCGCGTCGTGGGGATAGCGTGCGGCGGCGGCGCGCAGATCCGCGACGGACTCGCGGGCGAACTGCTCCGCGCTGGTTGCGTCGTGACGTTGCCGGGCACCCGGACGGGTGCGGATGTAGTACTCGACGGACATCCCGGCGAGCTGGGCGACCTCCTGCCGGCGCAGCCCGGGCGTGCGGCGACGGTAGCCGGCTTCCAGGCCGACGTCGTCGGGCTGTAGCCGGGCTCGGCGATGGCGCAGGAACGCGGCCAGCTCGCCGCGGTCCACTTTTTCCATGGACTCAGCGTGTCCTACCGCCGGCATCGGCACCATGGGATGGCCGGTACCACCCTCGACGAGGCTCTCCCGCGGCCCCGCTCCCAGGCGGCACGGTACAGGCATGACCTCGACCACGACCAAGAAGGTCGTTCTGATCACTGGGGCGAACAAGGGCATCGGCTTCGCCTCGGCGACGTCGTTCGCCCGCGACGGGCACACCGTGTTGCTGGGCGCCCGCAACCCGCGCCTCGGTGGACCGGCCGCCGCGGCCCTCGCCCAGCGCGGACTGGACGTCACCTTCGTCCACCTCGACGTCACCGACGAGTCGACGATCGCGCAGGCCGCGGCGTTCATCGACGCTGAGTACGGTCACCTGGACGTCCTGGTCAACAACGCCGGTATCACCCGTGACCGGAGGCGTCCGCCGTCGGAACTTCCCGTCACTGCGTTGCGGGAGATCTACGACACGAACGTCTTCGGCGTCGTCGCCGTCACCAACGCCATGATCCCGCTGCTGCGCAGGTCCCGCAGCGGATTCGTCGGCAACGTCTCCAGCGGGCTCGGCACGGTCGCGTTCCTGGCCAGCCCCGACCCGGCGCTGGAAAGCTACGCCCAGCTGCTCGGCTACAACTCCTCCAAGGCCGCGCTGAACGCGATCACTCTTGTCTACGCGCGGCATCTGCGCGCCGACGGCATCACCGTCAACGCCCTGTCACCAGGCTTCTGCGCCACCGACCTCAACGGCCACACCGGCCACGACACCGCCGAGGAAGGCGGCGCTCGCATCGCGGCACAGGTACTCACCCGCCACGAGGACGGCTCAGGGGTGTTCCTGAGCGAGAACGGCGGCACCTATCCCTGGTGACCGCTATCCCTGGTGACCGCGCAGGACTGGTCGCCGTCAGGCGGGGGCACCCTGGTGCCGCCATGCCTGCGCGGTGTGCCGCGTCAACACGCCGGCCGCGAGGGCGCGCAACTGCTCGACCTCGGCGGCGGCCAACCCGGCGAACAGCTCGGGCTCCGCCTCGTCGAGCAGCGTCTCGGCCTGGTTCAGCAGGCGCTGGCCGGCCTGGGTGATGGTGAGGATCTGGCGGCGCCGGTCGCGCGGGTCGCGGTCGCGGCGGATGAGCTCGGCCGTCTGCAGCCGGTCGAGGAAGGACACCAGGTCGCCGCTGTCGAGGTCGAGACGGGCGGCGACGTCGCGCTGGATGGCCGGGCCGAACTCGTCCAGGCAGCACAGGATCGCGTGCTGGTGCTGGTTGAGGCCGAGGGTCGCCAACCGCTCGGCACAGTGCATCCGGGACAGGGCGGCGAGCCGGGCGAGTACGAAACTCGTGCGGTGACGCAGCGCGGCGGGCAGCAGAGCGTCGGACACCGTCATGATCCCCATCCTAGCCGTCGGCCGCTGGCACCCCTATTCATTGGCGATGCCAGCGATTGGTATAACCAGCAGTATGCCTTGCAAGAGAGATCCCGACGGCCGGCTGCTGCTACCGGTGGTGCTGGCCGCCTACGTCCTGTACGGCTTCGACGCCAACGTGGTGAACGTCGCCATCCCCGACCTGCAACGCCGGCTCGGCGCCGGACCCGCGGCGCTCGAGCTCGTCGTCGGCGGCTACGTGTTCACCTACGCGGCGGGAGTCGTCACCGGCGGGCGGCTCGGTGACCTGTTCGGCCACCGCCGCCTGTTCCTCGCCGGGGTGACCGGCTTCGCCGCGGCCTCACTGCTGTGCGGGCTCGCGCAGGGACCCGTCGAGCTGGTGGCGGCCCGCATGGCGCAGGGCCTGACCGCGGCGGCGATGGTCCCCCAGATCCTGGCCCTGGTGACCGCGTCGTTCACCGACGCCGAGCGCTCCCGCGCGTTGGCCTGGTACGGGGTGGCCGGCGCGGTCAGCGGGATCGGCGGGCAGGTGCTCGGCGGGCTGCTGCTCGACGCCGACGTGTTCGGCCTGGGTTGGCGGGCCGTCTTCCTCGCCACCGCGGCGGTCGGCGTCGCCGTCGCCGCGGTGGCGAGATGGGTGCTGCCCCGCGCCGAGCGGCGGACCGCCGCCGGGCTGGAGCTGGATGTTCCCGGGGCGGTAGGGATCTCCGGCGGGCTCGGGCTCGCGCTGCTGCCGCTGGTGATCGGGCACGAGACCGGCTGGCCGGTGTGGGGCTGGCTGCTGCTGGCCGCCGCCGTCCCCACGATGGCGGCCGCAGTGCGCTGGGAGCGGTCCGTGGCGCGCGGCGGCGGGCAGCCCCTCGTCGATCCCGCCCTGTTCCACACCGCGACGTTCGCCACCGGTCTCGCGGTGAACGCCGCGTTCATGGCGTCGTTCAGCAGCTGCCTGTTCGTGCTGAGCCTGCTGTTGCAGGCGGGACTCGGGCTCGGTCCGCTGGCGGCCGGGCTGGCGTTCGCGCCGATGGGCCTGCTGGCGATCGGCAGCTCGTTCCTGGGGCGCCGCCTGGTCGCCCGCCTCGGCCCGGCGGTGCTGCTGGCGGGCTGCGCCGTGACCGCCCTGAGCTTCCTGACCCTGGCGGTGGCCCTGCACACCCATCCCGGCGGCCTGTCCCCCGCCTGGCTCGTCGCCGGGATCGCCGGGATCGGGGCCGGCAACGGGCTGATCCTGCCCTCGCTCGTCGGCGCGCCGCTGGCCGGCGTCCCCCGCGAGCGGTCCGGGGTCGCCGCCGGGGTCCTGACCACCACCCAGCAGTTCGCCAGCGTCACCGGTGTCGCCGTCCTCGGCGCGGTGTTCTTCTCCCGGCTGGGCATCCATCCCGACCGCGGCGCGCACATCCGCGCCGCCGAGTCCGCGTTCTGGCTCGGCCTTGTCCTGGTCGTGGTGATGACCGCCCTGATGGCCCGCCTCGCCTGGCTCGATCCCGCCCGGCGCCACGGCCGGCCGACGGCTGCTCCCACAGCATGTGAGGAACGCGCACCAACCCCCGTGATCACGACTGCAGACGCGCCCTAGCGGGCCCCGGCGCCCGTCGGTCGGCGCGGGCGGAAGAGGACGCTGGGGGTGTCCGCGCCGGGGCGGACGTGGAACGCCGCCCGGACGGGTTGGCCGATCCTCGCCTCCCCCGGCGCGACCCCGTCGAGCCGGCCGGGCAGCCGGACCCCCTCGTCCAGGCTGACCAGCGCGAGGACGTACGGCGGGCGGCCGGCGAACGCGGGCACGCTGGGATGGCGGATGACGAGGTAGCTCTCGACGACGCCGGTGCCGGCCGACGGTGCGAAGTCCGTCGACCCCGCGCAGTGCCGGCAGCGTTCCGGGCGCGGTGGCAGCCAGCTTCGGCAGTCCAGGCACCGGGACAGCACGAACCGGTCCTCACGCAGCGCGGCCCACAACGGCCCGATGCCGTCGTCGTCCTCGGGTGGTGGCCCGGACGCTGCCGCGGAGTCCACCCCGCCCGCAGTGTCCCCGCCCGCAGTGTCCCCATCCGCCATGTTCTCCGCGCCCGCCGCGAGATCCGCCGCAGCCGGCGCCCGCTCGGTCGCCGCCTCCCCCGCACCGTCCGCCTCCCCCGCACCGTCCGCCTCCCCCGCACCGTCCGCCACCGCCGGTGCCACCGCCACCGCCACCGCGGCTGCCGGTGCCGTCCCGGTCGCCGCATCCCTGGAACTGTCTGCCGCCGCCGGCAGAATCACGGTCTGCGCGTCCTCGCCGAGGTCCGCCCCGGCCGCAGGATCGGCGGTCCCCGCAGCGGCGACGCCCTGCGCACCCGGGGGGTCTGCCGCCACCCGGCGTCCGGTCGGGTCCGCTGCGGGCGGTGATTCCGCGCTCGGTGATTCCGTTCCCGATTCCTCGCGGGTGTCGGAGGTCGTGGGGGACGGGGCGGTTGCAGGGGACGGGGCGGTCGTGGGGGACGGGGCGGTCGTGGGCGTGGCCGAGGGGATCACCCTGACCGACGGGATCCTGGTGGACGGGTGGATGGCGGGCGGGGAGCCGGCCGCCGACGGGTCCGGCGGGCGGGCGACCGGGCGAAGGACGCGCACGTGGGGTTGACCGCTGATCATCTGCTCCGCACCGCCGTTCTCACGATCCCCTCCGACTACCGCCGGCGCCGTCGGGGCCCGTCCCCGCCGGTGACGAGCGTCACCGCCCCTGCCGGCGGCCGGCGCCCGACGACGCCCACCACACCATGGTGGTTCATCCGATGGAGCTACGCCTCAGACACGGACTCCCCGTACGAATCGGTCGGGGAGGGATGCGGGCATACCGCGACGGACCCGCGCCGGTGACGGGCGGGCCGACCCGGTCGAACGCCTATCCTGGATCACAGTTCTTGGATCACGGTGGGTCACCGACGTCGCCGACGTCACCGGGCGCCAGGCACCGGGCGCCAGGCACCGGGCGCCAGGCACCGACATCGGCCGGGATCGCGCCGGGAGCACGGTCCGGGTCGCGCCGCGAAGGGAGATGCCGGGTGGTGATGGTGGCGATCGTGAGCCCCGGCGCGATGGGCTCGGCGCTGGGGCGCGGCTACGTCGAGGGCGGCGCCCGGGTGGTGGCCTGTGTGGCGGGCCGCTCGGAGCGGACCCGCGCGCTCGCGGATGGCCTGGACCTCGTCGACTCCCTCGACGGGGCGGTCGGGGCGGCGGACATCGTCCTGTCGGTGGTGCCGCCGGGCGAGGCCGTTGCGGTGGCCGGCGCCATCCGTCAGTCGGCCGCCGCGTCGGGAGCGACCCCGCTGGTCGCCGACCTCAACGCGGTCTCCCCCGCCACGCTCGCGCGGGTGGGGCAGGCCCTGGGCGGCCTGGACCTCGTCGACGGGTCGATCTCCGGCCCGCCGCCCCAGGCGGCGTCCGGGCGAGCCCGCACCCGGCTGTACCTGAGCGGGCCGCGAGCCGGTGAGATCGCCGCGCTGGCCCATTCCCGGCTCGAATCGCGCGTCCTGGCGGGTCCGGTGGGCACCGCGAGCGCGCTGAAGATGAGCACGGCGAGTGTCTACAAGGGGCTCGCCGCCCTCTTCCTGCAGGCGACCGCGGCGGCGCAGCAGGCCGGGGTGCTCGACGTGATGCTCGACGACCTGGGGCCGACATTCCCCGCCCAGGTCGACGGGCTCGGATCGTGGCTCGCGTTGTCGGCGAGCAAGGCGGACCGCTACGTCGCCGAGATGCGCGAGATCGCCGCGACCCAGGCCGCCGCGGGCCTGCCGCCGGAGCTGTTCGAGGCGATGGCCGTGGTGTGGGAGCGGGTCGCCCGGTCCCCGCTCGGTGCACTCACCCCGGAACAGGCCGCCGGCGTGGCGGACGCGGCCGCGGTGATCCGCGCCTTCGGCCTGCCCGCCGCCGGGCATCCGCCCGGGGCCTGAGACCGAGACCGGCAGGCCACCCCACCCCCGCCCCGCGCCGCGTCCACGGGGCGGCGGTCAGCCGGTACCGACCACGCGGGCGAGCTCGGCGGCGATCTCGTGCGGGTCGCGGCCCTCGGTGTCCACGACCTGCCCGACGCGGCGGTAGGCGTCGTCGCGGGCGGCGAACATCTCGTTCAGGGTGGTCAGCAGGTCCTCGCCGAGCCAGGGCCGGCCCTGGCCGCGGCCGACCCGCCGGGCCAGGGTCGCCGGGGTCGCCCGCAGGTAGACGACGCGGCCGGCGTCGGCGATGCGGCCGAGGTCGTCGGGGTTGTCGGCGACGCTGGCCGCGATCCCGGCGACATACGGCGCCGGGGTATCGAGCAGAGCGTGAAGCTGCCGCGACTCCTGGTCGTGCAGGGCTGCGCGGCCCAGGTCGGCCAGGGCGGGCGCGTCGAGTCCGGTTCGCTGCTGGAGCAGGGCGTCGTTGTCGAGGTAGGGCCGGCCGAGCCGATCCGCGAGCGCCCGGCCCACCGTCGACTTGCCCGAGCCCATCAGCCCGACGAGGAAGATCCGCCCGGCGCCACCGGTGGCGGCCCGTCCGACAGCCGGCACAGGCCGGGATGTTGACGACATCTGACCCGTGTACCCGCCGCCTGGAGCAGGTGAACACGGCACGAGAGCATCGACCGTGCGTAGCAGCCGAGGCCGGGCGTTACCGGCGAGACGCGGCCAGGAAGACCGTAAAAGGGTGATCGGCGAGTCCTTGTTGTTCGTTCTTCCGCCTTTAAATTCCGTCACAGGCACCCGTCCGGGACGCTTCCGATTGTGGCGTCAGATGCCCGGAGCTGGGCGCAGACATTCTAATTCCACGTCGGTTTGGCGCTGGCCGGACGGGCTGGGGTAGCGTCCCTTCCGCGCCCTCAGCGCGTTCGGATAATGACCGGAAGGGATCATAAAATGGCCCAGCAGGACCAGCAGCAGCAGCGCCAGCAGGTGGAGCAGCAGCTGCGCCAGAACTGGCGGCAGATCCGCTACCGCATCCTTGACCAGTTCGGTCAGGTCAGCACGGCGGACCTCGATGCCGCGACCGACATCGAGGACCTCGTCGCGCGCATTGCGGACAAGACGCACCACAGCGAGCGCTACGTCGAGAACCGCCTGCGTGAGCTGGCGGGCGTCGGTGGCGGCCAGGGCGGGCTCGGCGGCTCCGGCGAGCGTTTCGGCGGCGGCCAGCAGGGCGGCCAGGGGAACCTGGGGAACCAGGGCCAGCAGGGCCAGCAGGGCCAGCCGTTCGGCGCCCAGCAGTAGCCTCGTAGCTCAGGCCGGCCAATCCCGGCGCGCCATTGGTTAGTCGGTGCGTCGCCCAGCTTTCCTTCGCTACTCGGCGCGCGTTCTCAGCGCGCGCCGAGTAGCGATCTGAGCTCCAGCAGGTCGTCGATCAGCTTGACCGTGTCGGCGTTGCGAGGAAGCTGGCGTAGTTCTTCGAGCATCGCGTCGGTTTGCTCCATGCTGGGAATATCGTTGATTGACGCGACTATCGTCACGATTTCGGCCTCGGGAACACCGCCTGTCTGCATACCTCAGAGTCACACACGAGGGTTCACTCAAAATTAACTCAGGCTTCCTCCGCGTTAATTCTGGCGCCGGTCTCGGCACGGAGAGTGAGAGTCCACCCCTCATGTCACCATCCGTGTCGAACGACTGACCCCGCCAGCCGCGCGTGATCGGCGTCGGGAAGCCAGTCGCGGCCGGGTGCGTACTCGAGCCAGCGACGGCGGGCGGCGGTCTCGGCGAAGGCGCGCTGCAGGTCGCGGCCCGCGGCGCACGGTTCGCCCCGCCACAGCAGCGACCACGCGTACAGCGGCGTCGGGTCCACCAGCGGCACCCCTCGCAGGCCGGCGTCGGCGGGCAGCACCATCTCGGCGGGCAGCACGCAGACGTAGCGCGGGTCCGTGCGCGGACGCTCCAGCAACGGTTCCAGGCCGAGGTTGGCCGCGGCCGTCTCGGCCGCAATCCCGAACCTGCCGGCGAAGCGGCGCAGGAAATCCAGCCGGTCGAGGGGCGCCGGGCACCACAGCACGCTGCCGCGCAGGTCCGCGGGACGCACCCGCCCGCCGCCGGCCAGCGGATGGGCGGGGTGGAGGACCACGTCGAGTGGCTCCAGGCGGACGAGCCGGTGCGCGAACGACGGTGCGAGGCCCCCGCCAGCACCCGCGTGCTCGCGGGGGGTGTGATCGGTGAGGGCGTGATCGGTGATCGCGTGCACGCGACCGAAGCCGAGGTCGATCGATCCGCGGGTCAGCGCGTCGACGGCCGTGGGCAGGTCGCGGCTGGCGCCGAGTTCCATGGCGAGCGTCGGGGCGTCGTCGAGGACGGCCCGCAGGGTGCGCATCGGGCCGTAGAGGTGGCCCCACACGTCGACGCGCAGCGGACGGAGTTCCGTTCTGGCCGCGGCGACAGCACGGTCCCCGGCCCGCAGCGCCGCCCGGGCCGGCTCCAGGAACCGCCGTCCCGCGTCGGTCAGCTCCACCGCGTGCCCGGACCGGTGGAACAGCGCGACGCCGAGAGCGTCCTCCAGCCGGGCGATCCGTTTGGACAGCGCCTGCTGGGTGAGGAACAGTCGCCGGGCGGCCCGGCCGAAGTGCAGCTCCTCGGCCGCTGCCACGAAGGCCCGCGCCTGGCCCAGGTCGAGATCCACGGTCACCACCATGGCCGACCACCCTCGGTTGTCAAGGCGGACGGACGGCTGTTGGCCGGCGACGGCGACCGGGCGGCAGGCTGGCTGGCACGTCCGCGACAACGCCGTTCTCACCCGGGAGGAACGTTGACCACGAATCCCGCCAGCCCCGCGACCGGAGGCCCCGCATCCGCCGGACCGGCGAGCGACGACGCGCGGGCGGTGGTGGTCCGCTACGTGGAGGCCGTCCGCGACGGCGACGCCGCGGTGATCCGCGACAGCTTCGCCGCCGACGCCGTCTGGCACTATCCGGGCAGTCTGCCGATCTCGGGTGAGTGGCGGGGACGCGCCCGCATCGTCGACGACTTCCTCGGCGGGATGGGCAGGCGGCTGCAGAGCGGCGCGCCGCTGCTCGTCGAGCTGACCGGCATCCTCGCCGAGGGCCCGCGGGTCGTCGCCACCTGGACCTCCCGGGGCACCGCCGCCAGCGGCGCACCGTACGACAACCAGTGCCTCGGCATCTTCGAGGTCCGCGACGGTCGCATCGTCTCCGTCCGGGAGTACACCGACACCGACCACGTGGCCCGCGTCCTGTTCGCCTGACCGCCGGACGCCGCGACCGTCCCACCCGAGCACGGCCACCCACCCGAGCACGGCCACCCACCCGAGGACGGCCACCCACCCGAGGACGGCCACTCGGCCGGGTCGCGAGGCTCAGCCGAAGGCGCCCTGGGCGCGGTAGTCGTCGACGGTGGCGGCGTCGAGGCCGAGGCCGCGCAGCACCTCGGCGGTGTCGGCGCCGAGTTCGGGAGCGCGGGTGCGGGCGCGGGCGGGTTCGCCGTCGAACTGGTAGGGCGGGACGACCACCCGGAACGGCGTGCCGTTCTCGGCGGTCAGCTCGGAGAGGTACCCGTTCTCCCGGACCTGGACATGATCGTGGACCTCGGCGGGGGTCAGTGCGGGCGCCCACACCCCGGAGAACCCGGCCAGGGTTTCGCGCCACTCGTCGAGGGTGCGCTCGGCGAAGATGCCGTCGAGCACCTCGACGCAGGCACGGTTGTGGGTGAAGCGGGCGGCGGCGTCGAGGAACCGCGGGTCGGCGACGAGCTCGGGACGGTCGAGGACCAGGCACAGTTCGTCCCAGAACCGGTCGGCCTGCAGGCAGACCAGGTTGATCCAGCGGCCGTCCTTGGTCCGGTAGTAGTTGACGATCGGGTTTCCCGGGGCGCGGCGGTCGGCCCGCGGCACCTCGCCGGTGAACGGCGCGGCGGCGATGTCCGCACCCAGCGCCCACATGCCGGTGTTGAGCAGCGAGACGTCGACGACGGCGGTCTCGCCCGTCCGCTCCCGGCGGTAGAGGGCCATCGCGACGGCGCCGGCGATGGTGTTGCTGCCCTGCAGGTCGTAGAAGGCCGCCGGCTGGGCGACCGGCTCGTCGTCGGCGGCGCCGGTGAGCTTGTGCAGGGTCCCCGAGCTCGACCAGGCCGCCGCCGAGTCGTACCCGCCGGTGTTGACCATCGGGCCGCGGCTACCCCAGCCACTGCCGCGCACGTAGACCAGGCGGGGGTTCACCGCCCGCAGGTCGTCGACGTCGATGCCGAGGCGGGTGCGTAACGCCGGCAGGTAGCTGGTGAGGAACACGTCGGCGTCGGCGACGAGGCGCAGCAGCAGCTCACGGCCGGCCGAGGTGGTCAGGTCGAGGGTGACGCTGCGCTTGCCGTGGTTGGGGATCTCCAGGAACGGGTTGGGACCGCTGTCGTCCTGGTTGAGCAGGTTGCGCAGCAGGCGCTGCGGGTCGCCGGTGGGCGGCTCGACCTTGACGACGTCGGCGCCGAGGTCGGCGAGGATCGCGCCCGCGGCGGGCACGAACGTCCAACCGGCGATCTCGACGACGCTCACGCCCTCGAACGGTCTGCTCATCGTCCGCTCCTCCTCGCTGCACACCCGCTGCCTGAACCCCCAGGCCGTGAACCTAGTATGAACAGTAATCCATGTCAGCCAGATCACTCTTCTGACGGCGCGCAAACACCCGGCCACGAGTGCTGCTGGTGGTGGTGGTGTCGCGAGGTGTTCGACTTCAAGATCAAGATCTTGGCGTACTGCACCGTCAACAGTGTTGATTATCTTGTACCAGCACCAGCCCCGAGTCCGACGCCTGGTGTTCCGCGGAACCGCACCATGCCGCCCGGGCACGGCGCCCTACTCGGCGACGAGGCGTTCGATGTCCGCCGGCTGCCACGCCCCGACGGCACCGGGCCGGGTGGCGAGATACCCGGCGATCCGGCCGGGCGGCCAGCCGTGCGCCTCGCGCAGGCCGGCGGCGAGCATGGCCAGGTAGCCGGCCGACGGCACGGTGGGACGCACGTCGGCCAGCGACCACGGCGCGGTGAACGTCAGAACGGGGACGCCGGCGCGGTGGCCGACGAGCACCAGCGTCTCGTAGCGGCCTGGACCCACCCGGGCCCGGCCGGTGCGCAGCACGGCGGCCAGGTCGAGGTCGACGTCGGGGGCGCGGTGCATCTCCTGGGCGGCGACGTCGGCGAACTGGCCGGCGGTGAGCAGGTAGGCCCGGCCGGCGACCTCCCCGGGGGCCGCCGGGTCGTAGAAGGCGATGCCGCCCGTCCAGATCCGCGACTCCAGCGCGAAGTACAGGGCGCCGGGCAGCATGACCGGAACCGCCAACCGCGGCGGGCGGGGATCACGACAGCCGGGATGGCGGTGGTCGCTGCCCGGCGGGCAACCGCCGGCGAGGTAGTACGTCAGCCGGGCCCTGCGCATGTTCGAGCCGTAGCTTGCATACCAGACCAGCTCGGGCCCGGCCGATCGAGCCTGATCCGCTTGCCCGGCGGGCGCCGGTCCGCTCACCGGGCCGTCTTGCGCCCCGCCCGGGCACCGACCGCGGCGCCGTCGCCAGCGGTCCACCTCCCGCGGGCGTCCCCCCGCCGGGGCCGGCCGCGCGCACCCGGTACGCGACAACGCTTTCGCACCGTCACAGTATGCGGATCCTGTAGGTAGAAATCAGCCGGTTATGACAATTGTCAGGCACGGACGGCGACCGCACCCACGGTGGTAGGTCGGCCGGCGGAACGGACTGGCGGCCGGCCCCCCGCTCGCCCGACGCGAGGTCGACCAGGGCGTCGGCGCGTCGACGGCGGGCAGCGCCGCGCCTCAGCGCCGGCCGGGTGACGACAGGGGTGTGACCGGTCCGTTCACGACGATTCCGGCCACCGGTACCGGGTACGCCCAACGGGTGCCGCGATCCGCGTCGCTCGACGGAGGGAGGACCGCCGGACCCGCCCTGGACGTGACCGACTGTCTGTTGGAACGTCTCGACATCGGCCTGTTGGCCACCACGGCGTCCGACGGCGTGATCAGCGACGTCAACGACACCGCGAGCCGGATCCTCGGCCGCGACCGGGCCGCGCTGATCGGCTCCCGGCTGGGGGACCACCTGCTGCCCGGCGACGCCGCCCGGCTGCGGGACTACCACCACCGGCAGCTCGCCCACCTCCCACCGGACCCGGCCCACTCTGCGGTGCGCGGCCGGGCCGCGGGCGAGGCGCCGGAGCCGCCGCTGGCGGTGCGCCTGGTCCGCCCGGGCGGCTCGCTGGTGCCGGTGCTGATCGTCGCCACGGCGGTGCCCGGGGACGACGGGCCGCAGGTCGTCAGCCGGGTGCAGGACGTCACCGAGCAGGAGCAGGCGAACCGGTATCTGCGGCTCGTGCTGGACCACAGCCCGGTGTCGATGCTGCTGATCGACCAGTCGGGTCGCTCGGTGTTCGGGTTGGGCGCGCACACGGCCGAGGAGGCCGCGGGCCTCGCCGCCGCCGAGTCGGCGTCGGTGTTCGACGTGTTCGCCGATCATCCGCAGCCGATGGCCCTGCTGCGCCGGGGTCTCGCCGGTGAGCCCGGCGCGCGGATCGTCGGCGCGTTCGGCCGCTACCTCGATCTGCACGTGATGCCGATCCGCGACCCCATGGGCCAGGTCAGCCTGGTCGCGGCCATCACGATCGACATCACCGAGCGGGAAAGCGCCCGCGCCGCGCAGGCCCACCTCGCCGACCTCGCCCGCGAGGCCCTGGTCACCCTCGAGCCGGCCGTGCTGTGGCGCCGGGCGACGGCGGTGCTCGCCGAACATCTGGGGGCGACGGCGACCCTGCACGAGGTCGACGGGGATACCGGCGCGCTGGGCCTGGTGGCCACCGACGGTCCGTCGGTGTCGCGGACCGTGGCCGCCGCGATCGCCCAGCAGGCCCTGCGCGGACCCGCGGGGTCACGGTCGGCGACCGCCGGCGGCGAGTCGGCGACCGCCGGCGGCGAGGTGGACCCGCGCCAGGACGGCTGGTTCGTCCTCGCCGAGCCGATAGGTCTGCGCGGCGAACCTTCGGCGGTCCTCGCCGTCCAGCGGCCCCCGGGCGCCGCCGGGCCCCCGTACACCTCCCCCGGGACCGTCCTGCCGGCGGGGGTCGGGGCCTTCAACGACTCCGAACGCAGCTTCGTGGCGGCGGTGGCCGGCGTGCTCGGTGCGGCCGCGGCCCGCTTCGCCGCCGAGCGGGAGATCCGCTACCGCTCGCAGCACGATCTGCTCACCGGCCTGCCCAACCGGGCATCGCTGCTGGAGCGGCTGCGCAGCAGCCTGGCGGAGGACCACCGGGCGGGGGACGGCGAGGGCCGGGCGGGCGCGGGGCGCACCGGCATCGTGTTCGTCGACCTGGACAGCTTCAAGGCGGTCAACGACACCTACGGGCATCTGGCCGGCGACGCGCTCCTGCGCACGGTCGCCCGCCGGCTGCGTGCCGCGGTGCGACCGTGCGACGTCGTCGCCCGCCTCGCCGGCGACGAGTTCGCCGTGCTCTGCACGCGGATCGAGTCGGCCGACACCGTGGAGCGGGTCGCCGCGCGGGTCCTGGCCTCCCTCGCCGAGCCGGTGGCGATCGACGGCAGCACCAGCACCAGCACCATCACCATCACCGCCAGCGCCGGCGTGGCGGTCTCCGGGCCCGGCCTCACCGACCCCGACCGCCTGCTCAACGCCTCGGACATCGCGATGTACGCCGCCAAGCGCGCCGGCGCCGGGCGCTGCGTCGTCCACCAGGACTGGATGCGCCTGAGCGCGGGTCCGGCGCCCCCGTCCCTCGCACCTCCCGGGCCGCCCCCAGGGTAGGACGACGCCAGGACGGACCACGCGAGGACGGACCACGCCGGGACGGACGACGCCGGGACGGGTCAGGAAGGACGTGCGCCGATGTGCCGACTGTTCGGGCTGACCGGGGCCCCGCGACGGACCCGGGCCACGTTCTGGCTGCTCGACGCCCCGGACAGCCTCGACGAGCAGAGCCACCGCAACCCGGACGGCACGGGTCTGGGCTACTTCGACGCCGACGGCCGGGCGGAGCTGTTCCGCCAGCCGATCGCCGCCTGGGAGGACCGCCAGTTCGCCGCGCGGGCGCGCCAGGCACAGTCGACGACGTTCGTCGCCCACGTCCGGCACGCCTCCACCGGCGGGCTCGCGCCGCGCAACACCCACCCGTTCCGCCAGGACGGCCGGCTGTTCGCGCACAACGGGGTGATCGAGGGCCTCGACGTGCTGCAGGAGCATCTCGGTGCCGCCATGGCGCAGGTCGCCGGTGACACCGACTCCGAACGGCTCTTCGCCCTGATCACCCGGGAGATCCAGATCGCCGGCGGTGACGTCGCCGGCGGGATCACCGCCGCGGTGCGTTGGGTGGCCGCCACCCTGCCGGTCTACAGCATCAATCTGATCCTGATCGCGCCCGGGGACCTGTGGGCGCTGCGCTACCCGGACACCAACCGCCTGTACCTGCTGCGGCGACCCGGCGGCGGCCAGCCGCTGGACCACAGCGACGCCACAGGGGCGACGCGGGTCCACGCGGCGGAGCTGGCCAACGCGCCCGCCGTCGTCGTCGCCAGCGAGCCCATGGACGATCATCCCGGCTGGCGCTCGCTGCGCTCGGGTGAGCTCGTCCACGTCGACGCCGGCGGGCAGGTGCACTCCGTCACCATCCTGCCCGATCCCCCGGCGCACCCGCTCACCCTCGCCGACCTTCGCCCCGAGGCGGCGACCTCGCAGCAGCCCCACTGACCCGCCGCCCGGCCCGCACGCCCGATGAGATAGTGCTCTTCGATGACCTAGTGCACTATGATGCCCGTCACGGATGCCGGGTTCATCGTGGACGAGGGAGAACGGCGTGACACAGACCACCTCCGACGGCGGACAGGCCGGGCCGGCCGACCAGGGACCCCTGGCGGGGCTGCGCGTCGTCGACCTGTCGGGCAGCCTGCCCGGGGCGCTGGCGACGCTGTTCCTCGCCGACGCCGGGGCCGACGTCGTGCTGGTCGAGCCGCCCGGCGGCAGCGCGCTGCGCCGGCGGGTCGACTGGCCGGTCCTCGGCCGCGGCCGACGCAGCGTCGTGGTGGACCTGCGCGCCGACGGCGGCCGCGACGAGCTCGACGCCCTGCTCGCCGACGCCGACGTCCTGGTCACCACGTACCGGCCGGAGACGCTCGCGGCGCTGCGGCTGACCGCCGCCGACCTCGCGGCGGCCCACCCGCGGCTGGTCAGCGCGTCGATCACCGGCTTCGGGCCGGCCGGGCCGTGGCGCGACCTGCCCGGCTACGAGGGCCTGGTGCTGGCGAAGCTCGGCGTCTTCCACGTCAAGGAGGCGATCACGGCGCGGCGCGGGCCGGCGTACGTGTCGGTGCCGTTCGCCTCCTGGGGCGCGGCGCACACCGCCGTGCACGGCATCCTCGCCGCGCTGCTCGAACGCGACGCCAGCGGGCTGGGCCAGCAGGTCGCCGCCGACCTCGCCCGCGGTGTCGGCGCCCTGGACACCTGGAACTTCTACACCGAGATCGTCGGCATCCGCTGGCCCGAGGCGTTCACCGTCGTCAACGCGTTCAACGCCGCCGGGGAGGTCCAGGGGCCGCTGGTGTACCCGCTGCTGACCGCGCCGACGAAGGACGGCACCTGGCTGCAGTTCGCGCAGGTCGAGCCGCGGCTGTTCGTCGCGCTGATGCGGGAGTTAGGCCTGGGGGACGTGTTCACCGACCCGAAGTGGGCCGGCATCCCCGCCCTGCCGACGCAGGAACTGCGCACCGAGCTGTGGGAGCTGATGATCGAACGGGTCGGGCAGCGGACCCTCGCCGAATGGGAGGAGGTCTTCGCCGCCAACGGCGACATCTCCGCCGAACCGTTCCGCCGCGGCGCCGACGCGCTGGCCCACCCGCAGCTCGTCCACGAGGGCCGCCGCGTCACCGTCACCGACCCCGAGCTCGGCCCGGTCGTGCAGCCCTCCACCCTCGTCCAGGCCGACGGCCGCCCGCTGCGCGAGCTCGCGCCCGCACCCCGCCTCGGCCAGTCGGCCGCCCCGACCGCGCCCGCCGCCCCGACCGCGCCGCCGGCGGGCGGCGCGGCCGGGCACCCGCTCGCCGGGATCACCGTGCTGGACTTCGGGCTGATGTTCGCCGGGCCGTTCGCCGCGACCCTGCTCGCCGACCTCGGCGCCCGCGTCATCAAGATCGAGACACTGGACGGCGACACCATCCGCCAGGTCGCCGGCTTCCCCGAGTCCGGCGGCGCCAAGGTCATGCAGGGCAAGGAGAGCCTGTGCGTCGACCTGGCCACCGACGAGGGCCGCGCGATCGTCCACGACCTCGCGAGGCGGGCCGACGTGGTGCTGCAGGCGTTCCGGGCGGGCGCCGCCGAACGCGCCGGCGTCGACGCCGCGACGCTGCGCGCCCTCAACCCCGACCTCGTCTACGTCAACGCCCCCGGCTACGGCACCGACGGCCCCTACGGCCGCCGCCCGGCCTACGCCCCGGCGATCGGCGCGGCCAGCGGGCTGGCGCTGACCGACGCCCCCGGCGTGCAGAGCGCGGTGACCACCGTGGCGCAGAAGAAGATCGGCGCGGTGCGCTGCTTCGCCGCCACGGCCGCCGTGCCGGTGCAGGCCGACGGCATCGCCGCCCTTGGCGCCGCCTCGGCGATCCTGCTGGGCCTTGTCGCCCGCAGCCGGGGCCGAGCCACGGGCACGCTGACGACGACGATGCTCGCGACCGCGACGCACGCCATCCTCGACCAGGTCGTGGACTACCCCGGCAGGCCGGCGCCGCGGGAGGTCGACGACGATGCCTGGGGGCTGTCCGCCCTCTACCGGATCTACCCGGCCGCGCCCGGCTGGGTGTTCCTCGCCGCCCCCGCGGACAAGGAGTGGCCGCGCCTGGCCGCGGCGCTCGCCGCCCACGCCGACCTCGACGCCGACCCGAGGTTCGCGACCGCGCCGGGCCGGGCCGAGCACGACGCCGCCCTCGCCGACGTGCTGGCCAAGACGTTCGGCACCCGGCCGGCCGCCGACTGGGAACGCGACCTCACCGCCGCCGGTGTCGGCTGCGTCGAGGTCGCCGGACGCTCCCAGCAGACGATCATCCAGGTGGAACCGGCCGCGGCGGACGAGTACTGCGTGACGGTGCACAGCGACGTGTTCGACGAGCACCTGCGCCCCGGTCCCGCCACCCGCTTCTCCCGCTCCACCACCAGCCCGAAGGGCTTCACGTACGCCGGTGCGCACACCGACGCCCTCCTCACCGAACTCGGCTACGGCGCGGCCGCCATCGCCGACCTGCGCGAGCGCGGCATCGTCGGCGGCTGACCGGCACGGCCGCACCCACCGGACGGTCGCGCCACCGGACGGTCGCGCCACCGGACGGGCCGGCCGCGCTAGCGGGGCAGGGGCGTCGGGTCGGAGCCGGCGGCCGGCACGTCGCGGCGCCCCGGGCCGGCGGCGGGTGGCGGGACCGTGACGAGGGCGGGGACCGCCTCCGGGCGTCCCTGCCCGGCCTCGGCGCCGCGGCGGGCGCGGATCCGCCCGCGCAGCCGACGCAGCGCGCGGGTCAGGGCCCGACCGACCACCTCGGCGAGCACCAGCAGCACGACCGCGACGATGCCGTCGGCCCAGAAGTGGTTCGCGGTGACGACGACGACGAGGGTCGTCACGATCGGATGCAGGACGATCAGCCACCGCCACCGGCTCGGGCTGATCCGGATGACCTCGTAGGCGATGAGGAACGCCCAGCCCACGTGCACCGAGGGCAGCGCCGAGAGCTGCGCGGCGACGCCGCTGCCGAACTCGCCGTACACCGACTGGCCGAGCAGCACCGCCTCGTCGACGAAGCCGACGGAGGTCAGCATCCGCGGCGGCGCCACCGGCAGGAACATGTGGAACAGCAGCGACGAGCCGGTGAACAGCACGATCGTCGTGCGCACCGGCGGGTAGGCGCGGCGGTGGCGGGCGAACAGCCACACCAGGAACAGGTTCATCGCCGGGAAGTGCACCCAGGAGTAGAAGTCGTTCGCCGCCCGCAGCAGGGTCTCGTGGCGCAGCATGAACCGTTCGAGCGTGACCTCGCTCGGCAGGTGCAGCCACTGCTCGGCCCGCCAGATCCATTCGGCGTGTTCGATCCCGCCGGCGACCCTGGTCACCCCGAGGATGCGGGCGATCTGCCAGAGCGTGAACAGGCCGAGGATGATGCCGGCCTCCCGGGACGCGGCGGCGATCAGCTCGATGCCGCGCCGCGGCCACCACCGGTGCACCACCCGGGNCACCACGGCCAGCGCCAGCAGCGCCCCGGCCCCGACCGCGGCCTGCTGCCACAGCGGCATCGCGCGCTCCCGTCTCCATCCCCGACATCGTGGTGTGCGGCGTACGCCGCAGATGGTGTGCGCCGTGCGCCGCGGCCAGGCCGGTCGGCGATGCGGACGCCCCGGCCGTCACGTTACGACCCGTTCGCGCCGGATGCCGTCACCGGCCCGCCGGCACCCGTAAAACCCACCGGCGCCGACGGCGGGCGCCCGCCACCCCTTGTGACGCAAACGTCAGATCATCTAGGGTCGTCTCACGTTGACCGGGATGGACTGATACGGGAGGTCTGGGATGGCGGACGTCGGCATCGTGCTCGTGCACGGCGGTCAGCACGCCGGGGACTGCTGGGAACCCACCGTCGCCGAGATCGGCTTACAGGCGCCGGGTACGCCGGTCCTCGCCGTCGACCTGCCCGGCCGGCGCTCGGCGCCCGCCGACCTGGCCACGGTCACCGTCGACGACTGGATGACGAGCACGATCGCGCAGATCGACGCCGCCGGCATCGGCGAGTTCATCATCGTCGGCCATTCGATGGCCGGCCTGACCGTGCCCGGCGTCGTCGCGCGGCTGGGTCCCACGCGCGTGCGCCGGATGATCCTGCTGGGCGCGGCCGTGCCGCCACAGGGCCGCTCGATCGTCGACACGGTACCCGGCATCCTGGGCTGGGTCGCCCGCCGCAAGGCCGCGACCGGCCGTCCCGCCGCGCCGATGCCGCGGCTGCTGGCGCGCTACTCGTTCTGCAACGGCATGACCCGCGAGCAGCGGGCGTTCAACCTGTCCCGGCTCTACGGCGAGTCCACCGGGGTGACGATCGAGCCCACCGACCGCACCGACCTCGACCGCTCCGTCCCCCGCACCTGGCTGCTGACCCTGCGCGACCGCGCCCAGACGCCTGCCACCCAGCGCCGCTCCATCGAGGCGTTGGGCGGCGTCGACGAGATCGTCGACCTCGACACCGGCCACAACGCCATGATCAGCCACCCCGCCGAACTGGCCCGCCTCCTGCTCGACCGCGCCGGCCACGCCCTCCCCCACCCCACCGCCTGACCAGCCTCGCGCCCGGGGAGCGCTATCTCGTCGCCTCCGGCTGACAACGCGGTCAGGGCAGAAGGCGCCGCCCCACGGCGCCTCCCACCGCCGAGCAGCGGGGCCGGCCACGGCTCCGGACCTACTCCGTCGATCCAGGTGCCGCGGAACCGCGTCACGCTGCCAGCGTTTGGCCTTCAGCTCAGGGATCATGGTGATTCCGCGAAGACCCCTGCCGCTCCGGACTCGGCTGTTGCCCGATATCCGCCTCGTTGATCAAGGTGTTCCGCGGAACCGTGTCGCGGTCCCCGCGCCTACGCGGCTGGTGGTCTCTCTCCCACGCATCCACCCCGAACACCGACCCGTCGCCGCCACGCTCCGCGATCGCCGCCACCGCCACGAGCACGTGACACGGTCATTCAGATTCCGCGGAACCGGGTCCCGAGGTACGCGGCCGGCCAGGCCGGCCATCGGGCCGGACTGCGCCGTCGACATCGACAGCGCAGAAAACGGGTCGCCCCGGCGCCGGTGGGACGTTAGCTTCCTCGGCATGATCGACGACGATCCCACGGACCTCGTGCATCGCAGCTATGACGCGATCTCCTATCACTACCGGCGAGAGGCCGACGTCAGCCTTCCCGGGGAGCCCGACGGTCGACCAGGGCGGCGAGCCACGCGGGGGTGACATGGGCGAGGCTCGGCACGACAGCGTCGGCGGGGACGTCGGGGGGCTGCGGCGTCGAGGGGACGAGCACGGTCACGCAACCGGCGGCCAGGCCCGCCGTCGCGCCCGAGGCGCTGTCCTCCAGCACGACGCAGCGCGCCGGCGGCACGGCGAGCAGGCGGCTGGCCCGCAGGTACGGCTCGGGATCCGGCTTGCCGCGCACCACCTCGTCTCCGGCGACCGACACCTGGAAGCGGGCGGCGCCGACCGCGCCGAGCACGTGGTCCATGAGCACCCGGGCCGACGACGACACCAGCGCCAGTGGCACCCGGTGCACCGCGAGCGCGCCGAGCAGCTCGACGGCGCCGGGCCGCGCCACGATCGCCCCCGGCGCGGCGAACAGCTCGACGATGCGGCCCATGACGAACCGCGCCGCCTCGGCGAAGCGCGATCCGTCCACCCCGAGCAGCGACAGCATGAGGTGCAGCGCCGTGTCCGGGCCGCGGCCCATGAGCGCCGCCTTGATCTCGGGGGTGAACACGCCGCCGAGGTGGGCGGCGAGGTCCTCCTGCGCCCGCGTCCACAGCCGCTCGGTGTCGACGAGCAGGCCGTCCATGTCGAACAGCACCGCCGCCGGCGCCCTCCCCTCACGTAGCCCCGCTACGGCAGACGTCATCGGTCGAGCCTGGCACATCCGCGACCCCCGCAGGCCTCGATCACGCCCCCGGCGTGGCCGGCGGAGGTCCCGGCGGGCGCGGCCGGCGCACGGCCCGCCGGGGGTGCGGTCTCAGCGCGGGCCGCCGGGGGTCAGCAACCAGCGGACGACGGCCGCCGTGCCGGCGCGGTTGGAGCCAAGGTGGTCGACGCCCGCGCCGAGGTCGACGATCGGGGCGTCGACGCCGTGCCCGCGCAGCGCCGCGCGGCAGTGCTCGCTGTTCGCCCGGGGCACCTGGGTGTCCGCGCCGCCGACGTAGAGCCGCACCGGCGCGGGCAGCGACCGGGGCAGCGACCGGGGGCCCGGTGGCGTGGAGCAGGTCGCGTCGGCCACCGCCAGCGCCGCCGCGAGCCGGCCCCGCGGATGGTGGACCAGCTCGGCGCCGCGCGGGGTGAGCAGGGCGTCGATGCTCGCCGGCAGGCCGGCGACGAACTGCTGGCCGGAGTGCTCGCCATCGAACAGCGCCTCGACCGACGGGTCGCGGAAGACTTCGGCGGGCGTGTCGTAGAGGTGGTGCAGCCGGTTGAACGCGACGAGCAGGTAAACGGTGTAGCCGACGCCGTAGGGCCATTCGACCCGACCGTCCAGCAACGCCGGCAGCTCCACCGAGCGAAAGTCGTAGGCGCCGCTGACCGGCGCGAGCGCGCCGAGGCGCAGCGACGGGTCGGCGCCGGCCTGCAGCGCCGCGCCGAGGCCGGTCGCCGCCGAGGCGCCCTGCGAGAACCCCGTCACCAGGACCCGCGGGTCGACCGTGCGCCCCTGGGTGGCGACGAACGTCCGGGTGGCGCGCAGCAGGTCGAGCGACGCCGACACCTCGGACGGCACGTCCATCCACGGATGCGGGCCCGGCCCGACGCCGAGGCCGAGGTAGTCGGGGGCGGCCGCGGCGAAGCCGGCCGCCGCGTAGGTGAGCGCCGGGGCCTGCCCCCAACCGTCGGCGGCCAGGTCCGTCGCCGTCGACGGGGCGTCGGCGCGGGCGATCTCGGTGCCGTGGGTGTAGGAGACGACGCGCAGCCGGCGGTCGCCGGTGGCGGGCAGGGCCAGCAGGCCGCTGGCGGTGGTCGCCCGCCCGCGCGGGTCGATCGTGCGGTAGACCAGCCGGTAGGTGACCACGCCCGCGCGCACGACCGCCGGGTCCGCGTCGAAGCCGCTCGCGGTCAGCACCGCCCGCACCTGCGCCGCGGACAGGACCCGCAACCGCTCGGACGAGATCACCCCGCCGCGGTCCACATGTCCCGCGGTCGAGAGCGGCGATGTCGCGACGACGGTAGAGGCGACGACAGCGGCAGACGCGATGGACCCGGCAGACACGGTGGACCCGGCAGACACGGTGGCGGGAGCTGCGGTGGCGGGAGCTGCGGTGGCGGGAGCTGCGGCGCTGCCGAGGGCGCCGGCGGCCGTCAGCGCGAGGACGGCGAGCGCGGCGGCCGCCCGCCGCCTCGGGAAGCGGCCTGGCGGGATGGTCGTTTCGTCGCGGAAACGTCTGTCATGAGGACGTACGGTCATGTCGATCACGCTAGAGAGCCCAGCGCCCCGCCCCCATCCGGCCAGCGGCCGAACCCGTCGGGGGACTGCCCCCGTCCGTTTCCTGGGGATGTCCTCACGTCTCGTCGGGGTCCGGTTGGCCGTCGCCGTGCCACTGCCCGGCGGCCGGCCGCTGGCGAGGTCGGTTCTGCGGTGCGTTGCGCACGGTCTGGGCCGGTGAAACGTACGCACCGCACCGCAATGCGGTCGGCGTGCGCGGTCGGCACGGCGGAACTGTCCGGCGGGGGGCGGCGGCGCCCCCCGCCGGACCGAGGCGGCCCGCGCGACGGCCGGGGCCGGGCCGTCGCGCGGAGCCGTCAGAGGGTCGGGCCGAGCGCCTTGCCGCACAGGTTGTCCTGCGCGACGGTGAAGGCGCTGCCCGACGGGTTGACCTGCATCAGCGCGAAGCAGGTCGGCTGGCGACCTCGGGTCGCGCCGACGTTGGTCGGTTGGATGAGGCCGCTGGCGTCGTAGTGGGTCAGGGTGCGCATCCCGGCGAGGAAGGACTGCCGGGTGGGGCAGGGTCCCGCGGCCTGCAACCCGCGCAGGAGCAGGTCGGTGTCGATGTAGCCGATCAGGCCGAACTCCTGCTCGGGGTCGTCGGTCTGCGGCGAGTAGCGCGCCATCACGTCGAGGTAGTGCGTGATCGGGGCGCCCCCGGCCTCGAACGGCCGGTAGAACACCGGGACCAGCACCCCGGCCAGGTCGGGGCCGTGGTGGCGCAGCAGGCTGTGGTCGTAGCCGGTCATCGACAGCACCACCTTCGGGCTCCCCCCGGCCTCGCGGATCGCGCGCAGCACCGGCGGCAGGGCCGGGGGGGTGAGCATGGTGACGATGGTGTCCGCGCCGGAGTCGACGATCTGGCGGGCGACGTCGGTCACGCTGTCCGCGTCGGGGGTGTAGGCGTGGCTGCCGACGACCTGCACGCCGAGGGCCTGCAGGCTCTGCCCGACCCGCAGGGTCGCGCCGGAGACCCCCGCGGACATCGCGCTGTACAGCAGGAAGGCGGACGTGCCGCCGCGGTCGTGGACGAAGCGGCCGTAGGTGTCGATCGGCGCGCCGAGGGTGTTGGAGAACGAGAACATGTTCCCGTATCGCGTCCAGACGTCCTCGGCGGCGAGGCCCACCGTGGGGATCCCCCGATCAGCGAGGTACTTCGCGCTGCCGGTGGCGGCGACGGTGAACTCCAGCAGGCCGAACACGCCGCGCTGGTCGATCAGCTCCCGGGCGCCGTTGCTGTTCCCCTCGACGGTGCCGGCGTCGTCGCGCCATTCGTAGACGACTTTCCGTCCCTGTATCCCGCCGGCGGCGTTGACCTCGCCGAGGCGGGCGTCGACGCCGGCCCGCAGCGCCGGAAACGCGCCGGCGAGCAGGCCCGAGTCGGGGTAGAGCAGGCCGACTCGAACCTCGTCGGGCGTCACCCCCGGCGCCGCCCTGCCCCCGGTGCAGGACGCCGCCGAGGAGGTTGCCCCGGAGCATCCGGTCCCGACGACCAGACCCAGCAGGATCGTCGACATTCCCAGCTTCGCCGGCAGGCTCAGCTTCGCCGGCAGGCTCAGCTTCGCCGGCAGGCTCAGTTTCGCCGGCAGGATCAGTTTCACGGCACAGCGGCGCATTCGAAGGTGACCCCCATGCTGACGCGGCGCACCGCCACCACAAACGGCTCCGCAAAACGGTTCGGAATCATTCAGCCAGAATGGTCGCTGCGGTCGGGCGGCATTGGCGCGGCATCATCGGCAGTGCGCTCCGCCGCCGGGGGGCCGTCCGATCCGGACCGGAGAAGACGCCCACCGAACGCGTTGACCTGTCCAGACTGCCCGGCACGTCTCGGTCGGGCCGCCACCGGCCGGAACCGAATGCGGTTTCCGGTCGGTGAAACGACAGTACTAAGCCATCCAGCACCAGGGGTCACATTGCGATGACGACACGGCATGGCACGATGGTGCACGGTACCGGGCCCCCAAAGCAATATGCAAGAGAAACGCGGTTCGGGGTGCAACAAGAAGTTGCACCCCGAACCGCGTCACCGGTAATCAGTTTCCAGTTTGTATCCGGAGGGTTTCTCTACCCGTCCGGTCGACCGTGGACGGTCAGACTTTCTGGTCGATCGCGAAGCCGGCCGGGATGAGGATGTCCTCGGGCGACAGTTCGTGAACCGACGCATGGCCGAGTCCCAGCAGCGTCTCGCTCACGCCCTGCCGGAGGATCTCCAGCACGTTCGTCACCCCGCGCTCGCCGCCGGCGGCCATGCCGAACAGGGCGGCCCGGCCGATCAGCACCGCGCGGGCGCCGAGCGCGAGCGCCTTGACGACGTCGCTGCCACGGCGGATCCCACCGTCGAGCAGCACCTCCACCTGGTCACCCACCGCGTCGACGACGCCGGGCAGGCAGCGGATCGACGCCGGGGTGGAGTCGAGGTTGTTGCCGCCGTGGTTGGACACCGAGATCGCGCTCGCGCCGACGTCCACCGCGTGGCGGGCGTCGTCCGGCCGGGTGATCCCCTTGATCATGAAGGGGCCGCCCCACTGCTCGCGCAGCCAGGCCAGGTCCGACCAGGTCGGCGGGGGCGTGCCGATCCACTGGCCGTAGGCGCCGAAGAAGGTCGGCGGCGTCGCCTCCCGCGGACCGAGGTTCGGCACGCCGAGGTCGGGCAGCGACCGGCTGCGCAGCCAGCGGGCGAGGTACCCCGGGCGCACGGCGACCTGCGGGGCGTAGCGGGCCATCGCCTTGAGGTCCAGCTTCTCCGGGATGAACGGGCTGCCCCAGTCCCGCCGCGAGTCGAACACCCAGTCCAGCGTCACGATCAGGCCCTTGGCGCCCGCCGCCCGGGCCCGCTCGGCGCGGGCGAGGATCTCCTCGCGCGCCCCCACCCAGTAGGTCTGGAACAGCAGCTTGTCGTTGACCGCGCCGACCTCCTCCACCGGCTTGGAGGCGAACGAGGACAGGCTCATCGCCGTGCCCGCGCCGGCGGCGGCCCGGGCGACGGCGACCTCGCCGTCGGGATGCACCGCCTGCACCCCGGTCGGCGAGATGAGCACCGGGAAGCTGATCTGCTGCCCCATCACCGTCGTCGACAGGTCGCGGGTCGCCGGCAGGTCGGCGACCCGGGGCCGGATCTTCAGCTCACCGAACGCGTCGACGTTGTCGTTCATCGTCACGCCGGCCTCGGTCCCGGCGACGAGCGCCTGGTACACCCCCCGCGGCAGCCGCTTACGCGCCCTGCGCTGGGCCTCGGCGACCGTTTCGAACCATGTTCTTGTGCTGGCCATCGCACTCCCACCTCGTCGTGTCCGCCCGCCACCGACCGACGATCGACGGGCCCGGATGCCTCGCCCGGCCGGGCACCGGCCGCACGTGACAGAACATCGGCCGGCAGGGTCGGGCACGATTTGGCACCGAGTGCCACTATAGCGATGCCGGTGACGGTACGCACCGGTCGCCGGGGCGGATAATCCGAGGTGTGCGCCGGCCGTTCGCCCACGAGTTCGTCCTGGTCCTGGCGCCCGGCGGCGACGAGCGCGCGCCCGGCGCGGCGATCACGGCGGCACTGTGCGGGCGCTGGGAGCATCCGCCGCCCTGCCCGCAGGCCACCTGCCCGGCGAGCCCGCCGCCGCTGCGATACCGCGCACGCGGTGGCGGCTCGTGACAAGCCGGCCCTGCGAGGTCCGCCCGGACGAGGCCGAGCGTGCCCGCCGCCTCACCGCCGGCTGACCGCCGCGGACCCGGCGGCCGAGGGCGCCCGGTTCCGCGGAACACCATGATCATCGAGAGTCGCACTCGGGCCGAGCGTTCCCGCGCCCAACCGATCACGCACAGATGTGAAGATCGGTCCGCGGCAGTCCGGCCGCGTGGCGGTCAGCAGATGCTGGAGGTTGATCCCCGTTCGCCCGGCCCAAACCGTCATCACCCTCCGCGCCCTGAGCGACCGAGACCTGAGCGACCGAGACCTGAGTGGTCCGTCGCCGGGGTCCGATCGGGCGACGGGGCGGGGTCACCTCGGCGCTCGATGTGCCACGGGCCACCAGATCCTTCGCATCTGAAGACAGGGACAGCGGACGGACACCTGGCGTCACGAGAGNGATGCGGAACCACTCGCCTGGAGGCGTCTGGAGGGCCCCGTATCAGTGTGGCGAGCACGAGACCGCGCCACGCGCCCGAGCCCCGACGCGACTCGACTCGACGATCAAGGTGTTCCACGGAACCGTGTGGACGGCGAGCCGCGAGGGCGGTCAGGCGGAGGCGTGGCGGCGGGCCTGGCGGAACAGGTCGACGACGGCGTCGACGGATCCGACCTCGGTCCAGGTGCGGGCGGCGCCGAACGAGGCGTTCCAGAAGCCGGCGGGCAGGTTCGGCGGCGGCAGCGGCGGGCCGACGTAGGCGTAGGGCGCCGCGACCGCCTCGTCTCCCGGCGACACCCCGTAGTTGATCTGCCCGGCGCGGATCGCGACGTCGAAATGCTCCGGCCACAGCGTGGGCGGGCTCGGCGCGTCGGCGGGGATCTCGGCCGACCAGCGGCGCAGCGCCGCGTCGCCCAGGGCGTACCAGTCGGCGAGGCGGCGGGCGGCGGCGGGGTCGATGTCCAGCGGCTCGTCGGGGTGGCAGGGGGTGCTCAGCCGGTAGACCGCCGCCGGGCCGCCCGGGTCGATGCCGGCCAGGCGCGCCGCCTCGCGCAGCGTCGTCAGCGGACCCCGCGCCGTCTCGGTGTCCCCGTCGCGCACGACCAGGTCGGTGCCGACCACGGCCACGGTGCGCCCGCCGGGGCCGAACGGGGGCGTGGCGAACCCGCCGGGGGTGACGGCCAGACCGAGGTGGCCGCTCGCCCGGTGGCGCGCCGCCGCGAGGACGTGCTCGGCGACGGCGTGCAGCGCGCGGCGGGTCCGGGCGAGGCCGTCGACGCCGGCGCCGGGATCGGGCGACGGCGGGGGCCCTGGTTCGGTGCTCATGCCGCCGACCCTCTCGCGCGTCGGCGTCGGGCGCCAGGCCGGTCCTGGCCCGGCCCCCCGGTGACTTGCATTTCGTTAGCCACTATCGTTTCGTACGCCCACCGTTGCAGCCGCAACGGTGTCCCGGCCTGACCGCCCCTGGAGGTCCCGTGACCGCCCCCTCGTCCGAGCTCGCACCGCTGCCGCTCGTCCCCGGAACCTGGACGCTCGACACGGCGCACTCCGCCATCAGCTTCCAGATCCGCCACCTCGGCGTCACCAACGTCCGCGGCCGCTTCGACACGTTCTCGGCGACCCTCGCCGTCGGCGAGACGCTCCAGTCGGTCGCCGTCGAGGCCTCGATCGACCTGGCCTCGATCAACACCAACCAGGCCGACCGGGACGCGCACCTGCGTTCCACCGACTTCTTCGACCTGGCCGCGCACCCGGCGATGACCTTCGTGTCGAGCTCCATCTCCGGCAGCGGCGAGGAGTACGAGCTGACCGGCGACCTGAGCATCAACGGCGTGACCAAGCCGGTGACGTTCGCGGTGGAGTTCTACGGCGTCGACACCCACCCGGCCGACGGCCGCGTCCGCTCCGGGTTCTCGGCGACCGGCGAGATCAAGCGCAGCGACTACGGCATCAACTTCAACATGCCGCTCGGCGCCGGCAAGCTCGCCCTGGCCGACAAGGTGAAGATCGAGCTCGACCTGCAGTTCATCGCCCCCTGACCCTCCGCACAACCTCACCGCATACACGCTCTGGCGCCGGGGAGGCCGGGACGTCCCGGCTCGCCCCGGCGTTCGCGCGCCGGTGTCGCGCCGTCCCCCGTCACACCGTCCCCCGTCACACCGTCTGCCGCGCGCAGGCATTCCGCGACCAGGCGTCGTGGCGTTCAGTCGCAGCCGGAGGCCGCCGCCCGCGGGTCGGCGGGGACGAGATGCTCCTGCGCCCACAGCTCCAGGGCGTGCAGCGCCGGGCGCAGCGCCTCGCCGCAGGAGGTCAGCCGGTAGCGGGTGGCCAGCGGCGGCCCGCCGAGGACCTCCCGCTCGACCAGCCCGGCCTGGGACAGCTCGGCCAGGCGCCCGGACAGCATCCGCTCGCTCACCCCGGGCACCAGCTTCGCGATCTCGGAAAAGCGGGCCGGGCCGGCCAGCAGCGTGCCGATGATCAATCCGCTCCACCGCTTGCCCAGCAGGGCGAAGACGGGGGTGAGCGCCTGGCAGCTCACCCCGTCCGGCGGCATCGGGACCATGCGGTCATGCTAACGAGCCCGGCCCCGACGACCACCCGTTCGGTTGATCCCCGTCAACGCGCGACCGCGGCAGCCGGCGCGACCGCGGTAGCCGGGTCGAAGCCGGCGAGCGGGTCCTCCTGGCAGGCGCTGACCGGGGGCAGGGCCGGGGACAGCACGCTCGGTGCGCGGCCGATCGTCACCGGCACCGGACCGCTGCCGCGGCGCTTTGATGCCGTGGCGATCGAGCGGGAGTGGTCGACCGACGGCTTCGGCGGGGCGGTGTCGCCGCGGGCGAGCAGCGCGTCGACGCCGTGGCCGACCACGCACTCCGGGTCGGGGCCGTCGAGCGGCAGGCCGGTGAAGAACTTCGCCGCCATGCAACCGCCCTGGCAGGCGTCGAAGTGCCCGCAGGACGCGCACGCCCCGGCGGACTGCGGCTCGCGCAGCGCCGCGAACAGCTCCGAGGTCCGCCACACCCCGGTGAAGCCGCCGGTGTCGCGCACGTTGCCGGCGAGGAACTCGTCGTGGATGGCGAACGGGCAGGCGTAGACGTCNCCGACCGGGTCGATCAGGCAGACCACCCGGCCGGCACCGCACAGGTTCAGCCCCGGCAGCGCCTGGCCGTAGGCGGACAGGTGGAAGAAGGAGTCGCCGGTCAGCACGTTCTCGCCGGCGGCGACGAGCCAGTCGTAGAGCTCGCGCTGCTGGGCGGCGGTCGGGTGCAGCTCGTCCCACACGTCGGCGCCGCGCCCGGACGGACGCAGCCGGGTCAGCCGGAGCTGGGCGCCGTAGCGGTCCGCCAGCGCGGCGAAGGCGTCGAGCTGGCCGACGTTCTGGCGGGTGACGACGACGGACAGCTTGAACCCGCGGAAACCCGCCTCGGCCAGGTTCGCCATCGCGCGCACCGCGGTGTCGTACGAGCCGGGGCCGCGCACCGCGTCGTTGACCTCGGCGGTCGCGCCGTCGAGGGAGATCTGCACGTCGACGTAGTCGCTGGCGGCGAGCCGGGTGGCGACCTCGGGAGTGATCCGCACACCGTTGGTGGAGAACTTCACGCCGACGTGGTGGGCGGTGGCGTAGTCGACCAGCTCCCAGAAGTCGGCGCGCACGGTCGGTTCACCGCCGCCGATGTTGACGTAGAAGACCTGCATGCGCTCCAGCTCGTCGATGACCGCGCGGCACTCGGCGGTCGTCAGCTCGCGGGGGTCGCGCCGTCCGGAGCTGGACAGGCAGTGCCGGCAGGCCAGGTTGCAGGCGTAGGTGAGCTCCCACGTCAGACAGATGGGGGCGGCAAGTCCGCGGGCGAAGTGGTCGACGAGACGCGCCGGGGCGGCGGTGGTCACGGGGTGCTCCCCTCGACGATCATGGAGGACGCGGCGAGGGTCGCCAGCGCCCGCTGGTAGCGGCCGAGATCCGCGGTGGGCAGCCCGACGGCGGCCGCCGCGGCCCGCGCGCTGGTATGCGCCGGCAGGGCCTCCACCAGCGCGAGCAGCCCCGGCTCCTTGAGGAACGACAGCTTGCGGGTGCCGAAGTGGTAGAGCAGCGCCCCGAACGACTCCGGCCGCACGGACACCTGGGGATGCAGGCGCCAGGCCCGGTCCAGGTCGAACGCGGCGGCGGCCGGCGAGAGGCCGGCCGCGCCGCGCTCATCCGTCACGTCGGCGCTCAGTAGACGCCGCACATGCCGTCGATGGAGACCTCCTCGACGAGCAGGTCCGCCACGACCGGCTCCGCGGGCGCCTCGACGGCCTGGTCGACCTGCACTGACTCCTCCATGAGCACTCCTCATCGTGAGAGCTGACCGGGTCCGGAACCGGTGTCGCATGGTCCCGCCGCGGAGACGACTGTAATGGCACCGAGTGCCAAAGGGAAGATGTCGGAGCGGAACGGGCAGGTCAGGCAGGTCAGGCAGGTCGGGTAGGTCGGGTAGGTCGGGTAGGTCGGGTAGCTGGGGCCGGTCGGGCAGGTGGGGGGCCGGTCAGGGCAACGGGACCGTCAGGCCGGCGGGGGCGACGCGGGGCGCCGGCCGAGGGCCGGGGCGACGGTGTGCGCCACGTCGCGCAGAATCTGCTCTTGACTTCCTCCTCCTCGTGCACGAGGGGGATTCCCGGTGGCGGTCATGCCACCTTCCCGGGTGGTTGACGCTTCACCGTCCCCGGCAACCCGGAGATCTCCACGTCCATGGACGACAGTCCAGCCGCCCTGATGTTCGGACTTGCGTTGGTGGTATCCGCGTTCCCCGACCAGCCACACGACGTGCACAGGAATGTTTCCTGGTCGGGGCGGGACACCCGGTCGACGACCCCGCAGACGTGGCAGCGCTGCGACGTGTACGGCGCCGGGACCTGAACGCGGCGGACGGGCCAACCCCGCATAGCAGCGTTTCCACGCGGTCTGATGCCGCTTCAACACCTGCTGGCCTGCCTGCACGGGCAGCGCGGAAAGCCACGCGAAGCCTTCCGGTGGATTCCTCCGCGCTTCCCTCATCTGCCGATCGACCTCGGCCATGGCGAGCATGGGACGGCGATGCTCCCGGCACGTCGTGTGCCATGCGTGCAGCAGATTCCACCACCCCCGCGCCGCATGACCCTGCCCGTCCAGTTTCCCTGCCCGTCCAGTTTCCCTGCCTGACCCGAATCCGGGTACAGACGGGCGACATGAACCGACCGGGGCACGGCTGTAATTCCACCCGAATACACGGCGATTCACCTCCCGGCTGAAGGCGGAAGCCCTCTCACCGCGAAGCCTGGCAGAGACAGCCACGGGCCCCGGAGGCCTGTCAACGGCTCGAACGTCGCACAGTCCGCCGCCGCGGGCCGCGGCCCGTCCTGGCCTGCGGCGCGGCTTGTTACCGTCGCTGCCTACCAGGCAGCGTCGCCGCGCATCGGGCGAGGACGACCCCGAACGACGACGACCCCGAACTACGACGACGACGATGAGGTGGGCGGATGAGCCGGCAACACACCAGCGCCGATGCGCGGATGCCGGCCCGAACGGCCCGTGAGGTGGTCGAGGCGAAGGAACAGGCGATGCTGGCCGCCTCCCGGGCCATCGTCGAGCTCTTCATCGAGCGCGGCACGAACGCCTTCACCATCCGCGAGCTCGCCTCGCACGCGGGCGTCTCGGAGCGTTCCTTCTACCGTTACTTCCCGCGCAAGGAGGACGTCGTGCGGCCCTTCCTGGCAGCGGGAGCCGAGCGGATCGCCGCCGAGCTGGCCGGGCGGCCGCCCGACGAACCGCTACCGACCTCGCTGGTGCGCGTCTGGGCCGGTTCCTGGGCGGCCACCCACGTGGAACAGCTTCGGAAGCTGTACCGGATTCTGCGGGAGTCGGAGGGCTTCCGGGCCCAGTGGTTTCAGATCATGGCCGACAGCGAGCGGTTGTGGGCGGGTGCCATCGCGGCGCGGCTGGGCATCGACCCGCGCTCCCACCAGGCCGCGCTGGCCGGTGCGGTGGTCTCGGCCGCCGCGCGGCTGTCGACGGTGGAGTACGGCGAGGCGGGCGATGGCGAGGCGGGCGATGGCGAGGCGGGCGGCGGCGAGGCGGGCGGCGGCGAGGCGGGCGGCGGCGAGGCGCCCGCCGAGTTGTTCGCCGCCGCCCTGGCGATGCTGGGGCCCACCCTGTTCACCGCCCCCGACCCGCGACCGCGCTGAGAGCACTGGGCGGCCGGGCGGTCAGGCCGCCACGGCCCGCTCGCCCCGCAGGACGGCCTTCGCCGCGGCGCCGGTCGCCACGGGACGACCGACGTCGGCGGCGAGCGCGGTCGCGGCCTCGACAGTCTCGCGGTTGGTCATGGCGTTGAGGGCGGCCATGTCCTCGATGCCGACCCGGAGATGACCGCCGCGTTCCAGGGCGTAGCGGGCCAGCTCGGAGTCGAGCAGCACGCCGCCCTGGATGCTGACGACCCACGGCAGTGCGCATCCGTCCATCATCGACAGGTACATGTCGAGGGACTGCCGGGTGGGGGGCAGTCCGAACCCGGCGGTGGGCGCGCCGTTGATCAGGTACCGGCCGCCGAAGTACAGCTTGATGACGGAGCCGGCCGGGAACATGCCCCTGGCCGCGTAGGCGAGGGTCCAGCGCAGGTTGCTCGGGTCGTAGATGCCGATGCTCAGCGCGGCGCCGGTGCGGCGGGCGAACGCGACGACCTCGTGCGCGGACGCGTAGTCGGCCCCGGCCTGCCGGTGGCGCGACGGCAGGCCGTCGTCGTCGAGCACGGCGAACTGCGTCAGCCCCGGGTCCAGCGCCGCCATGGTGAGCAGGCCGGCGTCGGCCAGCGGCTGGAGATGGGCGTTCTTCTCCGCCATGACCTTCTCGCCGCGCAGGTAGTCGTTGTAGAGGAAGGCGTCCGGGTAGGTGTCGAGCACCTCGCGCTGAATGCGCAGGACCTGGGCGACGGCCTCGTCGCGGGCCAGGCGGAAGTTGTGGTGATGGTGGATGATGCCGGCCCCGGCGGCCAGGGACTCCCGAGCCTGGGCGATGAGTTCCTCGGTGGTCTGAAGCTGTCGCCCGTCGCGCAGCGGGGAGATTGCCGCCTCGATGACGACCGGATCCGGACGGGGTACAGGACTCATGGCTGCACTCCTTCGGTTCGCGAAGGATGGTGACGCTAGCAGCGTCTGGCAGTTTCTGCCATACCCGGCTCGCCGCGGCCGACCGCCGGCACGGCCGGTCGGCTCAGGCGCCGTGCCGGCGCCCGCGGGCGGCGAAGCTGCGCAGGGCGCGCAGGAAGTCGATCTCGCGGAACGCGGGCCAGTAGGCCTCGCAGAAGTACAGCTCCGAGTAGGCGCTCTGCCAGAGCAGGAAGTTCGACATCCGCTGCTCGCCGGAGGTCCGGATCACCAGGTCCGGGTCGGGCTGCCCGGCGGTGTAGAGGTGGCGGGCGATGTCGTCCATGGTCAGCGAGGCGGCGGCGTCGGCGAGGGAGTCACCGGCCTCGGCGCGTTCGTACAGGTGCTCACGCAGCGCCTCGATGACCTCCTGCCGCCCGCCGTAGCCGACGGCGAGGGTGACGTGGAAGCCGGTCGTGCAGGCACGGGTCGTCTCGACCGCGTCCTTGAGCACTCGCGCGGTGCTGTCGGGCAGCGCGTCGAGCATGCCCGCGAGGTGGACCTGCCAGCGGGCGTCGGGCCGGGCGAGCCGGTCACTGACCACCTGCTCGATGACCTGCATGAGGAAGGCGACCTCGGCGTCGCCGCGGCGCTGCAGGTTCTCGGTCGAGCAGACGAACACGGTGACGTGGCGGATGCCGACGGCCTCGCACCAGGACAGCACGTCCTCGGCATGCTCGGCGCCGTAGCGGTGGCCCAGGCTGGGGTTGGCCAGGCCCATCTCGCGGGCCCAGCGGCGGTTGCCGTCCATGACCAGCCCGACGTGGGCCGGCAGCGGGCCGGCCATGACCTGCCGGCGCAGCCGCCGGGTGTAGAGCGCGTAGAGAAGAGGACCCGGTGTCATCGTTACCTTCCCCTACAGCCGACGCCCGCGCTCGGCACGGGTCGACTCCCGGCTGGTACCGACCGGGATGGTGACGATACCCGTCCAAGGTGACCATCGTTTGGGGCGGGCCCGTGACCTGGGGGTGATCAGCCCTGCGTGCCGGTCAGCCCCGCGTCCCGGGCGCCGCCGGGAGGAACCTGCGTACGACGTCGTCCACCACCGCGGCGAAGGGCCGGTCCAGCCGCCCGCGCGCCCGCATCTCCAGGTAGCGCACGACGACGGCGTGGATCGCGAGGGCGTCCCACTCCGGCTCCGCGGCGGGCAGGCTGCCGTCGGTGCGCCCGGCGGCGAGGACCTCCGCGAGGATGCCCCGGTGCTCGGCGTAGATGTCCTCCAGGGCCTCGGCGATGCCGACGACGAGACCGACCTCCGGGGTCATGAACGTCCGCCCGTCCCGGCTGGCGCGTTCGTCCCAGCCGATCGCGAGCAGCTCCTCGATCCATGCCACGACGGCGGCCCGGGCGTCGCCGGCCTGGCGCACCACCGCGCGCAGGCTGTCGCGCACCCCGGCGGCGGCCTCCCGCTGCATGGTCAGGATCAGCGCGTCCTTGGACGGGAAGTGCCGGTAGAAGGTGCGCCTGTTCACCCCGGCGCCGCGCAGGATGTCCTCCAGCGGCGTCGTCGCGCGCCCCTCCCGGCCGATCAGCCGGTGCGCGGCGCGGATGATCGCCCGACGCTCCCGCTCGGCGCGGTCCGGGTCGTCGGCGGCAAGCCGCAGCGACGTCTCAGCCACTGGGGCCCATCCCGCCGACACACCCCTTCGCGCTCGTCCCGACCGGGTGCCCGCGTCGGCCAACGCACGACGGCACCGACGGTTCGGCGGCGCTGCGGCGCTCCGGGTGGATGATACGGGAGCACCGGACTCGCTGATCGCCGGCCAGGCGCGCCCGAGCGCGTGCCTTACCAGCCCGCGTGTGGGGGCGACCCGCGTGTGGGGGCGACCCGCGTGTGTGAGCAACCCGCGTGTGGGGGCGACCCGCGTGTGGGGGCGACCCGCGTGTGTGAGCAACCTCTGACGCGTCCGTCACAGTTGCGCGGCCGGCACTCCATACACTGGATCGACCATGGGCGACTCAACCTCCGCGGAGATCGTCGACGAGGGCACGGCCCCCGACGGCGATCCCCGGATCCCGCAGGTCGAGCCGGCCGGCGTCGAGACCGCGGCCGGCCGGTTGGGCTGGCGCGCGGCGCGCACCCGCAACGCGATCCTCGACGCCTCCAAGAAGCTCTTCCTGGAACGCGGGTACGCCGGCACCCGCATCAACAACATCACCGACGCCTGCGGCATCTCCCGCGCCGGCTTCTACACCTACTTCCGCGACAAGCGGGAAATCTTCGACACCCTGGGCCAGGCCACCTTTCAGGAACTCCTCCAGGTCATCGCCGAGTGGGAGACCATCCCGCGGCCCTGCACCCAGGCCGACGTCGTGGCCTGGGTGTGGAAGTACTTCGCGTTCATGGACCAGCACGGCGCGTTCATTCTCTCGGCGCAGTCCGGCCCGGCCGACGAGAGCGTCGGCGCGGCGAGCAACAAGATGCAGATGCGGGTGGCCTGGCTGCTCGGGGTGCACCTGCGGGGTCGCCAGCGCACCCCCACCGACGCACCCGAGGCGCTGGGCCTGGCGGTGCAGTCGATGATGGACCGCACCTGGTACCACTGCCACGCCCAGCACCTGCCGGTCGACGACGCCGACGTCGTCACCACCATCGGCGGGTTCATCACCGCGGTGCTCGAGGCCTGAGCCCCGCGGGCGCCGTCACACCCCTGGCTGCACCACCGGCGGCCCGGCGGGCACCGACGGGACGGTGGCGACGAGATCGCCGTACTTCTCCCGGGCCGCAGCGAGGCGACGGCCGAGGAACTCCTCGGGCCACGCCGGGTCGTCGGCCTCGTAGTGCCGCAGGAGCTGGCGGGCGAGGTTGACCTTGTGCGCCTCGGTGGGCCCGTCGGCGAGGCCGAGGGCGAGTCCCGTGGTGAACATGTCGACGAGGGGGAGCTGCTCGGTGATGCCGAGCCCGCCGTGGACCTGGATCGCCCGCAGCACGATGGACTGGATGACCTTCGGGGTGAGCACCTTCAGGGCCGCGATGTCGGTACGGGCGGCGTGCTCCCCCTGGGTGTCGATGAGCCAGGCGGCGTGCAGCACGGCGAGCCGGAACGGCATCAGCTCGGTGTAGGAGTCGGCGATGAACCCCTGCACGAACTGCTTGTCGGCCAGCGAGCTGCCCTGGGTGAACCGGCTGCGGGCCCGCTGTCCCATCATGTCGATGGCCCGCTGGGCGACGCCGATGGCGCGCATGGCGTGGTGCAGCCGGCCGCCGGCCAGCCGGGACTGGGCCACCTCGAAGCCGCGCCCCTCGTGGCCGAGCAGCGCGTCCGCCGGCACCCGCACCCCCTCGTAGCGGACGAGGGAGTGGCCCGGCTCGTGGTGGTGCGCGCCGAACACGTGGTGGCTGTCCTCGATCACCACGCCCGGGGTGTCGCGCGGGACGAGGAACGTCGACGCACCGTGGTGCACGGGGACGTCGGGATTGGTGATCGCGACGATGATGAGGAACGAGGCCACCGCGGCGTTGGACGACCAGTACTTGCGGCCGTCGATCACCCACTCGTCGCCCTCGCGTCGCGCCCGGGTGGTGAACACCCGCGGGTCGGCGCCCCCCTGCGGCTCCGTCATGGAGAAACAGGAGAAGATCTCACCGGCCAGCAGGGGCGCCAGGTAGCGCTCCTTCTGCTCCGGGGTGCCGAACCGGGCGATGATCTCGGCGTTGCCGGTGTCGGGCGCCTGGGTGCCGAAGACGATCGGCCCCCAGTCCGTGCGGCCAAGGATCTCGTTGAGCAGGGTCAGCTTCACCGCGCCGAAACCCTGCCCGCCGAGCTCCGGGCCCAGATGCGGGGCCCACAAGCCCTCGTCGCGCACCCGCTGCTTGAGCGGGTCGACGATCGCGCGTCGCTCGTCGTCGAGGGGCAGGTACTCGCAGCCCGGGAACAGCACGTCGAGCGGTGCCACTTCCTCGCGCACGAACGCCCGGACCCAGTCGAGCTTGGCCTCGAACTCGGCATCGGTCGAGAAGTCCCATGCCATGGCTTTTCCTCCCAGCACTCGGGCCGGTGTCGGCTCAGGATCGGTGTCGACTCAGGGGATGGTGTCGGCTCAGGGGATGCCGCCGTCGACCCGCAGGGTCGCGGCGGAGGTGTAGCTGGACGCATCCGAGATCAGGTACAGCGCGGAACCGACGATCTCGCGCGGGTCACCGGCGCGCTGCAGCGCGTGTGACCTGGCCGCCTCGGCGACGGCGTCGAGGTCCCAGTGCTTGCTGACGTCGGTGTAGAACGGGCCGGACATGAGAGTGTTGACGCGCACGTGCGGGCCGAGGCCGAGCGCGAGGCCCTCGGTGAGCGCGTTGAGGCCGGCCTTGGCCGCGGCGTACGGCAGGATCGCCGGCGTCGGGCGGATGGAGCCGGTGGAGCTGACGTTGACGATGGAACCGCGGCCCGCGGCCACCATCCGTTCGCCGACGAGCACCGACAGTCGGAAGGGACCCTTGAGGTTCAGGTTGACGACCGCGTCGAACAGCTTCTCGTTGACGTCACCGAGGGTGTCGTACAACGGCGACATCCCGGCGTTGTTGATCAGTGCGTCGACCTTGCCGAACCGCTCGTAGGCGGCGTCGACGAGGCCGGGCAGCTCGTCCCAGCGTCCGACGTGCACCGCGTACGGCAGGGCCGTGCGGCCGGTCTCGGCCTCGATCTCGGCGGCGGTGGCCGTGCAGGAGTCGAGGTCGCGGCTGGCGATGACAACGTCGGCGCCGCAGCGCGCCGCGCCGAAGGCCATCTCCCGGCCGAGCCCGCGGCTGCCGCCGGTGATGAGCACGACGCGGTCGGTCAGGTCGAACAGGGTGTCCGCGTATCCCATGGTCAGCCTCTCCGGGCCGGCAGCGAGCGGGCGAGGTCGGCGGCGGTGGCCAGCAGCTGCAGCACCAGCGGCCCGAACGTCTCGACCTTGGGGTCGACCGTCCCGCCGCTGCTGAAGGCCGCGTAGCTCTTCTCCAGCACCACGCCGAGCTTCCAGTTGGCCAGCACCAGGTAGTAGTCGATGTCCGCGGTCGAGCGTCCGCTCACCCGCTCGTAGTGTTCCAGCAGTTCGGCCCGGCGCGGCATGCCGGAGACGTCGAGGTAGAAGCCCTCGGTGCGCGGTTGCTCCCCGTCCCAGCCGAGCAGCGCCCAGCCGAGGTCGAGCAGCGGGTCGCCGACCGTCGTCATCTCCCAGTCGATGATGGCGGCGAGCCGGGCCGGGGCGCCGTGCTGGAACATCACGTTGGCGAACTGGTAGTCGCCGTGCATGATCCCGGGTTCGAAGGTGGCCGGCCGGTTCGCCCGCAGCCAGTCCGCCGCGGAGTCGAGGCCGGGCAGCTCGCGGAAGCGGTAGGCGCCGAGGAACGTCAGCCAGCGGTCGACCTGGCGTTCGTGGAAGTTCTCCGGGCGGCCGAACCCCTCCAGCCCGCGGGCCCGCCAGTCGACCCGGGACAGCTTCGCGATGCCGTCGACGAGCTCGAACGCCAGCCCGCGACGGGCGGCCGGGTCGGTGTCGAACGGGGCCGGCCAGGTCGCGGTCGGGCTCCAGCCGTCGATGGCGCGCATGACGTAGAACGGCATTCCCAGCACCTCGCCGGTGGGGTCACCGGCGACGAGCTCGGCGTGGGGCACGTCGGTTCCGCGCAGCGCGCGCAGCAGTCGCAGCTCCCTGCGCAGCCCGTCGACGCGGGACGCGCTCGCGGCCGCCGGGGGCATCCGCAGCACCGTGCGCTCGCCGCCGCGGGTCAGCGAGTACAGCTCGTTCTGCGAACCACCGGTGAGCCGCTCGACGACGGGCAGCTCGCCCGCCCCGGGCACCTGCTCGGCGTCGAGCCAGCGGGCCAGCCGGGCGACATCGAGCGCCACGCCCTGTGCCGCCGCACCCGCGCTCACCGCGGGCACCGGCTCAGTGCGGCAGGCTGGCGCGGGTTGGCGGGCTGGATCGGGTTCCCCATCCGGACCTCCTCGTCGACGGGAGCGGGACGTTGGGCAGAATAGCATTCTGTCCATCTCAGAACCAGATTCTGCGACATGGCCGGATCCGGCCCCGCTTCGCCCGCCACGCACGGCACACTGGCATCCATGGAGTCGACCCGACTGGAGTGGGACNCAGCGCCCGCGTCCGTACGCGCCGCAGTCGATCGAGCACTGCGCCGCCACCAGCGCGACGCCCTCGACGAGCTCGAGCAGATCCTCGACGCCGCCCTGCGGGTGGCGGTCCGGGTCGCCCCGGCGGAGCCGCGGGTGAGCGACATCGTCGCCGAAGCCGGCACCTCCAACCAGACCTTCTACCGCTACTTCGCGGGCAAGAGCGAACTGCTGCACGCCGTGATGGAGCGCGGCGTCCTGCGGGTCCGTTCCTACCTGGGCCACCAGATGGCCAAGGAGACCAGCCCCGCCGATCAGGTCGCCGCCTGGGTCCAGGGGCTGCTCAGTCAGCTCACCAGCCCCGAGGTCGCCACGCAGAGCATCGCGATCAGCCGGCTCACGCTGGGCTCGGGCGGCCCCGAACCGGGGCGGTCGACCCTCGACAACCAGCTCGGCGACCTGCTGGTCACGCCCCTGGCCGCGGCCGGACGCCCTCACCCGGAGCTGGACGCACGGGCCATCCTGGACGTGGTCCTCGGCGCGCTCGAGCGCCACGTCGCCACCGGCACGGGGCCCGACGCCGTGGAACGCGACCATCTCGTCACGTTCTGCACGGCCGTCGCCGGGCCGGCCTGACCCCGCCCACTCAGCGGGGCGGGCCGCCGGCGGACAGGGGTGTGCGAGCGCCGAGCAGACCACCGACGAGCAGGAGCGCGAGCGAGCGATGGACGTCGTCGCGGTCGAGGACCGGATGGCGCTGCCAGGCGTGGTAGGGAAACTCCCCCAGCAGGACCCACAGCACGATGGCGGCCGCCGACGGGTCCAGCGATCGTCCCGGCGCCCACCGCGCCAGCAGCCGCGCGGTGACCGCGTCGAGGTGGGTCCGAAGCTGACGGCTCAGCCGCTGCAGCGGGGCGGTCGGCAGCACCTCGGTCGTCCACACGTGCAGGGTGGGGCCGCGCCGTCGCAGCACGTCCAACCAGCGGTCGATCCAGGCCAGGATGTCGCTCTCGTCCTCGGCGCGCAGCAGGTCGTCGAGGTGGGTGCAGATGTCGACCGCCGCCTGGTGGGCCAGCGTCGCGAAGATCGCGTACCGGTCCTCCCAGTACTGGTAGAACGTGCCGTGGGCGACGCCGGCCTCGGCGGTGATGTCGTCGACGCTCGTACCGGCCAGCCCGCCTCGCTCGAACGCCTGATTGGCGGCGGCGAGAATGCGCCGGATCGTCGGTTCGGCCCGCCGGGTGACCCGCCGACGAAGGCCGAGCGGGGCCGTCTCGCGCCAGGCGCCGAGCGGGTCCGCGCGATCCGTGCTGCTGTCCAGGAGAAGGTCCGGCCAGGGCGGCGGGTCGCCGTCGGCGCCCACGGCGCCCACGGCGCCGGCCTCCCGCGGGAACAGCGAGGAGTGGATGATCGTCGCAAGCGTGGCGTGCACGGACGATTCGGGCGGCAGGACGCCGGGGCGGCGTGGATCGAGCACGACGTGCGTCCACTGCATGAGACTGATGATCGCGATCGCGAGGACGCGGGTGTCCACCGGACCGGTGCCGGCGAGCGCCAGCCGAGGCCGCATCTCCTCCGCGAGCACGTGCAGGTACTGCTCGGAGGGATCTTCTGGCATCAGGGCGTCGTCCGCGACCAGCGGCCAGGCGGCGAAGACGGGCGAGTGCCGGCGCAGGACGTCGTCGAGGCCCTCGAGCCAGGCGCGGAACTCCGTCAGCCCGGCCGGTCCGGGCTCGATGACCCGCTGGCCGCGGAAGTGGCGGACGAGGTCCCGGCCGAGCTGCTCGTAGAAGAGGGCGAACAACTCGATCTTGCTCTGGAAGTACTGGTAGAAGGCGGTGTCCGAGCGGCCCGTGGCCTCTGTGATCGCCAGGATGCTGGTGCCGTGGTAGCCGCGCCGGGCGAACAGGCCGCGGGCCGCCGCCACGATCTCCGCACAGGCCCGCTCGCCTTCCGGACCGATCACGGGACTGACCGGATACGGATCCCGCCGCCGCGATGGCAGGAGCGGCTCACGCTCGGGTTCGACCACCACCCGGCGCCCCCTCACGCATTCCCACTCCTCCACCGGCCCCGACAGGGCATTCCCGCAGGCAAGTGTAGGGCGCCGCTCAGACGCGGGCCTCGATACCGCCCTCCCGCCAACCGTTCAGGCCGGATTCGTGACGGTATCGGGGCGGCGTCGTCGCCTCCGGCCAGCCTGCGGCGCCGGCTGCCGGGCCTGCGTTGCCCGCCGGAGGAGTCCCGCACTAGTGTCTAACCAATTAGCCTTTGGTTTCGGCAATGCGTCAATGCGGCAGGGCGGCGGGCGTCCGTCGCGTGGGAGGCGACATGACAGCGCGGGTGGTCCGATGACGCTGCGGGTGGGCATCGTGGGGGTCGGCTGGGGGGCGATCGTTCAGGCTCCGGCCTACCGGGCGGCTCAGGGGTACGAGCCGGTGGCGCTGTGCGCGCGGACGCCGGAGCGGCTCGGGAAGGTCGCCGCCCGGCTGGGCATCGACGACACCTCGACCGACTGGCGCTCGTTCGTACGCCGCGACGACCTTGATCTGATCTCGGTCGCGACCCCGACCGCGCTGCACCACGAGATCACCCTCGCCGCGCTGGATGCGGGCAAGGCCGTGCTGTGCGAGAAGCCCCTGGCCGCCGATCCGGCGCAGGCCAGGGAGATGGTCGCCGCGGCGCAGGCGTCGGGCCGGCCGACCGGCTGCTGCTTCGAGAACCGCTGGAACCCGGAGTGGCTGGCGATCACCGACAAGGTGCGGGCCGGGCTGCTCGGCACCCCGCACGTGGCCCGGGTCAGCCGCAGCGCCTCCTACTGGCATCCGAGCCGGCCCCTGCAGGCCGCCTGGATGTACGACCGCGCCCAGGGCGGCGGCTACCTCGCCGGCATGCTCGTCCACGACCTGGACTTCGTCTGCTCGCTGTTGGGGCCGCCGGTGGCGGTGTGTGCCGACGTGCGCAGCTCGGTGCCGACGCGGGCGCTGCCCGACGGCGGGGAACTGGCCGTGACCGCGGACGACACCTCCGCGGTGCTGCTGCGGCTCGCCTCCGGCGCGATCGCGATCCTGAGCGTCTCCACGATCGGCGCGAACGTCGACCACTTCCGCCTCGAGCTGCTGGGCGGGGAGGGCACCATCGTCGCCGACGGCAGCCTGCGCCACACCACCTACCAGGCGGGTCCGGCGAGCGAGAAGGGGCTGGCGCCACTGGCCCCGATCGAGCGCGAGCCCGCCGCCCCGCAGCACCTGCCCGAGGGCCTGGCCGGGCACGGCAGCCGGGCGATGGCGCTGATGCTCGAGGACTGGCTGCCCGCCTTCGACGGCCAGCCCACCCCGGTCCCCACGTTCACCGACGGGCTGCTGAGCCTGGAGATCATCGACGCGGCGCACCGGTCGTCCGAGGGCGCCGGCTGGGTTCCCATCGAACTCTGACGATCGACGGGCGTGCCGATCGACGGACGTGAGGTGGAGCTCCGCCGACACGTGGGATTGCCGACGCGGGGGGTCACAGCCCCCCGCGAGGACCGCAGAAAGGACGGTGTACGCATGACCGACGCAGGGACCAACCCCGCCGCCGTCCCGCAACGCGAGGACGAGGACGACCAGGATCTGCTCACCTACAGCGAGGTGGCGGTACGCCTCGCCGAGGAGATCGAAGCGCAGAACACCCTGGTCACCGAGTTGGAGGGCGCCGAGCCGGTGGACGCCGAGCGTGTCGGGCGCGAGCGTGCCCGGCTCGCGGCGTTGCGCGACGCCCTGGAGCGCAACTCGCGGCGGCCGATCAACGACGAGAACTTCGAACGTTTCTTCGGCTACCGCGGCACACCCCGCTACGAGAGCTGAGTCCGCGCCACCGCCGCCCGCCACCGCCGCTCGGCGGGCCGCTGGCCGGCGGGTGAGCGCGGCACCAGGCGTGGGCGGTCGGCGGCCGGCGTGCCCGACCGCCGGGCCGGCGGCCCGCGCCTGATCGTTCCCGCCGTCCCGAGTACCACCCCGAACCCCGGCGTCCCACGGCGCCGGGGCATGTCCTTTTCCTTCACCGTTCCCCGGCTGCCTGCACCGTTGTCCAGCCACCTCCATGGTACACCAATTGTCCATTTTGCCCCTTTCCCTCTTGTCCCCTCCCTTCCCTGACCGCTTCCACGGGGGTTCACGATGCGTCGCCGTTCCTTATCGTTATCCAGCGCTGCCGCCGTGCTGGCGTTAGTCGCCGCGGGGGCGAGCGCGTGCTCGTCCCCGACCGCGTCGTCGGCGGGACCCTGTGACAGCCCGGGCGTGACCTCATCGGAGGTCAGGCTCGGGCTTCTTTATCCCGACTCCGGGCCGACGGCGGCCTCGATGGCCGCCACCCGCGCCGGGGTCGACGCCCGCATCGGCCAGGCGAACGCCGCCGGCGGCATCCACGGACGCAAGATCGTCTACGACTGGCGGGACGACCAGGGCGACCCCTCGGCCAACGGCGTCGCCGCCCGGGACCTGGTCGAGCAACGAGGAGTCTTCGGCATCCTGGAGTACTCCCTGGCCACCGACGGCAGCGCCCAGTACCTGGCCGAGCACGGCGTCCCGGTCGGCGGGCTGGCCACCGGCGACGTCTGGGCGAAGTACCGCACCATGTTCTCGTTCTCCTCCACCACCGGCGCCGCGACCGACACCTACGGCACGTTCCTGCGCTCGCAGGGCGGGACGAAGGCGATCCTGCTGCGGACCGCGCTGTCGGCCGGGGTCGGCAACACCAGCGCCAAGATGACCCAGAGCGCCCAGGCCGCCGGCATCCCGGTCGTCGGCGAGATCGCCTACACCGCGAACGCGGACAGCCCGGCGTCCGTCGCCCGGCGCATCGCCGACAGCGGCGCCGACACCCTGCTCACCGTCATCAACGCCCCCGACCTGCCCGCGGTCCTGACCGCCGTGCGCGCCGCCGGGGTGAACCTGCGCGTGATCCTGTCGGTCAGCGGCTACGACACCCAGCTCCTGCACGACTCCGGCGGCGCGCTGGCCGGCGTGACCATCCCGGTGTTCTACCGCCCCTTCGAGGCCGGCGGCCCGGCAATCGCGAACTACCGCACGGCGATGTCGCGCTACGCCCCGCAGGTCCCCAACCCGCAGCAGGAACTGGCGATGATCGCCTACATCGACACCGACCTGTTCCTGCGCGGGCTGACCGAGGCCGGTCCCTGCCCGACCCGCGAGGGTTTCGTCAACGCCCTGAACGCGGTGCACAACTACGACGCCGGCGGGCTGATCCAGCCGATGGACCTGGCCCACGACCGGGGCAAGCAGACCACCTGCTGGTCGTTCGTGCAGGCGAACCGCACCGGTGACGCCTTCAGCGTCGTCCGCGAGAACCTCTGCGGCCACGAGCTGCCCGCCACCACCGGCTCCTGACCGACCCACCCCGCTCGCGCCCGCCCGTCCGCCCGCGCCCTCGCCCGGACACTCCGGGCGAGGGCCCGCTACGGCGACAGGCTGCCGGCGGCAGCGGCGTCGTGGCGGGCGCGCAGGGCGGGGCGGGTGAGCTTGCCGGCGGCGTTGAGCGGCAGCGCGTCCACGACGTACCAGTAGGCGGGCACCTTGAACCCGGCCAGCCGGTCGCGGACGAACTGGCGCAGCTCGTCGGCGGGCGGCGGGCGGTCGGGGTCGGCGGGGACGACGAACGCGGCCAGCGTCTCCCCCAGCCGGGCGTCGGGCACCCCGACGATCCCGACGTCGGCGACCCCGGGATGTTCGACGAGCGTGTGCTCGATCTCCAGCGGGTACACGTTCTCCCCGCCGCGCACGATCATGTCGTTGCGCCGACCGACGAGGTGCAGGTAGCCGTCGTCGTCGAGGAAGCCGAGGTCGCCGCTGTGCAGCCAGCCGTCGGCGGCGTGCACGCTCAGGTGCGCCGCGGCGGCGAGCACCTCGCCGACCCCGGCGTCGTCCGGGTCGTCGATGCGCAGCCGCAGCCCGGGGACGGGCCGCCCGACGGTGGCGAGCAGGTCGGGGGCGCCGGCCGCGGCCCGGTCGTGGTCGGCCGGGGTCAGGCAGGTCAGCGGGCTGCCCTCGGTCTGGCCGAACAGGTTGACCAGACGCACCCCGGGCAGCACGGTCTGCACCCGGCGCAGGGTCTCCGGGCTGATCGGCGACGCACCGTAGATCAGGGTGCGCAGCCCCACCGCGTCGAGCGTCCCCTCGGCCAGCAGCATCTCGATCATCGTCGGGACGAGCTGGCAGTGCGTGGCGCCCTGCTCCCGCAGGCCGGCCCACCACTCGTGGCTGAAGCGCGCCGTCGGCAGCACGGTCGCGCCGACGGTCACCGCGACGAGGGTGTTGCCGAGCCCGCCGATGTGGTGCAGCGGCGAGCCGGTGGCGTAGCGACTGTCCGGGCCGAGGTCGAGCAGGCCGGACAGCAGCTCGGTGCGCGCGGCGAGCACCTCCTGGGTGACCGGCACCCGCTTGGCCGCCCCGGTGGTGCCCGAGGTGTGCAGGTACAGCGCGACCGGTCCGCGCGGCACCGGCGGGGCCGCGCCGGACGCCCGCATCGCCGGCACGGGTATCACCCGCGCCCCGGCCAGCGCCGCGGCCTCGGCCGCGACGGCGGCCCAGGCCGGTTCGGTGAGCAGGACGCCGGCGCCGCTGGCGCGCACCGGGCCGGCGAGTTCGGTGGCGGTCAGCCGGGGCCCGAGCGGGGCCACCGGCCGGTCGGCCGCCGCCCCGCCGAGCAGCAGCGCCAGCGCGTCGGGATTGCTGGTGAGCAGCGCCGGCACCGGCGTGTCCGCCGCGACACCGAGCCCGATGAGGAACTCGGCGGCGTAGGTCGCCCGCCCGACGAGCTCGGCGCCGCTGACCGGACCGCCGGCGTCGAGCACCGCCGGGCGGGCACTGCCCGCGTGCACCGCGAAGACGCGCTCCAGCCAGCCCCCGCCGACCCCGACCTCGACCCCGACGGCCACGCTGGCACCGGCGGCGCCGCCCACGCCCGCCCCGGCGCCGATGCCGGCGTCCGGGTCAGGCACCGACGTAGCCGACGGTCTTGGCCTCGGTGTAGGAGGCGAAGCCCTCCAGGCCGCCCTGCCGGCCCAGGCCGCTCTGCTTGAAGCCCCCGTAGGGGCCGTCGGAGCCGTAGAACATCCCGCCGTTGACGTTGATGCTGCCGGTGCGGATGCGCCGGGCGACGCCCAGCCCCCGCTCGACCGACGCCGAGTACACCCCGCCGGACAGGCCGTACGGGCTGTCGTTGGCGATGCGGACCGCGTCGTCCTCGCCGTCGAACGGGATCGCGCACACCACCGGCCCGAAGATCTCCTCCCGGGCGACGGTCATCGTGTTGTCCACGTCGGCGAGCAGCGTCGGCTGCACGTAGTACCCGCGCGGGAGGTGCTCGGGCCGCCCGCCGCCGACGACGACCCGGGCCCCCTGCGCCCGGCCGGCCTCGATGTAGCCGAGGACCCGTTCGCGCTGGCGGGCGTTGATGAGCGGGCCGGCGAGGTTCGCGGGATCGGTCGGGTCGCCGTAGGGCAGGGCGCCGATCACCCCGGCGAGGATCTCCACGCCCTCGGCGTAGCGCTCGCGCGGCAGCAGCACCCGGGTGAGCAGCGCGCAGCCCTGCCCGGAGTGCAGGCAGGCGCCGAACCCGGCCAGCGGCAGCACCGCGGCGAGGTCGGCGTCGTCGAGAACGATCATCGCCGACTTGCCGCCGAGTTCGAGCAGGGTGCGCTTCATCGTCGCCGCGGACTTCTCCACGACGAGGCGGCCCACCCCCGTCGACCCGGTGAACGACACCATGTCGACCCGCGGGTCGACGAGGAGCTGGCCGGCGACGGCGTTGTCCGAGCAGGGCACCACGTTGACCACACCCGGCGGGATGTCGGTCTGCTCGGCGATGAGCCGGCCGATGCGGGTGGCGTTCCACGGCGTGTCCGGTGCGGGCTTGAGCACGACCGTGTTCCCGGTCGCCAGTGCCGGGCCCAGCTTGTTGATCGTGACCTCGAACGGGAAGTTCCACGGCACGATCGCCGCGACCACGCCGACCGGCTCCTGCCAGACGGCCCGGTGGCTGGTGCCCATGAGGTGGGTGTCGGGCAGGGACCGCTCCCAGGGGAAGCTGTCCATCAGCTCCAGCGGGGCGCGCAGCCCGTCGGCCAGCGGCCAGTCGAGCTGGGCGATGCCGGTGACGGCGACGGGCGCGCCGGCCTCGGCGACGAGCTCGGCACGCAGCGCCTCGCGCTCGCCCTCCAGCGCCTGCTGGAGCTGCTGCAGGCAGCGGCGGCGCAGGTCCCGGTCGGTCGACCACGCCGACTCGTCGAAGGCGCGCCGCGCCGCGGCGATCGCGGCGTCCAGATCGACGGCCGCGGCGTCGCTGGTCTGGCCCAGCACCTGCTCGGTGGCCGGGTTGATGTTGTCGTAGACGGCGCCGCCGGTGGCCTCGACCAGCCTGCCGTCGATGAGCATCCGGGCCTCGCCGGCCACGGTCGCACCGGCCGCGGCGGGGGTGGTGGGGGNGGTGGGGGTCGCGCTCGTCATGGGTCCTCCGCAAGTCCTCCGCCTCCACCACGCCGGGGGGCGGTGATCCGATCGGGTGAGCGGGCGGCCGGGCCTGGCCGTCGCCGTGCTAGCGACGGACGTCCATGCCGGCGTCGACCTTGAGCAGGCTGCCGGTGAAGGAGCGCGCGGCGTCGGAGATGAGGAACAGGATGGCCTGGCTGACGTCACCGGGCTCGATCATGGGAAGGTCGGGCAGCATCGTCTGCATCGCGTTGACGAGGTTGGGGTTCGCCTCGATCACGCCGAACAGCGCCGGGTTCTCGGTGACCATCGGCGTCGCGCAGTTCGTCGGCGCCACCGCGTTGACCCGGATGCGGTGCGGGGCCAGCCAGTTCGCGTACGAGCGGACCAGCGCGATGACGGCGTTCTTGGCCATCCCGTAGGCGTCGGATCCACCGCGGCCGTCGGTGAGCGGCAGCAGCGCCGCCATGGAGCTGGTGGCGACGAGGTTGCCGCCCTGGCCGCGGTCGATCAGGTGCGGGATGGCGACCTGGAAGGTGTTCCACACGCCGATCTGCATGATGTCGATGCCGAGGCGCAGGGCCTCGTCGGCGTCACGCTCGTCGCTGTTGCTGAGGATGACCCCGGCGTTGGCGAGGACGGTGTCGATGTGGCCGAAGCGCTCGACCCCGGCGTCAAAGGCGGCCTGCAGCGCGGCCTTGTCGCGCACGTCGGCCTCGGCGGTGAGTATCTGCCCGCCGGCCTTCTCCACCAGCTGGGCCGTCTCGGCCAGGTCCTCGGCGGTGCCCAGTTTGTAGGGCACGGCTTCGAGGTCGCGACAGATGTCGACGCCGACGATGTTCGCCCCCTGCTCGGCGAACGTCACCGCGTGCGAGCGGCCCTGCCCGCGCGCCGCCCCGGTGATGAACACGACCCGGTCGTCCAACAAGCCCATGGATGCTCTTCTCTCGCCTCTGTCGGCCGCGGACCGGTGGCCCGCAGGGGCGGGGTCCGGTCGGACGGCACGGATGGTGCGGCCGGTGGTCCGGCCGGCGGGGCCGCGCGCTCCCCCCGAGCGCCGGCCGCCTGTGAGCCACCACACTAGTAAGACACCTGTCATATTGGAACCCCGGGGTGGGCCCCGATCGCCGCAGGCCGCCACGGACACCTCTTCACCTGGTGCAATGCCCGTCCGCATACACTCGTTGCACACGCAACGCGATGCCGGGATCACCGTCCGGGAACCGCTCGTTGCGACGAGGCCCGAGGGAGGCCGGGTTGCCGACGCCCGATCCGCTTCCCACGCCCGATCCGCTTCCCACGCTCGGCCCGCGCCAGGACGCCACGGACGCCGACTCCCCCACCCCCGACAGGGACACGCTCCCCGCCGAAAGGGTCACGCTCGCTCCTGGCGGGGACGCGTGGCTGCCGCAGCGCCGGCGTGCCCCGTATCCGGCCAGCCAGGCGATCGGCGCGGAGGGCGCCCGCGCCTGCCAGGAGATCATCGCCGCGGCGCGGCGACTGTTCGTCGAACGCGGCTACCACGGCACGAGCGTCCAGGCGGTGGCCGAGGCCACCGGCCGTTCCGACGCCGCCTTCTACCAGTACTTCCGCGGCAAGCTGGAGGTCTTCCGGATCTTCTTCGAGGAGCTCGGCGTCGACCTGGTCGACCACTTCCAGCGGCTGCCGGTGCTCAGCGCGGGACCAGCGGGGTTCGTGGTGTTCCGGGCCTGGCTGGGCGAGCTCGGCGCCGTGCTGCGCCGCCACTCACCGGTGTTCGCCGAATGGCCGCTGTCCACCGCGGAGGCCGCCCTCGTCGACAACGCGTCCGTCGACAACCCGTCCGAGGAGTACCTGCAGGTGCTCGCCGCGAGCCTGCCGCCGCGGCTGGCCCGCGCCGACACCGGCGGGGTGGACACCCGGGTGCTCTCCGTCGCCGTGATCTGCATCGTCGAGTGGACGCACATCGTCTCCGACGCCCGCGGCAAGATCGCACGGCACCCCGACGAGGACGAGGCGCTGCACGACGCCCTCGCGGGCATGATCCACCGCTCGTTCTTCCCCGCCCCCGAACCGGCCCCCCGCTCCTGCGAGCCAACCCCGCGCTCCCCCGGCCCGTCCCCCGCCGGCCTCGTCCCCCGGCCGGATCTCGCCGCGCTGGCCCGCGCCGCCGGCGTCGTCGGTCCCACCGGCACGGCTCGCACCGCCGGCCCGTCATCCGGCGAGGTCCCCGCGCAGCGGGACGCGCCGCTGCCGCCGGGGCTGCGCAGATCCGTCACCGGTCGGGGGCGCTCCACCGTAGAGACGATCACTGAGGCGGCGGTCGCGGCCTTCGAGCAGCGCGGGCTCGCCGGCACCAGCGTCAACGACATCATCGCCCGCTCCGGCGTCGCGCACGGAACCTTCTACCGCTACTGGGCGGACCGCACGGCCATCTTCACGACGCTGGCGCACCGCGCCGCAGTGCACATCTGCGACCACTTCGACGCGCTGCTCGCCGTGGGCACCGTCGACGAGCTGACCCGCTGGCTCGACGACTGGCTGCGCATCGTCGAACGGCACGGCACCGTGTTCCACATCTGGACCTGCGAGATCCTGGACAACCCGCCGCTGTGGCCGCTGGCCCGCGCGGTGCGCCTTCACCTCGAGGACGTCGCCGCCCGCCTGCCGACCCCCTGGCCCACCGCGACGACGCCGACCGCGGCACCACCGACCACCGCACCACCGACCACAGCGACGCCGGCCACCGCGACGCCCGCCACCATGACGATCGTGTTGTGGACGGTGCTCACCGAGTTCCCCTACAACGCCTGGCTGCGCCATCCGGTGCTCACCCGCGAGCAGGTGCTGCACTGCCTGACCCTGCTGATGGCCCGCGGCGTCCTCGGCCTGCGGGACGCGACGGTTACCAGCGGACGGGCGGAACACCCCAGGACCGGCAGGTGACCCGAGTAATCCATAGCATCGGGTCCTGACCACTGACTGGATCACCCGGCGGCCGGACGTCCCAGCGGTCGGCGAACGCCCTCCTGAAGGGATCATTTCAGCTACGGCTGGTGGCTTCAGCGGCCCAGCGCGGCGGCTGCCTCGTACGGCGAAGGCGTCCGGACGGCGACGGCCGCCCTCGACCACGTTGCAGATCACCCATCCCACGCATCGCCTCATCAGTGAATTGACAAAAATGGCCGATAGCGTGGCGATACTCTGCCTGCTCCCGGGTGAGTGACGCCGCTAGTCTGTAAAGGCTTGTTCGGAATTGCCGCCGCAGAGTGGAAGACCTGTCAGATGACGATCAAGGAAACACGCGTCGCCGTGGTGACTGGTGCAGGCCGCGGAATCGGTCTTGCCATCGTGCAGGCCCTGGTCAGGGAGGGCTATGCCGTCGTCGCGGCGAGCCGCACGATCACCGGCGCACTGAAGGAGTTGGCGCCAGACGCCCTCGAAATGGACCTTGGTGCTCCCGAGGCGCCGGAACAGCTGGTTCGTCACGCTCTGGACCGACACGGCAGAATTGATTTGCTTGTCAACAACGTCGCGGGTACCTCGACGCCTCCGGGCGGCTTCCTGCAACTCGACGACGACGCGTGGCAGCACACGTTCACCATGACGCTCATGCCGACGGTCCGAACCACACGCGCGGCGCTCCCGAGCCTGCTGGAGCACCGCGGCGCGGTGGTGAACATCAGCTCGGTCAACGCCAGACTGCCGCAGCCGCGGCTCGTGGCACAGTCAGCGCTCAAGGCGGCGGTGTCGAACCTGGGCAAGGCGCTGGCGGAGGAGTTCGGCGGCCGCGGGCTGCGGGTGAACACGATCTCTCCCGGTCCGGTGCTGACGGACCTGTGGACAGCGCCGGGCGGCCCGGGCGACATGTTCGCGCGCCGGGCCGGCGTCGCACTGGAGGACTACATCGACCAGATTCCGTCGTCCATCGGTGTATCGACAGGCCAGTTCACCCGCCCGGAGGAGATCNCCGACCTGGTGGTCTTTCTGGCCTCAGGACGGGTCGCCAACATGAGCGGCACGGAACTTGTGATCGACGGTGGCATGCTGAAATCCGTCTGACGCAGAACCGTCCGACCATGGAACCGCGGACGGGGCCCGGCGGCTCCAACCACGACAAGTACCTCCGCCTGATCCTGGACCTCGGCGTCAAACCCCTGATCGCCCGTCCGGCACCGAGAACGGCTCCGGGCTCGGTACCCAACGCCGGGTGGCGGAGCTCGTTCGCCCACCTGCACGGGTTCCGCCGCCTGCACATCCGCTGGGAGATACGCGACGACATCCACGAGACCTTCCTCACCCTCGGATGCGCACTCATCTGCCGGCGACGCCTGAAGGCATCTCGGTAGGAGTTCTCACGTGATGTCGTCGACAAGAGCCTCGAGGCGGCGCTCTCCGTCGCGGGTGTGCGCGCCGGCGGCCAGGGCAGCCCTGGCGAGACGGGTTGCGGCGGGTTCGTCGAACAGTCCCTTGAGGAGCTCGTTGGCCTTCCGCAGGCCGTGCGTGGTCGATTCGACCGCGGTGTCGACCGCTTCGGTCGCGGCGCGGGCGACGCCGGGAGGAAGAGCGGCGATGCGGGCGGCGAGGGTGTCGACGACGTGGTCGAGCTCGGTGTCCGGCACGGCCCGGTTCACCCATCCAATCCGTTCCGCGGTCGCGGCATCGACCAGCTGCCCGCCGAGGATGATCTCCAGGGTGCGTGCGCGCCCCACGAGACCGGGCAGGTAGGCAGTGCCTCCCGCGCCCGGGATGATTCCCAGCCGACACTCCATCTGGGCCATTGCGGCGCGTTCGAGCGAGGCGAACCGCAGGTCCATCGCGGACAGCAGTTCCGCACCGCCGCCGCGGGCCAGTCCGCGCAGCTTGCCGATGGTGATCTGCGGCAGCGACCGGATGCGTTCGTGCAGGCGCATCATCGGGTTGAGGGACTGGTCTTGTTCGGGCGCGAGGGGGAGCGCAACGAACGCCGCGGGGTCGTCGGCGGCCGTCATGTCGCCGTGCGCGACGAAGAAGTCCGGATCCGCGCTGTCGAAAACGATCACCCGGATGTCGTGGGCGCCGGACATGGCGTCCGCAAACCGGTCCAGGTCCGTCATCAGGGCCGCGTCGAGCAGATTGATGGGAGGGTTGTCGATCACGACGTACGCCACGCCGCCGGCGAGAGAGATCTTGAGGGTCGAGTATGCGTCAGTCATGATTCCCGTTTCGCCGTCAGACTGGTAGGTATCTGAGGTATATCTAGTAGTACGGATATACTTCAACGAAATCAGGTATCGCGAGGGAGACCGACGTGCCCGACGTGACGCTCGACGGCGACGGCCGACATCTGCTCGACCAACTCTTCGACAAGTGGTCCCTGCTGGTACTGGCCGCACTGTGCGACCGTCCCCGACGCTTCAACGAACTCCGGCAGGACATGCCCGCCGTCACCCCGAAGTCACTGACCGCCTGCCTGCGACGACTGGAGCGCAACGGCATGGTCGAACGAGCGGTGGTGTCCACGGATCCGGTGGCGATCGAATACCGCATCACCCCCCTGGGCCGGACCCTTCGGTCCCCTGTGCACGCCATCCTGGAATGGGCCGTCGGTCATCTCGACGCGGTCGAGGCCGCCCGCTGTCACTACGACGAGCGACGTGCGGACACGTGACATCCCGGCCTGTCTCGCGCAGGACGGCGCCGTTCACCTCGACGCGGCTGCGGCGGCGCGTTCGGTGAGGCGGCGGGTCAGGGGGCGGTCGGCGGCGCCGAGGGCGGGCACGGTGACGGCGCCTCCGGTCAGCAGCGCCGCGCCGGCGCGGACGTCCTCGGGGGTCAGCGCACCGTCGACGGTGAGAACGTCGCCGGTGGCCACCGCGATGCGGTCGACCGCGTCGATGCCGGCCTCGAAGGCCAGGCCGGTGACGGTCGTCGACTCGTGCGCGAGCCACAGCGCCACCGCGGCCACCGACGCCGGCGGGGCGACCCGCTCGATCGCGGCGTACATCTCGGGCCGCGACCGGGTCCGGTCGGCGGCCAGCCGTGACGCCGCGAACGGCGCGACCGCGTTGACTGTGATGCCACGCCGGGCGCCTTCGAGGGCGAGCGTCTGGGTCAGGCCGTGCAGGGCACCCTTCGCGACCGTGTACGGCAGCGCGGCGGCCAGGCCGAAGTAGCCGGCGGCCGAGGTCGTCGTCACGATCCGCCCGTAGCCCTGCCGCACCAGGTGCGGCCAGGCGGCGGAGCACAGCGCCCAGGTGCCCAGCACGTGCACCCGGAAGAACTCGCTCAGCACGTCGGCGGTGACCTCGCGCAGCCGCACGATCCGGTCGATGCCGGCGTTCGCGACGACGACGTCCACCCGGCCGAACTCGGCGAACGCGCGCTCGACCAGCGCCTCGGCGACCCCCGGCTCGGCGACGTCGCCGAGGTGCGCGATGGCCCTGCCCCCGGCCCGGCGGATCTCGGCGACGACGGCCTCGGCCCCCTCGGCCCCCTCGGCCCCATCAGCACCCTCGCCCTGACCGCCGGCGGGACCCGGCAGGTCGTTGACGACGACGGCGGCCCCGCGGGCGGCGAAGGCGATCGCGTGCGCCCGACCGACACCGCGCCCCGCACCCGTGACGAGCACCGTGCGCCCCGCGAACGACAGCGGCTCCTGGGACGACGCCAGCCCCGGAGAGGACGCGTGCCCCAGAAACGACGCCGGCGCGGTGGACGACGACGCGGGGAGGTCGGCCGCGGTCACAGGTCCGCCGTCGGGGCGACCAGCACGTCGCCGAGGCGGGCGACGTCGTCGCGCATCTCGGCGATCGTGCGCCCGCGCACGGCGACGGTGAGCCGGTGGACGCCGAAGTCGGCGTACACCTTCGCCTCCTCGACGTTGCGCGCCCCGCCCGCGGTGAACTCCATGGCGTCGGGGTCGCGCCCGACCGCCCTGGTCTCCTCGCGGACCCGGGCGAGCAGCTTCGGCAGCTCGACGAGCGGGTCCTGGCCGGGGAACACGAACGGGAAGTAGCCGTCGCCGCGGGTCGCCGCACGGCGGATCGCCGCCTCCGACGCCCCGCCGACGAACAGCGGGATCGCCCGGCGCACCGGCCACGGCCGGCACTCCACCTGGTCGAAGCTGACGTGCTCGCCGGCGAAGGTCGCCGTGTCGTCGCGCCACAGCACGCGCATGGCGTCGATGTACTCGTCCATGCGCCGGCCCCGGTTGCGGAACTCCATGCCGACGGCGGCGTACTCCTCGGGCAGCTCGCCGACGCCGATGCCGAGCATCAGCCGGCCCCCGGACAGATGGTCGAGGGTCGCGGCGGTCTTGGCGAGCACCGTCGGCTGGTGCTCCGGCAGGATCAGCACGCCGGTGCCGAGGCGGATGCGGCTGGTCACCGCGGCGACGTAGGTCAGCCAGATCAGCGGGTCGGGCATGCCGCCGCGCCGCGACAGCCGGTCCATGCTGCCGTTGGTGACGCCGCGGTACGGGGTGGCGTCGGTGCGGCGCNACTGCACGACGTGCTCCGGCGCCCACAGCGACTCGAACCCGGCCTGCTCGGCCGCGACGGCGAGCGCCACGGCGTCCTCGGGGTCGGGGAACCCGGTGCTGGCGAAGACGATGCCCCACTTCATCGCGTGCCCCGATTCATCGCGTGCCCCACTTGGTCACAGGCTCTCCTCAGGAGTTCACGGTCGGGGCGTCCTCGACCGCGGCGTGGCGGCCGAGCAGGTCGGCGAGGTAGGGCTGGGCGGCGCCCATCCCGCCGTCGACGCGCAGCACGACCCCGTTGACGTAACGGGCGGCGTCGGAGGCGAGGAACGCCACGACCCGGGCGACCTCGTCGGGCGTGCCCAGCGGGGACGGGGTGTGGGCGGCGAACACGGCGCGCATCCGGCGCAGCCCGCGGCCGGGGCCGCGGACGGTGTCGGTCAGCACGAGTCCCGGGGCGATGGCGTTGCAGCGCACCCCGACCGGGCCGTAGCGGGTGGCGATGCTGCGGGTCAGCGACTCCAGCGCCGCCTTCGACGCGCCGTAGGCGGGGCGCAGGTGCTCGGCGGCCGCGGCGGCCCCCGACGAGGTGTTGACGATCGACCCGCGGCCGGCGGCGATCATCGCGGGCAGCACGGCGCGCGCCAGCAGCATGGGCCCCCGCACGTTGACGGCCATCGTCGCGTCCCAGAGCTCCGCGGTCATGGTCAGCACCTCGGCGTCGCCGCCACCGCCGGACAGCGCGGTCGCGGCGGCGTTGTTGTGCAGCACGCCGATCGGGCCGAGCTCGGCCACGACCCGCTCGACGCAGTCGCGCACGGCGGCCTCGTCGGCGACGTCGAGGGCGAGCGCGACGGCCCGCCCACCGGCCGCGACGATCTCGTCGCGGACCCGCGCCGCCGACGCCTCGGCAAGGTCGGTGACGGCGACCGCCGCGCCCTCGGCGGCGAGCCGGCGGGCGCTGGCCGCGCCGATCCCCGAACCCGCGCCCGTGACCAGCGCGACCTCGCCGGCCAACGCACCGCCCGCCGACGAACCGCCCGCCGACGAACCGCCGGCTAACGGGCCCTGGGCGCCGGCGCGGCCGGTCGGCTCACCGGAGGTAGTCATAGCCGCCGTCGACCATCAGGGTCGTGCCGGTGATGTACTGGGCGTCCGGGCCGACGAGGAAGACCACGGCGCGGCCGACGTCGGCCTCGGCGTCGCCGAGTCGGCCCAGCGGCACCTGGGCGGCGAGGCTCGCCGCGGCGTCGGGCAGGTCGGCGGTCCAGCTGTCGAAGCCGGGCGAGCCGGCGAGCGGGCAGACGACGTTGACCCGGATGCCGTAGCGGCCCCACTCGGCGGCGGCGACGCGGCTCATCGTCCGCAGCGCCTCCTTGACCGCGGCGTAGGCGCCCATCGCGGGGCGGGCGGTCAGCCCGCTGCCCGAGCCGAAGTTGACCACGCTGCCCTTGCTGGCCCGCAGGTCGTCGAAGCAGGCCTGCATGAACCGCAGCGACCCGACCGGGCCCGACTGCCAGACGGCGTCCAGGTCGTCCTCGGTGAGCCGGCGGATCGAGCCGTACCGGGTGGTCTGCGCGACGTTGACGAGGCTCGTCACCGGGCCGAGACCAGCGCGCACCGCGGCGACGGCGGCGTCCACGTCGGCGCGGACCCCCGCGTCGGCCTGCACCGCGATCGCCCGCCCGCCCCGCTCGACGATCTCGGCCGCCACGGCCTCGCACTTGGCGAGCGTCCGCCCGACGACCGCGACGGCCGCGCCCTCGGCGGCCAGCGCCAGCGCCACGCCGCGCCCGACGCCCTGCCCGGCGCCGGTCACCAGGGCAACCGTCTCGGCCAGCCTCACGCCGTTTCCCGCACTGTCGCCGTTTCCCGCACTGTCGCCGTTTCCCGCACTGCCGCCGTTTCCCCTACTGCCGCCGCCTGCAGGGTGGCGTAGAGCGGGTCGGTGCGGTCGCGCCGCGGCAGGTGCTCGCCGAACTTGGTGATCCGGTCGCGGTCGGCGTCCCAGGGCCGGACCCACTCGATGACGGTGATCCGGTCGGCGATGCGCCACCGCCCGTCGCGGCGCTCGAACCGGTCGACGTACCGGAAGCCCGCGGCGTAGTTCCACCGCACGTCGCCGGCGGGTTCGCCCGCGTGGTAGGCCACGCCGTAGCTCTCGGCGACGGCGACGTGGGCGTCGGCGACGTCGTGGCCGGCGGGGATGTCGACGAGGACGTTGCCGAGATGGTGCATGGTCATCGTCTGGCGGCCCAGCAGCGGACCGACCCAGTCGATGAACTCGTCGCGGGTGCCGGTGAAGGGCCCGTGCCGGTCGGTCGCCTCCGGCCAGTAGCAGCCGCGGACCAGTTCGAGGTCGAGCCGGTCGATGCCGCGGCAGTACTCCAGCAGCACCCGGCGGATGGCGGCCTCGTCCGCGGCCGTGGCCGGCCCGCCCGTCAGCGCGCTCACCGGCAGGCCTGGCGCGCGTCGCGGGCAGCGGGACCGACGATGTTGACGGGAGCGACAGATTCGGCGGGTGCTCGGCCCCCGAGCTGCCCGGTGGCGGACAGTACGCGGGCAGTTCCCTGGCCTCGTAAGTCGGGAATGTCCGTCGTCATCGCTCGCCCACCTCCATGGGAGGCCGCCGCTGGCCTCGCCACCGTCATTGGAGCGACGTTTGACGGTCATGTCAACATGCAGGATGCTCGACCGGTGGGGCCGTCGGGCGCGGCGATTCAGCATGCGTCCGGAACGTCATCCGGACCGGTCACGCCGCCGCCACGGCCGACCGATCCGCCTTCGGAACATCAGCGACACACACTGTAGAGATCAGTCCGTCATAGCTCAGTCCGTATGGACATCGAACTGTTCGAGGAGACCGGAGCCGATGAGGCAGGACATCCGATGAAGCAGGACATCCTGGCCGGCGTGCGGGTCGTCGAGGTGGCGACGTGGACGTTCGTCCCGTCGGCGGGCGCCGTGCTCGCCGACTGGGGCGCCGACGTCGTCAAGATCGAGCACCCGGTCACGGGTGACCCGCAGCGCGGCCTGATCAGCTCTGGCATCGTCGCCGGTGCCGGCAGCATCAACCACTTCATCGAGCAGCCCAACCGCGGCAAGCGCAGCCTCGGCCTGGACATCGGCAGCGAGTCCGGCCGCGAGATCCTGCAGAAGCTGGTCGCGCAGTCGGACGTGTTCGTCACGAACCTGCTGCCCGACTCCCGCGCCCGCGCCGGCATCGACGTCGACGACGTCCGCGCCTGGAACCCGAAGATCATCTACGCCCGTGGGCACGGCTACGGCTCGCGCGGCGAGCAGGCCGGCCGCGGCGGCTACGACATGGCCGCCTACTGGTCGCGCGGCGGCATCGGCGACTCGCTCATCCCGCACGAGGGCGACTGGCCGGCGCCGCAGCGGCCCGCCTTCGGTGACACCTACGGCGGCTTCGCGCTCGCGGGCGGCATCGCCGCGGCGCTGTTCCGCCGCGAGCGCAGCGGCGAAGCGCCCGTCGTCGACGTGTCCCTGCTGGCCGCCGCGATCTGGCAGCTCGCCCCGGACATCGTCGGGGCGGGCGTCACCGGCGCCCCGATCCCGAAGTTCCAGCTCGAGGAGATGCCCAACCCGGTCGCGAACCTCTACCGCACCGGCGACGGACGGTTCCTCGCGGTCGTGCTGCTGCAGGCCGACCGCTTCTGGGCGGACTTCTGCACCCGTCTGGGCCGCACTGACCTCATCGACGACCCCCGGTACAGCGACGCGAAGGTCCGCTTCGTCAACCGGCGCGAGTGCATCGCCGAGCTGCGGGCGACCTTCGAGTCGGCGCCGCTGTCGCACTGGGAGAAGGTCCTGGCCGACTTCGACGGCGTCTGGGACCCGGTGCGCACCGCCCCCGAGCTGCACCAGGACCCGCAGGTCCAGGCCAACGGCTACCTGCCGAAGATCACCGATGGCAACGGCAACACGTTCTCCGTCGCGGCGAGCCCGGTGCAGTTCGACGAGAAGCACCTCGAACTCACCGCCGCCCCCGAGCACGGTCAGCACACCGAGGAGATCCTCCTCGAGCTCGGGTACGACTGGGACAAGATCATCGAGTTCAAGGAAAACGGCGCCACGTCCTGAGCGATCACGGCGGTCCGGGCTGCGGCGACGCACGCCCGGACCACCGCCGCGCGTACTGCTCCGTCATCCCCGCGGGGCGCCCCCGGCGCCTCCCGCCGAGCCCCACGAGGTATCCAGCAGTGATCGACCAGGTCGGGGTCGCCGACACCGAGGATCAGGCCGCGCTCACCGAGGCGGTGGCCGGCCAGCTCGCCCGCCACTGGCCCGCCGACGAGCGGCACAAGCAGATCGCCGACCCGGCGCAGGTCTCGGAGCTGCCGGTGTGGGCGGCGCTGGCCGAGGTGGGGCTGGCGGGCCTGCCGCTGGCCGAGGAGCAGGGCGGCGCCGGCGGCCGCTGGGTCGATCTCGCCGTCGCCCTGGAGGCGGTCGGCGCGGTGCTCGCGCCGGTGCCGAGCATCGGCGCCGCCGCGGCGCTGGGAACCCTGCAGGCGCTGCCCGGCGCGGCGGCGTCGGCGCTGCTCGCCGCCGTCGCCGAGGGAACGGCGGCGACCCTCGCCTGGACCGCGCACGAGGATCTGTGGGGCGCGCCCGGCTCGGTGCGTGCGGCCGCGGCATCCCCTGCGCCCTCGGACGGTGCGCCCTCGGACGGTGCGCCGGTGGCTCTCACCGGCGAGGTCTCGGCCGTGCTGTCGCCGGAGGCGGCCCACGTGCTGGTGCTCGCCGAGGCATCGGGCGGTCCGCTGCTGGTCGCGGTCGACGCCGGCGCGGCCGGGTTCGACCTGACCCGCGTCGCCGGCGTCGACCCGACCCGGCCGCTCGGCACGCTGACCCTGCACGACACCCCGGGCACCGTGCTGGCGACGGGCGCCGAGGCGCTCGCGGCGGTGCGCCGGGGCCAGGCCACCGCGGCGCTGGCGCTGGCCGCCGAGCTCACCGGTCTCGCCGGGCACTGCCTGACCGGGGCAGTCGCCTACGCGGCCGACCGCCACCAGTTCGGCCGGCCGATCGGCTCCTTCCAGGCCATCAAGCACCGCTGCGCCGAGATGCTCGCCGAGGTCGAGCAGGCCCGCGCGGCCACCCGCCACCTCGCCGCCCGCCTCGACGCCGCCGCCGACCCAGCCGAGCTCGACGACGCCCTGGCGCTGGCCCTGCTCGCCGCCGGCCGCGCCGCCCACGTCGTCTCCAACGAGTACCTGCAGGTCCTCGGCGGGATCGGCTTCACCTGGGAGCACGAGGTCCACCTGTACCTGCGGCGCGCCGCGGCCACCGCGCCGCTACTCGGCGGCGCCGCCGCGCACCGCGCCCGGCTCGACCCGACGCGGCGCGGCGCCGGGGCCCGCCCGGCGCTGAGCGTGCCCGACTCCGGGCCCGCCGCCGAGCTCGCCGGGCACGTCGCCGCCCTGCTGCCCGCCTGGCGCGAGCGCTGGGGCGACGAGGTGTCGTTTCCCGCCCGGATGGCCTGGCAGCAGGCGCTGCACTCGGTCGGCTGGGTCGCCCCCCAGTGGCCGGTGGAGTACGGCGGGCGCGGGCTCGGCATCGTCGACCAGGTCGCCTGCGACCGGGTCATGGCGACCCACCGGGCGCCGCAGCCGCTCGGCGGCGTCCTCGGCCTGAACAACGTCGCCCCGACGCTCATGCGTTACGGCACGCCCGCGCAGAAGGCGCACCTGCCGGCGATCCAGGCCGGCACCGAGATCTGGTGCCAGGGCTTCTCCGAGCCGGGCTCGGGCAGCGACCTGGCCTCGCTGCGCACCCGGGCGGAGCTCGTCGGCGACGGCGACGACGCCGAGTTCGTCATCACCGGGCAGAAGGTGTGGACGTCGGAGGGCATGGAGGCGACCCACTGCCTGCTGCTGGCCCGCACCGATCCGGACGCGGCCCCGCACCGCGGGATCTCCGCGCTGCTCGTGCCCCTCGACCTGCCCGGCATCACCCGCCGCCCGATCACGATGATCACCGGCGAGAGCGGCTTCGCCGAGGTGTTCTACGACTCCGTCCGCGTCCCGCGCAGCGCGCTGCTCGGCCCGCTGCACGCCGGCTGGACGGTCACGATGACGACGCTCGGCTTCGAGCGGGCCGGTGTCATCGAGCTCGCCGCCGGGCTGGAGCAGTCCGTCGACGACCTGGTGACGGCGCTGTCGGGGCACGGCCTGGACGAGCAGACCCGCCTGGAGCTCACCGACCGGCTCGTCGAGGCCCGCCTCGTCGGCCTGCTCGGCAGCCGCGCGCTCGGCCGCATCGCCGAGGGCGGCGCGCCCGGCGCCGAGCATTCGGTCATCAAGCTGCTGTGGTCGCGGGCCACGCAGCACCAGGGCGAGACGCATCTCGCCGCGCTCGGCCTCGCCGGCATCGCCGACTCGACGGGACACCGCGCCCAGCGGGAGTACCTGCTGTCGCGGTCGGCGACGATCGCCGGCGGCACCACCGAGATCATGCGCAACATCCTCGCCGAACGCGTCCTCGGCATGCCCCGCTGACCTGCGACCAGGCGGCGATCACGGGGTGCCGCGGAGCCGGGCCCAGGTCGGCCCTCGGCCTCGGACACGCGTCGGGCCGGTAGCCTGGAGATCGGCCCCACCGAGGAGACGCGCATGCCAGCAGCCGAGCCCGACGTGGGCGGGGGCGTCACCGGCAGCGCGGCCAGGACCGCCGCGGCCAGGACCGCCGCGGCCAGGACCGGCGGGGTCGGCGCGGGCGGGGTCGGCGTCGTGGGGCAGCGGCTGCGGGTGCCGAAGATGGCCGAGCTGGTCTCGGCCGACCTGCGCCAGCGCATCGTGCGCGGCGAGCTGGTCGAGGGGCAGGCGCTGCCGACGGAGGCACTGCTCGTCGAGCAGTACGGGGTGTCCCGGCCGACGCTGCGGGAGGCGCTGCGCATCCTGGAGGCGGAGTCGCTGATCATGGTGCGCCGCGGCGCGGGCGGCGGGGCGCGGGTGCAGACACCGAGCCCCCAGGTCGCGGCCCGCTACGCGGGGCTGGTGCTGGAGCATCGCGGCACGACCGTCGCCGACGTGTGGGAGGCGAGGCTGTACCTGGAGCCGCCGGTCGCGGGGCTGCTGGCCCGCCGGCGCACCCGCGCCGACCTGAGCCTGCTGCGCGCGGCGCTGGAGCGCCACGGTGCCGATCCGGCCGAGACGGTCCGGCTGCACAACGACTTCCACGCCCTCGTCGTCCGGTTGGCGGGTAACGAGACCCTCGAGCTGCTCATCGGCATGCTCAGGGAGATCGTCGACCGGGCCACCTGGTCCGCGGTCGAAAGCGACCTCGGGACACCGGTGCAGGCCGACACCGAGCGGGCGACCATCCGGGCGCATCACGCCCTGGTCGATCTGCTCGAGGAACGGGACGCGGCCGGTGCACAGGCGTTGTGGCGGCGCCATCTGCGGGCCGGCGCCGCCTACCTCGACGGGGGCGGCCGCAACGCCGCCGCCCTCGACCTGCTCGCCTGAGGGCGTGAGCCGCGGTTCACGCAGCCCACGCCCTCGGCGGTCAGCTCAGCAACGAACGGGTCAGTTCGCGCCGAGCTTGTAGATTCCGGTCGCGTCGATGGTGCGGAAGTTCGACAACGTGCCGGTCTTGGACGCGTCGGCGACGAATCCGGTGGTCGAGCAGATGTTCGCCGACACCGGGCTCGCCTTGCCGTTGCACTGGAAGGTCGCCCCGCCACCGATCGGGTAGGGGGTGGCCGGCGCCGTCTTGATCGCCGTGGTGACCCCGGCCGGCGTCACGTCGGTGCCCGGCACGGCGTTGACCGCGCGGATCAGGCCGAGCATGCCCTGGTAGCCGCTGACGGTGTAGGCGTCGACGGTCTTCAGGCCCTTGCCGTAGGCGTCGATCACGGCCGAGTACAGCTTGTACTCTGCGGTGGTCGGGTCCTGGTTGGCCTGACCCATGATCTTGACACCCTCGAAGCCGCCGGGGATCGAGGCGCCCTTGTCGGAGCCGACGCAGCGGTCCAGCGCGGTGATCGTGGCCTTGATGCCGAGAGCCTTGATCGCCTTGATCGCGCTGGCGCAGAAGGTCGGGTCACCCGTGATGTGGTACAGCGCGGGCTTGTCCTTCTGCGCGGTCTGGATCTGCGGGGTCATGTCGGCGGTACCCGGCGGGATCGCGATGACCGTGGCCTTGCTGCCCGCGTTGTTGAAGAAGATCGGCGAGAGCGCCTTGGCCGGGCCGCTGGCCGCGGGCACGTCGATGACGAGCACGACGGCCGGGGACAGCTTGGCTTCACGCGCGTACGCCGCCGCGGTGCCGAACGGCCCGAGCGGGTTGCCGAGCAGGAACACGTTCTTCGTCGACAGCGCGGTCTGCGTCGCGACCAGGTTCAGCACCGTCGGGATCCCGGCGGGAGAGACGATCTTGATCCAGGGGTCGGCCTGCCCCGGGCTGCCGCCGGCCACGGCGGAGACCTTTTCGCGGACGAACGTGTTGCCACACGCCTGCGCGTCCGCGGGGACGGATTTGTCCTCACAGCTGACGATCTCGATCGGGTGCCCGCGCAGTCCACCGAGGTGGGCGTTGGCGTAGTCGGCGGCGGCCTGCGCCGACCTCTCCTCCGCCGAGGCGTCCACGGCCTGGGTGTGGCCGGTACCGATCCAGCCGATTTTCACCGGGGTGCCGGTGGCGGCCTTCGCCGGGCCGAGCAGCGCCGAGTCGGCCTTCGCCGTCCCGCCGCTGCTGCCACCGCCGCTGCTGCCACCGCAGGCGGCGGCCACCAGCGAGGTGGCGAGCAGGACGCCGGTCAGCGCGGTGCGGGTACGCGGCCGCGCGACCAGCCGGCCGGCGGACGTGAAACGAAGCGGTAACAAGCGCACGGTGGTGCTCCTTAGTCATCTCATCAACTACATGGATGCGCGGTCCGTGGACCGAACAGCCCACGGACCGCGCGGATGGTGCGTGCTGCGGGCCAGAAAGGATGTGGGGGGTCAGGCGGAGGCGCCCGCCTCGGCTCCCAGGTAGGCGGCCTCGAGACCGGCCCGGTCGTTGGCGAGGTCGGCGGCCGGGCCGCTGCGGACGACCTCGCCGTGCACGAGCACGATCGCCTGGTCGGCGACCTCCAGCGCGAGCTGGACGTGCTGCTCGACGAGGATGACGACGGCCCCGGTCTCGTCGGCGATCCGGCGGACCACGGGCAGCAGGCCCTCGACGATCACCGGTGCGAGACCCATGCTCATCTCGTCGATGAGCAGCACCCGCGGCTTCTGCACGAGCGCGCGGGCGACGGCGAGCATCTGCTGCTCCCCGCCGGACAACGCCCCCGCCGCGACGCTGAGCCGCTTGCCCAGGCTCGGGAACAGCTCGACGACATCGTCGAGACTGTATCCCCCGGAACGCCGGGCGACGACGAGGTTCTCCCGGACGTCGAGATCGGGGAACAGCGCACGGTCGTCGGGGACGAGCACGATGCCGGCCCGGTTCGCCGCCGCCGGCCGTCCCCCCGGCACGGGCGTGCCGTCCACCAGCACCTCGCCGCCCAGCCGCGGCAGCAGCCCGGCGAGGGTCATCATCATCGTGGTCTTGCCGGAGCCGTTCGGGCCGAGAACGCCCAGCACGGTCCCACTGTCGGCGGTCAGGTCCAACGACCGGACCACCCGCACGGCGCCGTAGCCGGCCTCCAGCCCACGCACGTCCAGCAGCGGCGTGGCGGCGCCCGTCCCGGCCCCGCCAGCCACCACCGCGGCGGTACCCGCGACCGGCTCCTTCACCACGACCGGCTCCTTCGCCGCCGCGGGGATCACCGCCGGCTCGCTCGCCGCGGCCACCTCCTTCGCCGCGGCCACCTCCTTCACCGGGGTCGGCTCGGCGGCCGCCGTCGGCGCGGCGGTCGGCTTCTCCGCCGGGGTCGGCTCGGCGGCCGCCGTCGGCGCGGCGGTCGGCTTCTCCGCCGGGGTCGGCTCGGTCGTGCCCGCCGGCTTGCTCGCCACCGCGTCCTTCGCCACCGTCGACTCGGTGGCGGTCGACTCGGTGGCGGTCGACTCGGTGGCGGTCGACTCGCTCGTCGCAGTCGGCTCGTTCGTCACGCCGGGCTCGCTCGTCGCGGTCGGCTCGTTCGCAGTCGGCTCGTTCGTCGCGGTCATGCCGACACCTCCTCCGCGTGGGTGCTGCCGAGATAGGCCTCGGCGACCGCGGAATGGCTGCGGATCTCCGCCGGGGTGCCGTGCGCGATCACCTTGCCGAAGTTGAGCACGTGGATCTCGTCGCAGAGGCTGAGCACGAGGCTCATGTCGTGTTCGACCATGAGGATCGTGACGCCGCTGGCGCGGATGTCGCGCAGCCGCTGGCCGAGCCAGTGGCTCTCGACCGTGTCGAGACCACCCGCGGGTTCGTCGAGCAGCAGCACCCGGGGGCGCCCGACGAGGGCCCGGGCGATGGAGACGAGCTGGCGCTGGCCCTGGGAGAGCTCGCCGGCAGGACGGTCGGCGACGGCGGTGAGCCGCAGCAGGGTGAGGGTCGCCGCGACCTCCTCGGAACTGGAACTGCCGGCCTGGCGCCGCGAGGCGCCCGCGGTCAGCCCGACGCTGACGTTCTCCCGGACGCTGAGGTCCTCGTAGAGCTCGATCGCCTGGAAGGTCCGGCCGAGCCCGGCGCGGACCCGTTCGTGCGGACGCAGCACCGACACGTCCTGGTCGGCGAGCGCCACGCTGCCGGTGGCCCGGGCGAATCCGCTGATCGCGTCGATCGCCGTCGTCTTGCCGGCGCCGTTCGGGCCGATGAGGCCGACGATCCGCCCCGGCGGGACGGCCAGGGACAGGCCGTCGACGGCGAGCACACCGCCGTAGCGGACGGTGAGGTCGCGCACGGTCAGCAGGGGCTCGCCGGCGTCGTCGAAGGTGACCGCCGGCGTCGCGGTCGCCGCCGCGGCGTCGGCGACGATCTCGTCGGCCTGCGCGACCACGGCGTCCTCGGGCGCGACGAGCGCGTCCGACCGGATGTTCGCGGCCCGCGAGCGGCGGCGTTCGATCAACTGGTGGGCGGGGCCGACGATGCCCTCGGGGTTGAACACGACGGTGAGGATCAGCAGCAGCGCCGCCACCGCCTCGTACCAGACCCCGGTGGAGACGACCTTGTCGACGAGCGCGTAGACCAGCCCGTTGACGACGGTGACCCCGGCGAGCAGCCCACCGGAGACCGAGGTCGTGCCCGCGAGGTAGACGGTGCCGAAGAAGGTCAGCCCGACGATGGCGGTGAACGGGTCGTTGGTGACGTTGCCGTACTTGTAGGCCAGCAGCGCCCCGCCGATGCCCGCGATGAACGCCCCGAGCGCGAACGCGGCGAGCTTGACCCGCACCACGTTGACGCCGGCCGCGGCGGCGGAGCGCTCGTTGGCGCGCACGGCGAGCATCTGCGAGCCCAGCGTGCTGGTGCGCAGCCAGGCCACACCGAGCCCGACGAGCACGAGCACGAGCAGGCAGACCACCCCGAACGTCACCCGGGGGAAGTCCGAGCCACTGCCGACGCCGAGGTCCCACCCGAAGATCTCCGGGTTGGGCACCGACGCGCCGGAGGAGCCGACGAAGTCGAGGTTGCGGAACCACAGCGCTTCCAGCGCGAACGCCAGCGCGAAGGTCACCACCGCGACCGTCAGTCCACGGATGCGCAGCGCGGGCAGGCCGATCACCACGCCGATGACGGTGGCGCCGAGCGCGGCGACGATCGGCGCGAAGGGGAAGGCGATGTGCAGGTGCTCGGAGATCGGCCCGACCAGGAACGCCGCGACCCCGGCGAGCGGGAGCTGCGCGAACGACACCTGCCCGGCGTAGCCGGTGACGACCACGACCGACAGCGCGATGACGGCGTAGACGAACGTGGAGATCAGCCCGTCACGCAGGTCGCCGGTGAACGCGATGAGGCCCACGACACCGAGCACGGTCGGAACCACGGTCGGCAGCACCACGTTGTGCGGTCGAGGGGCACGGCCGAGGTTGCGGGTGATGACCGCTCCGCGGCCGGGCAGTGGCTGGGCGCGCACGACGAGGACGATGAGGATCAGGACGAGTGGGACGAGCTCCGGCAGGCCGGACGACGGCAGCCAGTCGTAGTTGTTCTGCAGGTACTGGGCCTCGGACTGCAGGGCACCGATGACGATGCCGGCGACCGTCGCCCACAGGACGTGCTGGAACCGACCCATGATCGCCGCCGCCAGGGCGGGGACGATGAACAGGGTGTAGGAGACGGGGATCAGCGGGACGATCGGCGCGATGAGGATGCCCACCAGCCCGGCCGCCGCCGAGGAGATCATCCAGTTGCCGGCGGCGACCCGGTCCGGGGAGATGCCGCTGACGTAGGCGCCCTTCTCGCTCGACGCCGTCGCGCGGGTGGCGAGGCCGAAGCGGGTGCGGGCGAACACGAGCGAGATCACGGCGGCGAGCGCGAGCACGGTGATCGCCAGGTAGACCCGGTCGCTCGGAACGTTGATCGAACCGGCCTTCCACAGGTCGGTCGGGAAGATCGGGTCGACCGCGACGGCGGTGGTCCCCATCCGCGCGGCGATCAGGGCGGTGATGGCCAGCGAGACGCCGAGCGAGGCGACCGCCTTGGCGACCGGTGGCGCGTTGCGCAGCGGCCGGAAGATCACCAGATGCAGCCCGAGGCCGAGCAGGGCGGAGAGCGCCACCGCGATCGGCAGCGCGGCACCCATCGGTAAATCGCCACCGATGTCGATGGTCGTCGGCGTGCCGGGGATCAGGTTGATCAGCTCGCCGGAGCGCAGGTAGGCATAGACGTAGGCGGCGAGCAGCGCGATGCTGCCCGTCGCGAAGTTGATGATCCCCGAGCTTCGGTAGGTGATGGTGAGCGCGAGCGCGAGCGCACCGAACACCGCACCGTTGCCGAGGCCGAGGAGCAGGAAAACAATGTGTTGACTCAAAAGTCACTCCGCAGGATCGTCCCAGAGCGGGAGGGGCGCTCAGGCCTGCGCAGGTCGCGGATCACCGCGCCTCGACAGGACCTCGGGGCGCGTGACGGATCTCGCCGGCCCCCCGATTGAGTTAAACTCATTGGATTCTTGTGTCTTACTTCACAGCCTGTCAAGCGATGCCGTGACCTGCGGCGGAACGGGCGGCAAACGGCCGGTTCGCGGCCAGCCGGAGGACCCGCTCCGCACCCGGCGTCACGCTGCGTCCGCGGCGGGCACCCGGCAGGCAGACCGATCAGAAGGCCGAGCGGTGGTGGCCCCCGTCGACGGCGATGTAGTGCCCGGTCAGGTAGCCAGCCTGGCGCGAGCACAGGTAGACGATCGACGAGGCGATCTCCTCGGGCTCACCGAGCCGGGCGGCCGGCACCCCCGCGGTCTCGATCATCCACTCGCGGCGCGCGTCCGGCTCGGTCAGGCCCTCGTGGGTCGACAGGTACCAGTTGGTCGTCTTCGTCGCGATCCAGCCCGGGGCGATCGTGTTGATGGTGATGCCGTGGCGGGCGTACTCGTCGGCGACGCTCTTGAGCAGGCCGACGGTGGACGGCCGGGTGGCGTTGGCCACCGTGTGGGGTGGCTTGTTCTGCGGCTCCTTGGCCGTCGCCGAGCCGATGTGGACGTAGCGCCCGAAGCCGGCCTCCTGCATCCCCGGCAGGACCGCGTGCAGCATGTGCACCTGGCTGAGCGTGTAGGTCCGGTAGGAGTCGACGTAGTCCTCCGCCCGGGTGATCTCGGCGAAGAAGCCGCGCACGTGGAAGTCGGCCTGGGTGACCACGATGAGCGGGGGCCCGAGGCGCTCGGTGACCTCGGCGACGGCCGAGGTGATGCCCTCGGCGGTGCTCATGTCCGCCGACACCCCGACCGCCTCGCCACCAGCCTGCGCGATGGACGCGACGGCCGAGTCGATGTGGCGCTGCGTGCGGGCGACGACGGCGACGCGGCTGCCCTCCGCGGCGAGCATCCTCGACACCTCGAGCCCGATCCCCTTGCTGCCACCGACGACGAGCGCCACCCGGTCACGAATGCCAAGGTCCACTGTTCTGCCTCTCCCACCGGGACGGTTCCAGCCTGCCGCCGTGCCCGCGCACACCGGCCGGGAACGGCGTTCCCATCCTGGCACGTGCGCCAACCGGGCGCCCGCAACGGTGATCACAACAGCTCATTGACAACACAACGTGACCTAAGCCACAATCGCGGCCGGACGTCAGCCGGCTTCGACCGACCGACCTCCGAGCGGCCACGCGTCCGACGGACTCGACGGCCCGTCGCCCGTCGCGGGGCTCGGCTCCCGCACCACCACCCCAGGCCGGCCCCCGGGCACTTCCCGAACACCATGAGGAGTTCCAGCGTGCATATCTCCAGCTCGCGATTACCGCTTCGGCGCACGTGTCCGACCCGCTCCCGCGGGCACCTGTCCCGTTCGGGCGGGCGCGCCCGCGCCGGCCTGTCGGCCGTGGCGCTCGCCGTGGCGGTCGCCACCGGCGTGGCGGCCTGCGGCGGCAGCAGCGGTGGCGGCAGCAGCACAGGCAGCACGGGCAGCACGGGCGGCACGGGCAGCACGACGAAGGCTGACAGCAGCCTGCTCGGCCCCGCCAAGGCCGCCACTGACACCCCGGTCAAGATCGGTTGGGTCAGCACCGGCCGGACGCAGGCCGTCGACACCTCCGGCGAGATCCGGGCCGCCCAGGCCGTGGTCGACTACGCCAACGCCCACCTCGGCGGCCTGCGCGGCCACAAGATCGAGCTCGTCACCTGCGAGGACAAGTCCGTCCCGGCCAACGCGCAGGCCTGCGGCAACCAGTTCCTGCGGGAGAAGGTCGCCGCGGTCGGGGCTGGCAGCCCCGGGCAGACCGACCCCTGGCTGAAGATCGTCGCGCCGGCGGGCATCCCGGTGGGCATGAACCTCGTCGCGACCCAGGCCACCCTGACGACGAAGAACGTGTTCATCTGGGGCAACCCCCTGGCCTCCTTCGGCACCCCGGCCGCCTTCGCCCGGGACAAGAAGCTCACCAGCGCCGCCGTGTTCGTCATCGACGTGCCCGCGGCCAGCGACCCGGCCAAGCAGCTCGTCCCGCCGTTCTTCGCCAACGCCGGGGCCAAGGCCGAGGTGATCGCGATCCCGCCGGGCACCGCCGACATGACCCCGCAGGTCCAGACCGCGCAGAAGAACAAGCCGGCGATGTATCACGTGATCGGCGACCCGACGTTCTGCGCCAGCGCCATCAAGGCGATCAAGGCCCTCGGCATCACCGCGCCGATCACCGCGCTGGACCGCTGCATCGGCGCCGACCACGGCGCGTCGATCCCCGGCGGCTTCGCCGGCGTCGACATCATCGCGCAGGCCAACGTCGACCCGTCCACCCCCGAGTTCAAGCTGTTCAACGCCGTGATCGGCGCCTACGGCAAGAACCTGAAGATCGACTCGATCAGCATGAGCGGCTACCAGGGCATGTTGAGCCTGGTGCGGGGCGTGAACTCGGTGCCCGGCACGGACGTCTCCTCCGCGGCCATCGCCACGGCGCTGCACACCATGCCGCCCACCACGTACGCGCTCGGCGGTGGCGCCGACTTCCAGTGCAACGGCAAGGCCAACTCGATCTCGCCGAACATCTGCTCCACCACCGGGTTCATCGCGGACGCCGACAAGCAGGGCACGCTGACGAACTTCCGCTCCCTCGACACCACGGGGATCTTCAAGCTCGGCGCGAGCTGACGGTCCCCGCCAAAGCGGGCAGCACACGCAGACGGGCGCTCCGGGGCCGCTGGCCCCGGAGCGCCTCTGCGTGCGCCCGGCTACCGCGAGGCGGCGGGCCGGGGCAGGCCGACGAGGTCCAGGACCAGCTCCGCGTAGGCGGCGACCTCGTCGGTGTCGGGCTGATGGTCGAGAGCGATCCAGGCCGCCTGGCGGCTCATGACCAGTTCGAACGCGGCGTCGGCGAGCAGTTCCGCCCGCGGCAGCTCGGCGCTGCGCAACGTCCGGGTCAGGGGCTGGCGCAGCGGGAGAGTCAGCGTGGCCTCGGCCTGCGGGAAGCGGTGCAGCAGGCGATAACGGTCCAGGGCGAGGGCGCGGATCGCCCGCGCCGCCTCGCCCCGAGCCAGCGACAGCAGCGCCACCGCCCAGGTGCGTACCGCCTCGACGGGCGGTCCGGCGGCGGCGACGCGGCGCTCCACCACCATGGCCGTGCGCCGCGTCGCCTCCTCGACCACGGCCAGGGTCAGCCCGTCCTTCGACCCGAACACCCGGTAGAAGGCGGCGTTGTGCCGCCCGGCGCGCGCCACGATCCGGCTCACCTGCAGGTCGACCGTGTCGGTCGCGGCGAGCAGGTCCAGCGCCGCGGCGATGAACGCCTGCCGCTCGCGCGCCAGGGCGGCGGGATCGTCGAGGTAGCGCAGCGGACTCGCCATCGGCGCTCCCTTCGTCGGCGCACAGCGGCATCTGTGGGCGCACGCCAGCAGCCGGACACGGCCCGTGGAACATCATTCTACGGCGTGTGGACGGCGGCCCGGCGACGTGCCCGCGAGGCGGACGTGAGGGATCCCCACGGTAGTTGACGCCACCGCCAACGGAAGGCCCCTGCGGACCGCCGGACCGCCCGGCCGGACGAGAGACTCTGCCGCCTCCCCGCTTGCACGGGGCATACGTCCTGTGTGCACGGCACGTCGACGCTCAGATTCCCTGCGCAGTCACCTGACCGGCGGACAGCAATCAGGTGACGGGTGCGTCAACATTGGGTACGCTGCCTCGCGCCCAACCGCAACACCGACGAGGGAGCGCGTCTCATGCCGCTGCAGGATCATCATCAGATCGTCTCGGTGGACGACCACCTCATCGAACATCCCCGCGTCTGGCAGGATCGGCTGCCGGCGGCGCTGCGCGAGCAGGGCCCGCGCATCGTCGAGCAGAACGGCAAGCACGTCTGGCACTACGACGGTTCGGTCTTCCCGACCGTCGGGCTCAACGCGGTCGCCGGCCGCCCGCCGCAGGAGTGGGGCATCGACCCGGTCCGCTACGAGGAGATGATCCCCGGCTGTTACGACCCGGTCGCCCGGGTCAAGGACATGGACCTCGACGGCATCCAGGCCGCCCTGTGCTTCCCGTCCTTCCCCGGCTTCGGCGGCGGCGTGTTCCAGCGGGCGCCCGACAAGGACCTCGCGCTGCTGTGCGTGCAGGCGTGGAACGACTTCCACATCGACGAGTGGTGCGCGGCCGCGCCGGACCGCTTCATCCCCCTCGCCCTGATCCCCACCTGGGACCCGCAGCTCGCCGCGGCGGAGATCCGCCGCACCGCCGCCAAGGGCGCCCGGACCATCTCCTTCCCCGACAGCCCCGTGCCGCTGGGGCTGCCGTCGTTCCACAACGCCGCCTGGGAGCCCGTGTGGGACGCCTGCGAGGAGACCGGCATGGTCATCTCGCTGCACTTCGGCTCGGGCAGCTACGTCCCCGGCTTCTCCTTCGCCGCCACCCGCGCCATTCCCGGTGAGGTCGTCCTGCCCGACGCGCCGTTCGCCGTCGCCATCACCATCTTCTCGACCAACCTCATGTGGTCGACCACCGACCTGCTGTTCTCCGGGATCCTCCAGAAGCACCCGAAGCTGCAGTTCTCCCTGGCCGAGGGCGGCATCGGCTGGATCCCCTACCTGCTCGAGCGCGCCGACTTCGTCTGGGAGCGCCACCGCTACTACCAGCCGATCGACTTCGACGCCCGCCCCTCCGACCTGTTCCGCGAGCACTTCTGGGGCTGCTTCATCGACGACGAGTTCGGCCTGGAGAACCGGCACAAGGTCGGCATCGACCGGATCATGCTGGAGATCGACTACCCGCACTCCGACTCGAACTGGCCGAACAGCCGCAAGCGTGCCGCCGAGGTCCTCGCGAACGTCCCCGACGACGAGGTCGTGAAGATCACCGAGACCAACGCCCGCACGATGCTCAACTTCCCGCGCACCTGAACTGACCGGGCACCTGAACTGACCGGGCACCTGAACTGACCGGGCACCTGAACTGAACCGTCAGGGCGTGCCGGTGGTCGCGGCGCCGGGGTAGAGCGCGGAGGTCAGCAGCTCGGACTCGGCGTCGCGCCACCGCGTCCAGGACCGCTCGTCGTCGAAGTCGAGGCCCAGGGCGTGTTCCAGCATCGGGCCGAGCAGGACCGGAGCGAAGCCGAGGATGAACAGCATCGCCGCCTCGGCGCGCAGGTCCGTCGACGGTCGGGCCTTGCCCAGGCGTTCGCGGTGGGCGAGTTCCTCGGCGGACAGGTCCACCGCCCGGCGGAACCAGTCCAGGCCGTCGGGCTGGCCGTCGAGCAGCATCCGGCGGACGTAGGCGCCGAGCAGCGGCACCTCCGCGACCATCCGCTCGAAGCGGACGAGCCGGCGTTGCAGCGCCTGCGCCGGGTCGCCGCCGCGATCGGGTTCGCGGGTGTTGCGGTGCAGGTACTCGACGATCCACGTCGAGATCGCGTCGATGACCCCCTGCTTCGAACCGAAGTGGTGGATCACCAGGGCCGGTGAGACGCCGGCGCGCTGGGCGATCGCGCGGACGGTCGTCGAGTGCACGCCCCGCTCGGCGACCAGGGCGAAGGCCGCCGCCCGGATGCGCGCCTTCGCGGTGAGATCCTCCGGCCCGGTCAGGTGCGTCGACATCGCCATCCCCCTCCATGGTGAACAGATGTTCAGCATAGGGTCGCGCAGACGAGAGGAGTCCCGAGGTGGCCGACACCGGTGCAGCGACGCCGACGACGGTGGCACGGAACAAGGCGGCGGTGCGGGCGTTCTTCGACCGGATGAACGCCGGCGACGTGGCCGGCGCCTTCGACCTGCTCACCGACGACGCCGCCTGGTTCAGCCTGTCGACGCGGCGGTTCTCCGACCGCGACCAGATGCGCGCGTCGATCGACTGGGTCAACACCGAGCTGCTGCGGGCGCCGATCCAGCAGACCGTCACGACGCTCACCGCCGAGGACGACCGGGTCGCCGCCCTCACCGAGGGCCACGCGGTCACCGTCGCCGGCAAGCACTACGACCAGGCATACCACTTCCTGTTCGAGTTCTCGGGCGAGCGCATCAGCCGGCTGTGGGAGTTCAACGACACCTACCACTCCCGGACGGTCTTCGCGCTGAGCGAGGCCGGCGACCTGCCGCGGACCGACCCCGCCTGATCACGGCGCCGGGTGCTCCCGGACCGCCCCCGCGGCGAGGAGCTCGGCGATGCGACTGTCGGAGTAGCCCAGGCCCGCGAGGATCCGGCGGGTGCCCGCCCCCGGGGGCGGAGCCGCCGCGGTGATCTCGACCGGGTTGCCGGACCAGTCGGCGTAGCGGCGCACGACCGTGCACGGGCCGACGTCCGGTTCGTCGATGCGGGTGAGGATGCCCGCCGCGGCGAACCAGGGATCGGTCAGGAAGCCGCCGCGGTCGAGGACGGGGGCGGCCGGTACGCCCGCGGCGGCGAGCAGGTCGGCGGCCTCGGCGCTGGTCAGGCCGGCGAGCGCCGCGGTGATCCGGTCGGCCGCCGGGCCCGCGGCCGGCGCCCGCAGCAGCGCCACGGCACCGGCCTCCCCTCCCACGCCGGCCTCGCGCCCCACGTCTGCGAGGTCGAGTGCGGCCACGAGGGCGGCGGCGTGCTCGGGCGTCGTGGCGGCGACGGCGACCCAGCCCTCCTTGCACGGGTGCAGCCGGTGCACCGCGGTGTCGCCGACGTACTCGTGGCCGCCCACCGCCGGCGCGGGCCGCCCGGCGTGGCGGACGAACTCCCCGGCCTGCATCATCACCGAGGAGTTCACCATCGTGGTGACGACCTCCTGCCCGAGCCCGTCGCGCCGCCGGGCGTACAGCGCGGCGAGGATGCCGAAGGCGACCAGCGACCCGGTGCCGATGTCGTGCACGAGCATGGCGCTCTGGCAGGGCGCGCCGGCGCCGCCCTGGGCGGTGATGAGCCCGGAGCGGGCCTGCAGCAGCGGATCGAACGCAGGGGTGGCGCTCAGCGGGTTGCCGGTGCCCCAGGCGGTGACCGTGCCGCGCACGAGCCGCGGGTTGATCGCGGCGAGGGTGGCGTGGTCGGTACCGATGCGCTCGCGTACCCCCGGGCGCACGTTGTCGAGCAGGACGTCGGCGCTGCGCACCAGGTCGTGGAACGTCTCCCGGCCCTCGGGGGTCTTCAGGTCGACCACGATGTCGTCCTGACCTTTGTGGAAGGCGAGGAAGGAGACGGTGTAGATCCGGTAGGGGTCGCCGCCGGGCCCCTCGACCTTGATGACCTCGGCGCCGTAGTCGGCCAGCAGCGTCGAGCCGAACGGCCCGGCGACGAAGCTGCCCAGGTCGAGCACGCGCAGCCCGGCCAGCGGCGCCGCCGGCTCCCCCGCCACCGCGGCCGCCGGCTCCTCTCCCCCCGCGGCAGGGCGCGGATCGGTCCAGACCGCCGCGGCGTCGACGAACGCCTGCGCGCCCGGCAGGTGCGAGAACGTCCCCGGGGTGCGGCTCAACCGGATCGGATCGCCGGGGATCTCCACCGGGCCGAGCTCGGGATGGACGTGCACCCGGCGCATCCCGTTCGACGCGACGACCTCGCCCGCCCACCACTCGTCGCGGGTCTGCGCCGGGGCGTTGGGCACCCCGGCGTCGGTCAGCAGCCGCTCCCAGTGGGCCAGCGGCCGCTCGGCGAACCTCGCCGCAAAGCGTTCGACGACCGGGGCGCCGACACCGGGGCGCAGCATGTTCAGCATCGAGCCGTCCACGCCCGGCATGGTCAGCACCTCGAACAGGTCGAGCACGTCGAGCGCGGTGAGGAAAAGCGGCTCGGTGAGCGCGCCGAGGTAGAGCCAGCGGTCGTCGGAACAGCGGTAGAGCCGGTAGTTCGGCGACGAGCCACCGCCCCCCGGCTGGCTCGCGCGGATGATCCCCTCGGCGTCGGTGAGGCTCGCGGCCTGCATCGCCGCCGTCGCGTGCAGCCCGCTGACCAGCACCGCCCGCCCGCGGCCGGCACCCCCGCGGGCGGCATCCCCGCGGCCGGCACCGTCGCGGCCCAGCAGGGCGGCCGCGGCGGCGGTCGCGCCGAGGATGGCCTGGCCATAGGCGGCGATCGGGGTGACCAGCGCGAGTGGGTGACCGTCGTAGGAGCCGTGCTCACCGGAGGCGCTGGACACGGCGTCGGCGAGCAGCGGATCGGCCGGCAGTCGGCCCCACGGCGCCGCCGGGGCGAGCAGCGGCAGCCACAGGTGGATCAGGTCCGGATGCGCCGCGCGCACACCGTCCGGGTCGAGGCCGTCGCGGTCGAGGTCGTCGGGAGTGCCGTCGACGACGAGCACGTCGGCGGCGGCGAGCAGGCGGCGAAGCTGCGCCGCCCCGGCGGGGGTTGTCCGGTCGAGGGCGCACAGCCACTTGTTCCGGTCCCAGCACAGCGCACCCGGGCCGCCGTCGAGCGGGCCGCGCCCCGGCGAGAGTAATCGCACGACGTCGGCGCCCTGGTCGGCGAGGTACATCGCGGCCATCGCGCCCGCGATCCCCCCGCTCGCGTCGAGGACCCGCACGCCGTCATACGCGCCACTCATCCCGCACCCCTCCCGCCGAGGTCGCGCTGCCGTCCACACCTCCCGGTCCCCGGCTGCATCTCGGACCCGACGACAGCGGTGGGCGCCGGATCGACCAGGACGGCGAGCATCCACGTCCACCCTAATCCGTGTATTCCTGCAGCTCAGCCAGTTCTAGACACATCGTGTACGCAGCATCCGCGCTGCCACGGCGTGGGCCAGGACTTCGTCCCCCGGTGCGGGACTCGGCTGTATTGCTGCGGCTGCGGCGATCTTGGTGTTCCGCGGAACCGCGTCGCGGTCATCGCGCCTGCGGCGCAGGGCGGGCGCATGAGCCTTCCCTGCATCCGTCGCGGACCACCTGACAGCCGCCGCCACGGCCCGCGTGCTGAGGCCAGGAAAACGGTCCGCGTCAGAAGGCGAGCTGGAGCTGGCGCTTGAGGACCTTGCCCATGGAGTTGCGGGGGAGCTCGGCGACCAGTTCGAGCTGCTCAGGGATCTTGTAGGGGGCGAGGCCCTCGGCGCGGCAGAACGCCACGAGCGCCGCGAGCGTCGGCGCCGGCTGGTCGGGATCGGGCACGACGACGGCGACGGCGCGCTCCCCCGTGCGGGCGTCGGGCAGCCCGACGACGGCGACCTCGGCGACCGCCGGATGGCGCAGCACGACCGCCTCGACCTCCAGCGCCGAGATGTTCTCGGCATTGCGGATGATGATGTCCTTCAGCCGCCCGGTCAGGTGCAGCCAGCCGTCGACGTCGACGTAGCCGAGGTCGCCGCTGCGCAGGTAGCCGGCCTCGTCGAAGGCCCCCGCGTCGAGGGCGGGATCGGTGTAGCCGGCGAAGAGCTGCGGGCCGCGCAGGCGCAGCTCGCCCTCCTCCCCGGGTGCGGCGGGCGTGTCGTCGGCGCGCACGACCCGCACGCTGACCCCCGGCGCCGGGCGGCCGGCGGTGCGTTCCATCCGCTCGTCCGGGGACCCGGGCGCGGCGTAACCGACGACGGGATGCTCGGTGAGGCCCCAGCCGTTGCAGATCCCGGCCCCGCCGAGCTCGGCGCGGATCCGCGTGTGCAGGCCCGGCTCGTTCGGCGCCCCGCCCGAGACGCACAGCCGCAGCCGGGGGAACAGCGGCTCGTCGCCGTGGCGGCGCTGCGCGTCGAGGTAGGCGTGGAAGAACGGCGCGGCGCTGCCGAGCATCGTCACGCCGTGGCGGGCGAGCATCTCCGGGGTGGCCTCCCGGTCGAAGGTCTCCACGAGCACGCCGGAGCACCCGACCCGCGCCATGAGACCCAGCATCCCCGGGCCGCCGATGTGCGCCAGCGGGAACGGGATGGACGCGACGTCGGCCTCGGTGAATCCGAGCTGGTAGACCATCCCGTTGGAGCTGGCGAGCACCGAACGGTCGGTGTGCCGCACGCCCTTGGGCACGCCCGTGGTGCCCGAGGTGTAGAATACCCAGCGCACCGCGTCACCGTCGGCGTCCACGGCCCCGGCCCCGGCCCCGGCCCCGGCCAGGGGCGGGAGCACGGCCGGGTCGCCCAGCGGCAACCCGATCGGGATCCCCGCCTCCCCGGCCTCCTCTTCCCCGGCCTCCCCTCCCCCGACCGACGTGGCGGGATCGCAGACGAGGACGCGGGCGTCGTGGCGGGCGGCGACCTTCTCCGCCATCGTCCGATGGTCGAATCGGCGGAAGACCTCGGGGACGACGATCCAGCGCGCCCTGAGCTGGCCGACGATGAAGTCGACCTCGGCCTCGCGCAGGACCGGGATGAGCGGGTTCTGTACCGCGCCGAGGCGGGCCAGCGCCGACATGAGCACGGCGGCCTCGATCGTCGTCGGGAGCTGCCAGCTCACCGTCTCCCCCGGGCGCACCCCCAGCTCCCACAGCCCGGCGGCGACCCGCTCGGCGACGTCGCGGAACTGCCGGAAGGTCAGCCGCCGCCCGCCGGCGTCGACGAGCATCGCCAGATCCGGGGTCGCCCGCGCCCGGCGCTCGATCAGCTCCCACCAGGTGACGGCGTCATTGATGACCGAAACCGGAACCGGCACGCGAAGCACCCCTCGGACTCGATGCGGCGCGGCCGGCGGAACCGACGCAGACGAGATCCCCGAATGACCGAGGAATCCCGGCGCAGGATACGGAGGACACTTCTTCGCCGCGCGTAGAACGATATTCTATGAAGCCGTCGCAACCATCGTCAATGACGGGACGCCGCGAAGCGGCCCGCTCACTCGACGTGCGTCAGACCCGGCGGAAGACGGCGCGGGCGACGCTGACGACGCGGTCCCCTCGCCCCTCATCGCGCAGCGTCAGCTGCGTCGCGATCCGCTCGGAGCGCCCGCTGACCACCTCGGCCTCGGCCCGGAACGGCCCGGCGACGCCGGGGCGGATGAACATGACGATCCAGCTGTCGACCTGCAGTGCGTCGGTGCCGGCGTGCGCGGCGGCGGCGTCCGTCGCCGCGGCCTCGAGGACGATGTTGATCGGCCCGAGGTGCAGCGCGGCGTGCGGCGAGGACAGCTCCGGGGTGACCTCGGGCAGCCGCCAGACCCCGTCGTCCCCGCGGCGCGCCCCGAAGACCTGGTGCAGCGGCGGCAGCGACGGGGAGTCCACCACTGGGACCGGGGGGTTGGAGACCTTCTGGTAGTCCTCGGGGACGTCGCCGAGGCTCACCCCGGTCCCGCACGACACGGCGATCACCCGGCTCGGGTCGTCGGCGTCGACCGTCAGTGACCGGCTGAAACCCATGGAGCGGCCGAGGTGGATGACGTCGCGGTGCACGACGACACCGCGGACGTCGCGGGCGCTGTCGAGGATGTCGTAGGACATCACCACCGGCGCCGGCACGCACTGGCTGTCCAACCAGTAGGGCTCGGGCGAGGCGATGCACAGCGGCGCCGCCATGATGCCGCCGGTCGAGTTGCGCATGTCGTGGCGCAGCGGCATCGTCTCCCGCTCGACTTCGCTGTCGAGATCGGGGCTCAGCTTTCCCAGATAACGGTAGCTGAGCAGGGCCGTCCAGGCCTCCTCGAACTGCTTCCAGTGTTCTTCCGGGGTGACTTCACGAATATCCCTGACCATTCCTGGACGGTACTACAGGGATACCGGGCGAACCGCCCCGGAATTCTTTCCGAGCGCGGCGGCCAGCGCCTCGACGTCGCCGAGCGAGCGCAGCAGGTCGTTGAGATGGGTGCAGGTGGAGATGCCGCGGAACGCGCCGCCGACCAGCCCGCGCACGGCGCGGACGTCGGTACCGACGAGGCGGTCCGCGCTCGCGCCGGCCAGCGGGCACTCGACCCAGGGCAGGACCCGCGGCTGCGCGGCGACCGTCACGACGGTGAACGTCGCGGCGTCGATCCCGGCGCTCAGGCCGTACTCGTGGACGACGGTCTCGTCGCCGTCGGAGTCGACGTAGGTGTCGCGGAACATCGCGTCGACGTCGAGCAGCCCGTCGTGGACGGTGAGGTCGAGCCGCCGGCGGCGGCGCACCCCGTGCACGCCCAGCGGCGCCAGCTCGTGCCAGGCGGCCGGGTCGTCGGGGTCGGCGAGGTCGGGGGCGACGGGGCCGGCCATCGGCGGCAGGCCGCCGGCGCGGCGCAGGGAGACCATCATCGTGCCGTCGGAACGCCAGCCGGAGCAGATGTCGGCCTGGGCCATCCCGCCCGGATGCGGCCCGTTCTCGCCGGGCTCCACCGCCCAGGCGTACCCGGAGATGATGACCGCGCCGGGCACGTCGTCGAGCAGCAGGTGCCCCAGGGACGACCCCTCGGCGGGCAGGGCGGCGGCGATGGCCTTGCGGAACCCGCCGGGCACGCTCGCGCCGACGAGCGCCTCGGCGCCGGGCAGGGGCGGGTCGGCGGTGACGCGGGCGACGGCGGGGCGCGCCGTGCGGTCGATCTCGACCTCGACGGCCGCGTGGGCCAGCTCGAACCCGGTCCCGGCGGGGTCGGTGAGCAGGTCGCGGCCCCGCCCGCGCAGCACCAGCGGGCCGCTCAGCTCGCGGCCGCCGACGATGTCGACGGTGCTGGTGCGCCGGATCGAACCCGGTCGGCGCCGGGGGGTCGCCGCCGCCGGAATGCGCGGACCATGGCCGGGATGACCTGCTCGGATCATCGCCACTCCCCCGTGTCAGATCGGGCCCGGGTCGGGCCGGGTGGAACGTGGTGCGGCCACGAGGTCGCCACCGCCGGGCCAGGCCGGCTGCGGCGGGCGGCCCCGCGGCCGCCGAGCCCTACCGGGGCTGGAAGCGCTGCGCGCCGTCCAGGCGGATCGTCTCGCCGTTGAGGTAGGGGTTGGTCAGGATGTGGGTGACCAGCGCGCCGTACTCCGACGGGTGGCCAAGCCGCTTCGGGAACGGCACCGCCGCGCCGAACTTCGCCAGCGCCTCCGGCCCGACCGACTCCATGATCGGCGTGCGGATGGTACCCGGGGCGATGCAGACCACCCGGATGCCGAGCGAGCCGAGGTCGCGGGCCGCGGCGAGGGTGAGGCCGACGACGCCGCCCTTGGCCGCCGCGTACGACGACTGGCCGATCTGGCCCTCGAAGGCGGCGATGCTGGCCGTGGTCACGACCGCGCCGCGCTCGCCGTCCTCGCCGGGCTCGGCGCGCGCGATCGCCGCGGCGGTCAGGCGCAGCACGTTGTACGTGCCGGTGAGGTACAGGTCGACGGTCTTGCGGAAGCCGTCCAGCGACGCCGGCGAGCCGTCACGCTGCACGACCTTCTCGGCGACACCGAAGCCGCCGTGCGCCGCCACCGCGTAGCGCAGCGTGCCGAGCTGTCCGGCCGCCTCGATCGTCGCGAGGACCGAGTCGTCATCGAGCACGTTGGTACGCGAATACTTCACCGCGTCGCCGAGCTCGGCGGCGAGCTTCTCGCCGCGCTCGTCGTTGAGGTCGGCGATGATCGCCGACCCGCCCGCGGCGACGATCGCCCGCACCGTGGCCTCACCGAGGCCGCCCGCGCCGCCGGTCACGAGGGCGACGTTGCCTGCCAGTTCCATCCGGTCCCTTTCCCGTCTGTGTCGTTCAGCCAATGGGTCGTCCGGCCAGGCACTGCGCCGGTCAGCCCCGCTGGGACGACAGAATTGTCACCGCGGACACCGCAGTGGGGCCACCGATGTTGTGNGCGAGCGCCGTGCGCGCGCCGTCGACCTGGTTGGCCGCCTCGCCGCGGAGCTGCTCGAACAGCTCCACGCACTGCGCGACGCCGGTGGCGCCCGGCGGGTGCCCCTTCGCCTTCAGACCGCCGCTGGGGTTGACCGGCTTCGCGCCGCCGATGGAGGTCACGCCGTTCTCGATCAGCTTGTACGCGCCGAACTTCTCGGCGAACCCGAGGTCCTCGTAGCTGATCAGCTCGACGCCGGTGAAGCAGTCGTGCACCTCGGCGACGTCGATGTCCTCGGGGCCGATCCCGGCCATCGCGTAGGCGGCCTTCGACGCCTTCACCGTCGGCGGGAACGTCGTCATGTCCTTCTTGTGCTGGTGCATGACCCGGTCGAGGCCGAGCCCGACGCCGCGCACCCAGACGGGACGGTCGGTGTAACGCTCGACGACGTCCTCGGAGACGAGCAGCAGCGCCGCGGCGCCGTCGCTCTGCGGCGTGCAGTCGTACAGGTTGAACGGGGCGACCACGACGGGGGCGTTCAGCGCCTGCTCGACGGTGATCTCATAGCGCAGCTGCGCCTTCGGGTTCGGCAGGGCGTGCTTGTGGTTCTTCACCGCCACCATCGCGAGGTGTTCCTTCGTCGCGGGCGACTCGTGCAGGTAGCGGGCGACGTGCAGGGCGAAGTTCGCCGGAGCGACCAGGCCGAGCGGGTAGTCCCAGGCCATGTCGCGGGTCAGGCCCGCCCACTCCCAGAACGTGCTGCGCGCCGAGGACTCGCGCACCTTGTCCGCGCCGACCACGAGCACGACGTCGAACGCCCCGGACGCCACCGCGTAGGTGGCGTTGCGGACCGCGTCGTTGCCCGTCGCGCAGGCGTTCTCCACCCGGGTGACGGGAATGTCGAGCAGCCCGCAGGTGTCCGCCAGAATGCCCGTCGGGAAACCGTCCGAGGTCGTCAGCTCACCGAACCAGGCCGCCTGGATGTCGTCACGGTTGAGGCCCTTGTCGACGTGCGCGGCCATCTCGGACACCGCCATCGGCAGCAGTTCCTTGATGCCCAGGCCAAAATGCTCGCCGAACGCCGTCATCCCGGCGCCGACCACCGCCACTCGCCTCATCGCACCGCTCCCTCGCCTGCATCCGCGGCTGTGGCCGCATCCGGGTACAGCGCATAGCCGTAGTCCGGAATTCCTGAGCGCACCGCGACCCGGCGCAGCACCAGCCGCCCCCGGTCGCCGATCTGCACCGTTCCGGCCGGGGCGCCGGTCACCTTCACCAGCGCGCGCACGTCCACCCCGTCGAGCTGGACGATCGCCAGGGAGTACGGCGTCGGCAATCCCGGCACGGGAACATGCACGGTGACGACCGTGTACACCTCGCCGGTGCGCGGCAGCGGGGTCAGCGACCAGCCGTCCTCCGAGCCGCAGTTGAGGCACCGCCGCCGCGGCGGCAGCGCCAGCGTGCCGCAGGCGTCGCACGCGCCCGCGTCCCAGCGCAGCTTCGCGTCGAAGGCCCGCTCGTAGGCGGCCAGCGAGATCGCGATGTCCGGCCCGGGGGTCCGGGTCAGCTTCTCCGGCGCCAGCAGCGCCGGCTCATCGCGGCGCACCGCGGGCACCCCGTCGACGCGCAGCGCCGTCGCCGATCCCTGCTCGACGGCGAGGACCAGCCCGCCGCCGCCGACCTCGGCGAGCGCCGCCACCGCGAACAGCGCCGCGCTCGCGCCCGTCGTCGGCAGCGTCGGCGGCACCCCGGCGCACAGCGCGCGGGCCTGCTTGGCGGGCAGCCCCGCCACGACCACCGGCTTGTCGGTCAGGTCGAGCCGCTCGATGGCGACCCCGACGCCGCGCTCGCGCTCCAGCCGGGCGTCGGAGTAGTCGCGGGCGCCGCCGCCGTTCGCGCGGCTGAGCACCGGCAGGCTGCGCACGACCCGGCCGACCAGCTCCACGCCGACCCCGGCCCCGTCGCCGGCGGCCACCAGCGCCGCGGCCGCGCCGACCGGGCCGGACTCGGCCGCGTCGACGCCGATGACCAGCGTGCCGGCCTCGGCGCCGCCGAGGGTGTCGAACACCGCCGGCCCGCCGCCGACCTGCTCGACCACGGGCACGTCATCGGGCAGGCCGATGCCGGCGAGCAGCGCCGCGGCGTTGCCGCCGACGAGCAGCGGCAGCTCCCGGGTCACGAAGACCACCCGGCGCACGTCCGGCGCCGTCGCCGAGCCGGCCGTGGTGGCCTGCTCCAGCGCCGCGCGGGCGGCGGCGACGGCCAGGGTCACCGCGTCCTCGTCGGGTCCCAGGACCCGCCCCCGCGCGCTGCCCCAGGGGGGCAGATACGTACCGACAGCGGCCACCGTCGTCATCGCGTTGTCTCCTCTCGCCGCCAGCAGATCAGTGACACACCGATCACAGACACCCCGATCACAGACACCCCGCGATCACGAAATGATGTTCAGGCCGGCCAGGCCCGCCGGGGCGGTGCCCAGCACCACCCGCAGCCCGGCGTCGAGCTCGGCGGCGTCGAGGCGCCCGCCGCGGGCGGCGCTGTAGCCGCGGCGCACGCTCCACGGGTCCACCGGATGCACGGTGTTGCCGTCGATGCGCAGCACCCGCCCGGTCAGCCAGCCGGACCGCTCCGAAGCCAGCCAGGCGACGACCGGGGAGGAGTTCGCCGGATCGAACCGGTCGAACCCGTCGGCGGCGCCGGGCTGGGCGATGCCCGTGCCAGCGGTCATCCGGGTCGCGGCGACGGGCGAGATGCAGTTGGCGGTCACGCCGTAGCGGCTGCCCTCGAGTGCCGTGGTGAGCGTCAGGTTCGCGATGCCGGCCTTGGCGGCGCCGTAGGCGGCCTGCCCGACGTTGCCGGCCAGGCCCGTGCCCGACGTCGTGTTGATGATCCGCCCGGCGACCGGGCGACCCGCCTTGGACTCGGCCCGCCAGTAGTCGCAGGCGTGCTTGGTCAGGGCGAAGGTGCCCTTGAGGTGGACGCCGATGACGGCGTCCCAGTCCTGCTCGGTGAGCGAGGTGATCGTCGCGTCCCGGAGAATGCCGGCATTGTTGACGATGGCGTCGAGCCGACCGAACCGCTCGACCGTGTTGGCCACGAGGGAGCGCACCGCCGCCCAGTCGGTGACGTTGCCGGTGTCGCGCACCGCGACCCCGCCCTTGGCCTCGATCTCGGCGACGACGGCGTCGGCCGGCTCCTCCTGCGAGGACTCCCCGCGCACCCCGACGCCCAGGTCGTTGACCACGACAGTTGCCCCGTGCGCGGCCAGTTCGAGGCTGTGGCTGCGGCCGATTCCCCGACCTCCGCCGGTCACGATGACGACGCGTCCCTCCAGGAGACGCTCACCCTGTTGCGACACCCGTCAGCTCCTCTGCCCGGTCAGTCCGCACGGCGACGCTGGCGACTCTAGGGTCTACTTGACATATTCGTCAAACCTTAGTGTCATGAGGCCATATTCCTTGCTCATGCCGTCCCGGTGTGCCCCTGCAGGCCGGGATTTCCCGCCATACTTGACACCCCAGTCGGAGATCGCCCATGCCGAGCGAGATGGACCAGTTCGTCGCCGAGGTCACCGCGTTCCTCGACGCCCACGCCACCCGCCGTGCCCGGGCGGCCGAGGACGTCGCCTGGGGTGAGGGCGAGGACCGGATCACCTACTTCAGCACCGACCCGCCCGACGTCGAGAACGCCAAGGTCGCCGCGGCCAAGGCGTGGCAGCGCACCCGCTACGACAACGGCTTCGGCTGGATCACCGGGCCGACCGAGTTCGGCGGGCGCGGCCTGACCACCCTGCACGACCTCGTCTACGACGGCCTGGAGGCCGGCTACGACGTGCCCGAGACCGGGGTGCTCTCCCTCATCGGCCTCGGCATGATCGGCCCGACGATCCTCGCCCACGGCACCGACGAGCTCAAGCAGCGCTACCTGCCCAGGCTCTACAGCGGCGAGATCATCGCCTGCCAGCTGTTCAGCGAGCCGGCCGCGGGCAGCGACCTGGCGAGCCTGGAGACGAAGGCCGTGCGCGACGGCGACGGCTGGATCCTCAACGGTCAGAAGGTCTGGACGTCGGTGGCGCACCACGCCGCAATCGGGCTGGCGCTGTGCCGCTCCAACCCCGACAACCCCAAGCACAAGGGCATCACGGCGTTCGTCGTCGACATGACCGCCCCCGGGGTGGACGTGCGCCCGCTGCGCCAGATGAGCGGCGGCAGCGAGTTCAACGAGGTCTTCCTCACCGACGTCCACGTCGGCGACGACCACCGCCTCGGCCCCGTCGACGGCGGCTGGGGCGTCGCCCTGACCACCCTGATGAACGAGCGGGCCAGCGTCGGCGGCGAGGGCGCGGGCCCGGTCGGCCGCGCGGTCGCCCTGCCCTTCCTCACCGAGCTGCTGCGCGCCAACGGCCGCCTCGACGACGGCGCCGCCCGCCGGCGCCTCGCCGAGCTGCACGCCGACACGCTCGCCACCGAGTACCTCAACCACCAGATGGTCCGCAAGTTCCGCGCGGGCGAGCAGCCCGGCCCCGAGGCGTCGGTGTCCAAGCTGATGTACGCCCAGAACCTCACCCGGGGCGCCCACTTCGCCGCCGAGATCATCGGTCCCCGCCTGATCGCGGACACCGGCGCGTGGGGCACCTACTCGTGGACGGAGCTGCTGCTGTCCACCCCGGCGCTGCGGATCCTCGGCGGCACCGAGGAGATCATGAAGAACATCCTGGCGGAGCGGGTGCTCGGCCTGCCCAAGGAGCCCGGCATCGACACCAGGTCCCCCTTCCGGGAGCTCCGCCGTTCGGCCGGCGCCACGGAATCGAGGTCCGCATGAGCACCGAGAACACCACCAGCACCGAGCTGGACGAGCTGCGCTCGGCGGTACGCGACTTCATGACCGCCAAAGCCGACGAGCGCGCCGTGCGCGCCGCGATCGACTCCGAGCGCGGCTACGACGACAAGGTCTGGGCGCAGATGGCCGAGCAGCTCGGCCTGCAGTCGCTCGCCCTGCCCACCGAGCACGGCGGCGACGGCTACGGCCTGGTCGAGCTCACCGTGGTGCTGGAGGAGATGGGCCGGGCGCTGCTGCCCTCGCCGTTCCTGTCCTCGGTGGTGCTCGCCGGCACCGCGCTGGTCGCCGCGGGCGGCGACGAGGCCGCGCGGATCCTGCCCGGCATCGCCGCCGGCACCACCACCGCCACCCTCGCCCCGCCGAACGTCGACGGCGGCTGGTCACTCGGCGGCCGCGGCACCGGCGACGCCCTGGCCGTCACCGCGAGCGCCGGCACGGATGACGTCACCCTCGAGGGCACCGCGCCGCTCGTTCTCGACGGCGCCGGCGCCGACGTGCTCCTCGTCGTCGCGGGCGGACCGGCCGGCCCCGGCCTGTACGCCGTCGACGCCGACGCGGCCGGGCTCACCCGCACCCCGCTGCCCGTGCTCGACCTGACCCGCCGCATCGCCACGGTGACCTTCGCGGCCACCCCCGCCCGCCTGGTCGGCGCGGCCGGCGGCGCGGCGGCGATCCTCGACCGGGTCCTCGACGTGGCGACGACGGCGCTGGCCGCCGAGCAGGTCGGCGCCGCCCGCGCCTGCCTGGAGGCGTCCACCACCTACGCCAAGGACCGCGTCCAGTTCGGTCGGCAGATCGGCAGCTTCCAGGCCGTCAAGCACAAGGCCGCGGACATGCTCACCCGCGTCCAGGTCGCCGACGCCGCGGCCCGCGAGGCCGCCCGCGCCGTCGACGGGCTCGCCGACGCGCCCGAGGCCGGCGTCGCCGCCGCCGTCGCGCACGCGGTGTGCTCCGAGGCGTTCCTCGCGGTGGCCACCGAGAACATCCAGGTCCACGGCGGCATCGGCTTCACCTGGGAGCACGCCGCCCACCTGTACTACCGGCGGGCGAAGGCCTCCCAGCTGCTGTTCGGCGGCCCGGCGGTCTACTACGAGCGACTGCTGGCCAAGGCCGGGGTGTGAGCGCCGGCCCGGACACCGCGGGCACCGTGCGCACCGCGGCGGGGCTGCGCTTCACCGGCCTCGCCGCCACCGTCGGCGACGGGGCGCGCGCCACCGTCGAGCGGGTGCCCGACGCCGAGGCCCTCGTCGACCTCGCCACCGGCCGGCGGCTGACCTACCGCGAGCTGTGGGACGCCGCCAGCCGGGTCGCCGGCGGCCTCGTCGTCGCCGGCGTCGCCCCGGGCGACCGGGTGGCCGTGCGGCTGCCCAACGGCGCCGCGTGGTGCGCGGCGGTGCTCGGCGCGATCCTCGCCGGCGCCGTGCCCGTCCCGGTCAACACCCGGCTGACCCCAGCCGAGGTCGAGCACATCGTCACCGACTCCGCCGCCACGCTCGTCGTCGACGACCCGACCGCGCTGCCCGACGGCCCGGCCACCGTCCGCCTCGCCGACGACCCGGAGGCGCTGGCCGCGCTGTTCTACACCTCCGGCACCACCGGCGTGCCCAAGGGCGCGATGCTGTCGCACCGGGCGCTGCTGTCCGCGGCCGAGCAGTGCCGTCGCGCCCTGCACCTCGGCCCGACCGAGGCGACGCGGACGCTGATCGCCGCGCCGCTGTTCCACGTCCTCGCCTTCGGCATGCAGTGGCTGCCCGCCCTGCTCGCCGGCGGCACGGTCGTCATCGCCACCCACTTCGAGACCGGCGCCTGGCTGCGGGCGATCCGCGACGAACGCATCGACGTGCTCAACGGCGTGCCGGCGATGTACTGGCAGGCGCTGCGCCACCCCGACTTCCCTCGCACCGACGTCTCCCACGTCCGGCTGGTCAGCTACGGCGCCGCGCCGACACCGCCGAGCCAGGTCGCGGAGCTGCTCGCCGCCTTCCCCGCGGCCCGGTTCGGCCCCGGCTACGGGCTGACCGAGGCCGCCTGCGTCAGCGGCCTGGACCACGACGACGTCCTCGCCCACGCCGACACGGTCGGCAGCGCGGTCGCCGCCACCGAGCTGCGTCTCGACGGCCCCGAGGCCGCCGCCGGCGTCGGCCAGCTCCTCGTGCGCGGCCCGCAGCTCATGAGCGGCTACTGGCGCCGCCCCGAGGCCACCGCCGAGGCTCTCGTCGACGGCTGGCTGCGCACCGGCGACCTCGCCCGCATCGACGACGCTGGGCGCATCCACCTGCTCGACCGCATCAAGGACATGATCAACCGCGGCGGGGAGAACGTCTACAGCATCGAGGTCGAACGGGTCCTGGCGGCGTTCCCCGGCGTCGGCGAGGTCGCCGTCGTCGGCGTGCCCGACCCACGCCTCGGCCAGCGGGTCGCCGCGGCGATCGTCCCCCGCCCCGGCCCCACCGTCGACGTCGACGCCCTGCTCACCCACGCCGCCGGCCGCCTCGCCGACTTCAAGATCCCCCAGTACGTGGCGATCCTGACCGAGCCCCTGCCCCGCAACGCCGCCGGCAAGGTCGACAAGGCCCGCCTGCGCACCGACACCCCCTGGGGCCCCCGCCGCTGAGCTGCGGACGAACCACCTCCTGGTCAGCCCATCGACACGAGCCGGGCCCCGCCGTCGGTCTCGATGACCGTGCCGGTGAGGTTCGGATTGGTGGCGGCGACGACGGTGACCTCGGCGATGTCGTCCGCGGTCGCGATCCGCTGCGCGGGTAGCGCCCGAGCGGCCTGCGCGAAGTAGGACCGCCGCACGTCGTCGGGCAGGCCACTCCACCACGGGGTGTCGACCAGGCCAGGGGAAACGCCGTTGACCCGGATCGGAGCGAGTTCGACGGCGAGCGGCCTGATCAGGGCTTCGACAGCACCGTTGAGGGCCGCGATGCCGGCGGTTCCCGGCATCCCAGCATGTGCGCTGATCGCGCCGAGCAGGGTGATGGAGCCGGTCGGCGCCAGGTGCGGCAGGGCCGCCTGGATGGTGGTGAGGTGGGCCCAGAACTTCGCGTCGAAGGCCCGGCGAAGCAGGTCGAGGTCCAGGTCGGCGATGGGTCCCAGGCCATCGCTGCCACCGAGAGTGATGATCAGCCAGTCGATGCGGCCGACGGCGGCGAGAACGGCGGCGATCTCGTCGCGGTGGCCGCCGTCCGCCCGGTGACCGATCAGCCCAGGGTCGGTGGCCGCGACGCCGTCGAGTCGCCGCTTGTCGCGGCCGACGACGTGGACCGTCGCACCGAGGGCACGCAGCCGCCGGGCGGTAGCCAGCCCGATGCCGGACGTTCCGCCGACGACCAGTGCAGTGTGCTCACTCATGCACTCTCCTAATTCGAACCGTGACGTCTCGTCTCGCAATCACGCTAGCATGGCGACCGTGACCGACCAACCCACGCCGGCCCGGCCCGGACGCAGGCGCAGCCAGGAGAGCCGGCTCGCCATCCTCACGGCGGCGATCGAGCTCGCGGGTGAGGTGGGATACGCCGGTCTGACGATCGAGGGCATTGCCGCCCGCTCCGGCGCGGGCAAACAGACGATCTACCGCTGGTGGNCGTCCAAGGCTGACGTGCTGCTCGACGCCCTGGCCACCAAGGCCGACCTGCACGTGCCCATCCCCGACGAGGGCAGTTATGCCGCCGACCTGCGTGCCTTCCTCGCAGCTACCTTCCGGTTGGGCCGCGACCGGCGGGTGGTCGACGCGCTGCGCGCCCTGATGGCCCATGCCCAGCTCGACGAGGAGTTCCAGCAGCGGTTCCGCTCCGCGTTCCTGCAGCGCCGCCGCGACGCGCTCGGCATCATTCTCGACCGCGCCCGGACCCGCGGCGATCTCCCACCAATCCCGTCCCCCGGCACCGCCGCCGACCTCGTCTTCGGCGTCATCTGGTACCGGATGCTCGCCACCAGCCAACCCGTCGACGAGAACCTGATCGACGAGCTCGTGTTCACCCTCGCCGAGCCGCGCTGAGCACAGGCACCGCCGACCACTCCGGCGATCATGGTGTTCTGCGGAACCGGACTCCGGTGCCCGACCGGCCTGGTCTGCGGTACTACCGAGCCGCCCAGCGGCGGCGACGGTCAGTGGACGGCATTGGGCTGGCTGTCGGTGTGGGCGCGCACGACCGGGGCGACGGCCTCGGCGAAGCGGTGGATCGAGTCGGCGACCTGCTCGCGGGGCAGGCCGCCCCAGTCGATCTGGCCGTAGAAGCGGTCCAGGCCGAGGGTCTGGTGAGCGTCGAGGATCTTCTCGATGAGCTGGGCCGGTGTACCGATCATGATGGCGTTGCCGCGGCGCATCCCGTCGGCGAACGCCTCCGCGGAGACGACGAAGCCGCGCCCGCCGGGGGTCTTGGGGCGCAGGTACTCGTAGTAGTACGGGTGGACGTCGCGGGCGTCCTGCTCGGAGGCCGCCGCGTAGAAGTGCGTGGAGATGCCGACCTTCAGCCGCTCGGGATGGCCCGCCTGCTCGCCGGCCGCGCGGTAGATGTCCACGGCGCGCCGGGCGTGGCTGAGCGGGCCGCCGATGTAGCCGAGCACCATCGGCAGGCCGAGCCGGCCGGCCCGCTCGGCGCTCGTGGGTGACCCGCCGACCCCGACCCACACCGGCAGCGAGCCGGGCTCGGCCCGGGGCGTGATCGGCGCGTCGGCCAGCGGGGGGCGGAAGCGGCCGCGCCACGTCACCCGTTCCTGCTCGCGCAGGGTCAGCAGCAGGCGGAGCTTCTCGTCGAACAGCGCGTCGGCGTCGGCGAGGTGCTCGCCGAACATCTCGAACGGCTCGGCGTACGCGCTGCGCCCGGCGATGATCTCGGCCCGACCGTGGCTGAGCAGGTCGAGGGTGGCGAAGTCCTGGTAGAGCCGCACCGGGTCGAGGATCGGCAGCACCGTCACCGCGCTGGTGAGCCGGATTCGGCTGGTCCGGGCGGCGACGGCGGCGAGCACGACCGCCGGCGAGGAGACGGCGAAGTCGAGGGTGTGGTGCTCCCCCAGGGCGAACAGGTCGAGCCCGACCCGCTCGGCGAGCGTCGCGTGACCCACGATCTCGTCCAGCCGCTCGCCGTGACCGACCCGCTGCCCGGTACCGAGCCGGATCTGCGTGTCACTGAGCGAAAGCACCCCGAGTTCGAGCATGTGCGCAGCCTACGGGATAACCGGATAAGGCGCTCCAGATGGTGCGGTACGGTCGGAGCCGTGACGGATGACGGCCAGCGGATCCGCATCGATGCGCGGCGCAACCGCGACCGGATCGTCGAGGCCGCTCGGGAGTTGTTCACCCGCCACGGGCTGTCGGTGTCGACCAACGAGGTCGCCCGGCACGCCGGCGTCGGCATCGCCACCGTGCTGCGCCGCTTCCCCACCCGCGACGACCTCGTCGGCGCCGTGTTCCTGCCCAAGATGGCCGGCTACCGCCACGCCATGTCCGCCGCCCTGGCCGAGCCCGACCCCTGGCACGGGTTCAGCCAGTTCCTCGAGACCGTCTGCGGCATGCAGGTCGCCGACCTCGGCTTCACCGAGGTCCTGATCCGGACCTTCCCCACCGCGCGGGCGCTGGAGTCGCAGCGCGACGAGGTCGCCGCCGACTTCGGCCGGCTCATCGCCAGGGCCCAGTCCGCCGGCCGGCTGCGACCCGACTTCGCCCACCAGGACCTCGTCGTGATCCTCATGGCCAACGCCGGCGTCGTCGCCGCCAGCGGCCCCGCCGCCGAGGCCGCCTCCCGACGCCTGGTCGGCCACCTGCTGCGCTCCTTCGCCGTCGCCTCCCATGGCCACAGCCTCCCCGCACTGCCCTCACCGCCGAGCCGCACCGCCATGTACCTCGCGATGCTGCGCCTGCGGCCGGCGCCACCGAAGCCGGCCACCCGCCGCTGACCGGTCAGGCCGGCGCGGGCAGGCGCAGTTCGCGGCCGGGCCAGCGGGAGCGCAGCCAGCGGTCGTGGGAGGCGACGACGATCGCGCCGGGGCCAAGGCCCAGGGCGTCCTGCAGCTCGTCGGCGAGGCGCGGCGAGAGGTGGTTGGTGGGCTCGTCGAGCAGCAGCAGGTCGGGCGGGTCCGCGACGAGCAGCGCCAGGGCGAGGCGGCGGCGCTGGCCGACGGACAGCTCCCCCACCGGCCGGCCCAGTTCCCGCGGGGCGAGCAGGCCGAGCTCGGCCAGCGGCACGGTCTCGGCCCGGCGCTGCCCCACCACGCGCGCGTAGGTGTCGGCAGCGGTGCGCTCCGGTCGGTCGAACACGCTGTCCTGGGCCAGCAGGCCGACCCGCAGGTTGCCGCGGCGGCGCACCTCACCGCCGGCCGCGAGGTGCCCGGCCAGCACGGCGAGCAGCGTCGACTTGCCCGCACCGTTCGGACCGGTGACGAGCAGCCGGTCGGCCGCGGTCAGGTCGAGCCGGTCCAGCGCGAGGCGGCCGGGCACGCGGACGTCGCGCAGCGCCAGCAGCGTCCCGTCCGGCGAGGCGCTCGCCAACGTCGGCGCGGCGAAGCGCAGCGGCGGCGGGGGCCGGCGGACCTGGGCGCGTTCGAGCTCGTCGAGGCGGCGCGCGGCGTTGCGTACCCGCCGGGAGATCTGCTGCTCCACCCGGTTCGTCAGCAGGCCGAAGCTCATCTTGTTGTTGTCGCGTGGCCCGCGGTTCGCCGCGATGGTGCGCGAGGTGGTCGCGACCGCGTGGCGCAGCGCGGCGAGTTCGGACTGCTCGTCGGCGAAGCGCCGCTCCCAGCGGTCCCGCTCGGCCTGCTTCGCCGCCTGGTAGGCGGTGTAGCCGCCGCCGTAGCGGGTCGGGCCGTCGACGGCCGGGTCGAGGTCGATCAGGTCGGTGCAGACGGCGTCGAGGAACGCCCGGTCGTGGCTGGCCGCGACGACGACGCCGGGCAGGGCGCGTACCTGGTCCTCCAGGAAGGCCGCGGCGTCGTCGTCGAGATGGTTCGTCGGCTCGTCGAGCAGCAGTGCGGCGGGCCGGCGCACCAGCAGCGCGGCGAGAGCGAGGCGGGCCCGCTGTCCGCCGGACAGCGTCGCCAGCGCCCGACTCTGATCGATCCCGCCAAGCCCGAGACCGGCCAGGGTGATCTCGGCGCGCCGGTCGGCGTCCCAGGCCGCATGGTCCTGCGCCCGGTCGAGCCGCAGTCCGTACGCGGCGAGCAGCGCCGGATGGTCGGGGCCCTCCGGCGGGGTCGCGGCGAGCGCGGTCGTGAGCCGGTCAAGCTCGGCGAGGTCCTCGCGGGCCTCGCGCAGCGCCTCGTCGAGCACGTCGGCGATCGTCGCGGCCGGATCGAACGGCATCTCCTGATGGAGGAAGCCGACGTCCGCCGGCCGCGTGACGGCGCCGCCGTCGGGTTCGTCGACGCCGGCGAGCAGCCGCAGCAGGGTGCTCTTGCCGACCCCGTTCTCACCGATCAGCCCGACGCGATGCCCCGGCGCCGCCGTGAGCGACACCCCGTCGAGAACACGGCGCCCACCCAGCGAGCGGACGAGGTCGGATGCGGAAAGTGCGGGCTGAGCCACGCGAACACCACCGAGAGGATCGCATCTCTCGCCCGCCGGGACGCTGCCTCGGCCGCGGGCGCGGGTGGTGTCAGAGCTCCATGATGCGTCCATGCTAACCCTGGCCCGGTTCCGCGCAACCGGCTGCGTCGGGTTCTGTCCCGACTCAGGGGTTGAGGAGGGCGTGGATCGAGTCGATGAGGCCGAGTCGGCCGCCGTCGGGGGTGTGGATGGCGGTGGGGGTGATGTGGCGGGTGGCGTGGGCGAGTTTGCTGGCGGGTTCGGGGCCGGGCAGGATCGGTGGGGCGGCGGTGAGGACCCGGCCGTCGGGAGTGCGGGCGGTGACGGTGCCGTCGGCGGCACGGTCGAGGCGGATGTCGTCGTCGTGGACGGCCCGATGATGGGCCGAGCAGATCAGCAGCAGCCGCCTCACACTTCGGTTGAGGCACCACCATTCGATCATGTTCCCCAGCGTGGTGGAGGACCCAGCATCCGACGAAGATCCATCTTCTGTTGATCCGTCAGACGCGGCGCACGCGCCAGCAGTCGCGCCACATGATCCGCAATCGATGATCTTTCCGCGGGAGGCTGCCCGCCCGCCCGCCCGTCCGCGGGCATCGGCGATCCGGCCGGCTGCACCATCGTCGGCGCCGCATCCGGCGCGGCGCCGTCCGGGTCGGCTGGG
>NZ_LJPA01000016.1:0-157399 GCF_001414035.1 Frankia sp. ACN1ag | reverse complement strand
TCCGAAGCCCTCATCAGCGTCCGCCGCGGCGCCCACGGCGGCGCCCGCGTCCACACCCCCAACGGCCACGTCGCCGCCCGCTACACCGCCCTCGTCCTCGAACACCAACACACCACCCTCGCCGACATCCACACCGCCCACACCCACCTCGAACCCGCCGCCATCCGCCTACTCGCCACCACCGCCACCGACACCCACCTCACCCACCTCACCACCCACCTCACCACCACCGACCACGCCCTCGCCACCCCCCACCCCAACCCCACCGACATCCACACCCACCACCTCNACTTCCACACCCTCCTCCTCACCACCCCCGCCAACCACACCCTCACCATGATCAGCAGCATGCTCCGCCACATCCTCGACGCCACCACCCCCGACACCCCCACCCCCGACCTCACCACCCTGCGCCACCAACACACCACCCACCACCAACTCCTCACCCACCTCACCAACCACGACCCCGACGCCGCCGAAACCCTCTGGCGCCACCACCTCACCACCACCCCCCACACCCCCCACCAACCCACCACCCCCCTCGACCTCCTCGGCGACTAGACCCCACACCGAGTCACCTACAGTCACCGAGCCACCCGGACATCGAGGCACCCGGACATCGAGGCACCCGCGGATCACGTGCCGGTCCCGCGGGGCTCGGCCAGGCCTGGGGAGGCCGTGACCGACCCGGCCGGCCGGGTCGGCCGGGTCGCCGTGACCGGCCCGACATTCCCGGCGCGCGAAACCGCAGGCCCGAAGCACGCGGGAGTCTCGGGCCGGACGTCGTCGTCAATGCGGACTTTTTTGCAGATTCCGGGAGCGGCCGCCGACTGCTCCGGCCGCCTTCCCGTAGCCGGCGGAGGCAATCCCGCACCGGATCGACCCGGCCCGCCGGGGCTCCGACCTGCATGAACGCCGACCGGATCGGTGGAACCACGCAGCGGTGGGGACGTCAAACGCGTATACGAGAGAAATTCGCCCGCAATGCGACGGTGTTCGCGGTATCGTCGTGAGCGTTCAGACTCGGACCATGCGTCGGCGTTCGGCCGAAAGGGTTCTGATGGTCGATCTTGCCCGGCTCAGCTTCGGCGCGGCCGCCGCGGAACGAGACATCCGTCGGGGGCTCGACTCCTATTTCATCGAGTCCTCCGCATACAACCAGGTGAACTCGGGGACGAAGACGATCCTGGTCGCGAACCGGGGCGCCGGCAAAAGTGCGATCTTCAAGACCATGGCGCATCGACAGCGGGACGCGGGCCGCTCGGTGATCGAGCTGGCCCCGGAGGATTACTCCTACGAGTTCCTCAGCTCCGCCATGACCCGGGAGCTGGACGGCGCGTGGGCGAAGCTGGGCGCCTATGCGACGGCCTGGAAGTACCTGATCCTCATACTGATCATGAAGGAGCTGACCCGTCGCCACGGCCGGCTGCGCCGTGGCGCGGAGAGCCAGATCCACACCTACCTGCGGGACCATCACGCGGGCGGCACGACAAGCGCCTTCGATGCCTTCGTCTCCTATCTTCGCCGGATCGAGTCGGTGAAGATAGGCCGGTACGAGGCGGGTGTGCGCACCCGGGAGCTGCAGTACCTGTACAAGCTCCAGGAGATCGAACATCTACTGCCCCCGCTGGTCCGCCTGTGCGAACGCAGCCGGGTGACGGTGCTCGTCGACGAGCTGGACCGCGGCTGGGACGCCTCCGAGGACGCCCAGGCGTTCGTCGCCGGCCTGTTCCAGGCCTGCATGTCGATCAATGATCTCTCGCCGCACCTGCGGATCTGCATGTCGCTGCGACAGGAACTCTACGACAGCATTCCCGCGATCTACGACGATGCCCAGAAGTTCCGCGATCTCATCGAGGTGATCTCCTGGGATGAGGAAGGGCTCTGNAAGATGATAGCCGGCCGCATCCGGCATACGGTCCCCGACATGAGGAGNCGCACCGACAATGACTGCTGGGGCGCGGTCTTCACTCGGCCACTGTGGTCCTTCCGGTACATGACAGACCGTTCACTGTGTCGCCCCCGGGAAATCATTCAGTACTGCAGCCACGCGCTCGACCACGCCCGTACCCACAGCCCCCGCAAGTCGGTCAGAATCACCCCGCGGGACATCCAGGCAGTCGAATCGACGTATTCGGCCGAACGGTCGCGCGACATCGCGGCCGAATACCGGTTCCAGCATCCCGGCCTGCTCGGTGTCTTCCAGACGTTCCGCGCCGGGCCGCCCGTCTGGGGCCGCGCGGACCTGGAACTGTTCCTGCTGGACCTGGCCACCGGGGCGGTCCACACGGCCCCGGAGGCCCGCTCCTGGGTCGACAGCCGAGAACCGGAGGTGATCCTCGAGGTGCTGTGGAACGTCGGTTTCCTCGTCCCCGTCGGGGACACCGCCGCCGATCCCGAGCGGGTGCCGGTCGGCGCCGCGCCCCAGCCGGCGGCCGGGACTGGCGAGGTCCGCCGGCCCCGGCGTCCGCGGCCCGCCCTGCACAGCGTCACCGAGTTCACGATCCACCCGATGTTCCACCGCTACGTCGTCGATCGGTGAGTCGATCGGTGAAAAGTCGGCGTCCGCGAATGGGCGTGCATGACGGCGAGATGACGGTGCCGGATGCCGACGGGAAGAAAGGGCCGGGGCGGCCGCACAACCATTTTCACACCGTGCAGCCAACACCCTGGTTTAGCCTTGTTACTGGGGTTACCGTGGGCCGCATGCCATCGGCGGGTCTGGCCTGGCAGACCCTTTCCGACCCCGGGGCGCTCGCGCTCGTCGACGCCGACTCCGGCCGAGCTGCCGCGCTGGCCCGGCCCCATCCGGCCGACCTGCCGATGGTCCAGATCGTCGACATCGAACGCCTCGCCTGGGGCTGGTTGGCGCCGGCGAGCCGGCCACAGTCCGAGCGGCACCTGTCCGAGCAGGTCGCCGCCGATCCGCTGAACACGATGCGCGGGCTGTGCTGGCTGATGGCGATGTGGGTCGTGGCCGTGCATCTACGCACCGGCCGCCAGCCGACCGTCCTCGTTGCGGAACTGCGCGTGCCGGGGATCTGGCAGGGACCCGAGACGCCGGCGAGCACGGCGGTCTGGGAGGACCTGGAGGATCGCATCAGGCTCGGCATCCTCGCCGCGCTCACCAGCGACGCCGACGCCGACACGCGGTTTGTGGAGACCCTTCGCCATCCCGCGGGCATCGCGCCCGTGCTGCTCGGCTACGCGCTGCGCATGCTCACGGATCTACACCGGCAGATGCTGGACCACGGCATCGATCCGCGGGAGATGGCGGGCACCCTGGCGCTCTACACCGTCGATCCTCAGGACCGCGCGACCGCCTGCTTCCGTCCGTTGACCTGACCTCCCGCCCGGCCGGCCGGGCCGAGGGGGTCCGGCGGCGTCACCGTGGAGCGCGCAGGAGGAGCCTGGTCGGCCGCGTCGATGTAGACCACCCGGGTCGTCCCACCGTGCCCGTGGATGGCGAGCAGGGTCTCCATCGTCGGATAGATCGCGATGGAGTCGTGCTCGGAGTCCCACCACAGCACGCAGGTGCCGTCGGGCGCCTGCGCCCCAAATGCCACCGCGCCCGTCCCGGACACCCCCGAGACGTCGACCTCACGCTCCAGCTCGAACCGCCGCACCTGGCGAGCAGACATCGCCACGACCTCCTTGCGGGGCACCGCACCGTACCCGTAGGCATCGCCCGTGATCCGGTTCGGCGGGCGACTCGGGCACCGGGTCCGGGTGAGGCGCCGACGCGATCGGATCAACCGGCCGACGCTGCGCATCGTGACGCCCGCCGGCCGGTTGGCCAACGGTAGCCGCTGATGTCGGGGGGGGTCACCTGTATGCCTTCATAGCACCGTCCGGGTAGCCCGACCGGGGTAGTACCTCCGGGGAAGGCCACCGGCCGGGCCTGCACCCGGCGACGCCGACCGCCTCCCCCGCGCGACGGTCAGGGACTCGAGCGGACGGTCGCCAGCCGCGCGTCCCCTGCCTCCGGGGACGTGAGGTAGCGCGCGTAGCCGGGTTCTCCCCGCAGGTGCAGCGCGAGGAAGGCCACGGTGTAGCGGTCCGCGAGCCGGTGGGCGTCGGCGGGGGCGATCCGCGGCCACCAGCAGGTGGCCGCGGAGGTCAGCGCGACCTGCATGCCCAACACGGCCGGGATCCCGGCGGCGCCGAGCAGCCCGGCCTGCCGGCAGATCTCGGTGAACGAGTTGTGCACGGCGCCGGTGACGGCGACGGTCATCCGCGGGTGGGAGTCGACCAGGAGGTTGAACGCCCGGTCGACGTTCCGGGCGATCGGCACGTTCACGTCCCGGGTACCGCCGATGAGCAGCGTCGGCACGCGCACCTGGGCGAGTGACGCCGCGGGCAACGGGGAGGTCGCCGCCGCGATCCCCACGGACGCCCGGATGCGCCTGTCCGCCGGCGCGGACAGGACGCCGATGCTGGACACGACCGCGGTGAAACCGCCGAAGGAGAAGCCCACGACGCCGATCTCGTCGCGCCGGACCCGCGACGCGACCAGGCAGGACCTGGCGGTCAGCGCGTCGATGACCGCGGAGACGTCGCGGGGCCGATCCGTCGCCAGGGCGAGCTGGCGCTCCTCCCGGCCCGCCGCGGCGTCGGTCATCGTGTCGCCGGGATGGTCGGGGGCGGCGACGAGGAAACCGTGGCTGGCCAGCGCCTCCATCAGGTAGGCCGACTGGACCCGGCTGCCGGCGCTGCCGTGGGAGAACACGACGAGGGCGAACCGACCCGGGGCCGGGGCGGCGTCCGTCACGGCGCTCGCCGAGGGGAACCCGACGTTTCCGACCAACGGGTAGAACGCCGGCCGGCCGGGCCCGCCGAGACCCGCCGGGCCGGCGGCCGCGACCTCGGGGCAGGCTCCACCGGCGCCGGATTCGGTCGCCGCGCGCGGCCCGCCGCTCGGGCCGTTCGTCCCGTTCACCCCGTTCACTCCGCTCGTCCCGCTCGTCCCGGGAAGGGGCGTGCCGGGGGCGGCGGACGCGTCCGGGCGGGCCGGGTACCACAGCGAGGTCACGAGAACACGGCCCGGGCGGCTGGAGTCGACGATCCGCACCGTGCGGTAACCGATCTGCCAGGGCCCAGGCAGGTCCGGGTCGGGCCCGGCAGCGTCGGCGGCGACCGGCGGCGGATCAGCCGGAGCTGCCGCTGCCGCTGCCGTTGCGGCTGCGGCTGCGCGCGGATCGCGGTCGCTGCCGGGCGGTCCGCCGCCTGCGCTCGCCGGCGCCGCCGGGCCCACCACGCAGCCCAGCAGGGCCAGCAACGCCAGCAGGACGACGGGCAGGGCCGCCGGGCGCCTCGCCGACGGCGTCGCGGTCCGGCGCGTCACCACGCATCCGATCACGCTACGCATCATGGCGATGACACTACCGAGTGTGTCGGAACGTCGCCGACGCATCGCCTGGGCCGGTGGCCGCATGTCGCTCGACGCACGGATTCACCGGATCCTCGTCGACGTCACCGAGCCTTCGGCGCCGCTGTGCCGGCGGCCCTGGACGGCCAAGGTCCTACGTGGTCCGTGGGGCCCTTTACCTGGTCCGTGGCCCTTTACGCCCAGCTAGCTGGCCCTGGCGATCAGACGGGCGCAGCGGGGGGCGAAGGCGTCCAGCAGGTCCTCGATCTCCTCGACGCAGCCGCCGCAGCCCGTGCCAGCGTCGCAGCGCGCGCCGATCTCGTCCACGTCGCGAGCACCGGCGGCGATCACTGTGCGCAGCGTCCGGTCAGACACCGCGAAGCATGAACAGATGAGCACCGCACCTCACCAGCCCGAGGCGGCCAGCCCACCCGGGGTTGGCCGGCAGTTGGCAGATCCTGCCGGGAGGCCGCGGCGCCAGCCCAAGCGGACCGATGCCTTAGCTAAGGCTTCCCTAATTGCAGGGTGCCATGCGGCGCCCCCTCGGCGCAAGACGGCCGTATCGCCCGTCACGGCCGGGCGCAAAGGCCCCCGCGGCCCCGGCGCGACGGCCCGGCGCGGTGCGACACGGGGGACGAACGGGCCGTCCGTCCCCCGTCCCACCATCGGCTACGCGCCCCCGGCGGCCGGCACGAGCGCGACGGCCGCGTCGGGCTCGGTGACCCGGAAGGTGAAGCTCTCCTCCAGGTACAGGTCGACGGTGTCCGCAGTGTGGGCCGCATACCCGATCGAGAGGTCCTGGCCCGACTCGAGCACGAAGTCGCCGCCACGCAGGCTGAGCACGACCGCTCCGGTGACGCCGGGGGCCTGCACGACGGGCCCGTCGAGGATGTGCTGGAGGTGGGTGAGCAGCAGGTAGCCGCCGTGCTCGGCGGTCTCGATCACCGCGGTGTAGCTGTCCGGCTCGAGGGCCAGGGCGTACGGTCCGGCGATGCCGGCGCGGCGCAGCAGGGCGACGGCCTTGGCCACGGTGCGCGGGTAGGTGTCGGTCCCCGCCGCCAGCGGGAGCTGGGGATGTGCCGACGCCTGCGTGATGCCGACCAGGCCGGCCTCCTGGTAGCCGTGGAAGACCACCGAGTTCTCGGTGACGGCGATGCGGCGCACCGCCTCCTCCAGCGGCGCGAGATCGAGGTCGTCGGCGCCGCGGTCGGCGTCGGCGAGCTGGGCGCGATCGAGGGTGAAGCCGACGCGCAGCTCGATGACCGGCTGCACCTGGCGGACCCGGGCCTGCACCCCGGCCGCCGGCGGCGAGGACAGCGCCGCCACCCGACCCAGCGGGGTGGCGGAGTACTCCCAGCCGTGCGGCCCGGCGAAGTCCACCACCTTGCGGGCGGCCAGGTTCGTCGTGAGGCGGGCCTTCGCCTCGTCGTCCACCGCCTTCCAGGCAGCGTCCGTCAGCGGGGCGTGGCCGCGCAGCAGATGATTCACTCGCCTACACCTTTCAGACTGCCGATTCCGAGGGAGCCGTCACCGGGCCCCGCCGCCTGCCGCTCCGTCACCGCGCCCGGGTCGCCGGAGCCGCCCCGATCCATGGCCTCCTGTTCGACCTCGGTCACCGGTCCGGAGGTGAACAGGTAGGTCCGTAGCTGGGTGTCCAGCACGGGATCGTGGCGACGCAGCCATTCCAGCGTCATCGCCGCGTGTTCCTTCTCCTCGTCCCGGTTGTGCGCCAGCACCTGGGCCAGTTCCGGGTCCGTCGCGGCGTCGACCCGCTGGTCGTACCAGTCGACCGCCTCGAGCTCCTCCATCAGCGAGACGATCGCCCGATGTCGGTCGACCGTCTGCGCGGAGAGCTTGTCGGGCTGCTCGTGCAGCCCCATGCTTGAGTCGCCCATGGCGTCTGCCTACCACGCCGGCCCGGCGTTACGCCGGCACGGGTGCGGTCTCGCACCCACGGTCACCGCCGTCAGCGCGACGGCAACGGGATGATCTCGACGCGACGGTTGGCGGCGCGGCCCTGCAAGGTGCCGTTGCTCGCGACCGGTTCGCGGGAGCCGAAGCCCGCGACCCGCACGAGGTCTGCGGGGACACCCCGGCTCGTCAGGTAGTCGGCGGCGGCCTGGGCCCGGTTCAGTGACAGCGCCTGGTTCAACGCGGACGGCCCCGAGGTGTCGGTGTAGCCGCCGACGAGGACGGCGAGATCCCCGCCGCGCAGGGTGCTGGCGACCTTGTCCAGGCTGGCCTGCGCCGACGGGCTCAGCCGCGCCCCGGACACCGGGAAGGTGACGTCGTGACCGTCAAGGACCGCCCGCAGGGCCGCCAGGGTTCCGGCCGTCCCGGCGGACGCCCCTGAACCAGCGGACACCCCTGAACCAGCGGAGGTGTCGCCCGGCGCGGCCGATCCCGACTGCCGGCTCCCGGCCACGGCGCGACCCGGCCTGGCGGCGGCACCGGACCCGGTGCGGGTGACGACCAGATGGTCCGCCAGCGTGGCGCCGGGGACGGTGGCGGCGGTCGCGGCCAGCACCGCCGCGCCGAGCCGGCGGCGGGCCGCCTCGTCGGGAGTGCCGCCGGCGAGGGCGACGGTCGAGCCGGACACTGTCGCGGAGTGCTCCCCCGCCACCCCGCGCAGCGCCGTGGCGAGGGCGGCAACGGCCTCCACCGGCGGCTCGGCGACCGCCGGGTCGACGAGCACCTGGCCGCGCACCGTGCCATCGGCGGCGTCGGCCACGGCGGCCAGCAGCGCGGCGCGGCTCGCCGCGTCCGGCACGGTCGCGGTGACCGACAGGCCCTGCCCGGCCACGGCGAGCACCAGCGGCCTGGCCGGCTGGGTGGCGATGACCACGTCGTCGCCGAGGCGGGCCGACGTGGTGCCGGAGACCGCGGCCGAGGCCCGCGCCTGCTCCGCGGCCGCCGCGCTGGGGAAGCGCCCGGTGACGATCGCCTCCCGCCCCTCGATGCGCACCTGGGCGTGCACACCGCCGACGGCCCGGACGGCCGCCGTCGCCCGGGCGGCCAGGTCATCCTGGATGGGCCCGCGGCGCAGCGCGAAGGCGATCAGGGCGAGCAGCAGCCAGGCCAGCACCAGCGACACGACGAACGCGAGCGGGCGAGGACGGTGCAGCCGCGCGGCCAGGGACGGGGACATCGATCGGACTCCGAGCGGGATCGGACCGGACGCGCAACCCGGGGACGGCGCGGAAGGGTCGGACGTGCATCTTTCGCGACGCTGCCCGGACAGGCGAGGTAGGGAGGGTGCGCGGCCGACGCCGGCCGCGGCACAACCTTCGCACATCGCCCACCCAGGCAACACACCGGGGGTCGCAAACCGCCCATCCTGGACACCCCGCCACGGCGTGGCCCCACCGGCAGGCGGGGCGCCGCGCCGCTTGGTCGCCCGGACGAGGCCCGTCCGAATCAGACCGCGCGCGCACCGTCCGGACGGATGGCCCGGTCCGATCGCAGGGAGTGCTCAGGCGCGGCGGGGGCCGGCACAGGGGGCACGGGCGCTGTGGCCGGTGGGCCCTGCCGATCGGGGGCCGGCGCCGCCCGTGCCGAGGAAGCGGGTTCCGCCGGCGGGGCGGGCTGGGCCGCGGTGGGCTCCGCCGGCGACTCCGGCGACTCCGGCGAGGGGGGCGACTCCGGCGAGGAGGGCGACTCTGGCGAGGGGGGCGACTCGGCCGCCTCGACGGCGCCCGAACCGGCGGTGGGATCGCGGCCGGCCGCCGTCGAGGCGGCGAGCACGACCGGCACCGGGCCTGACCCACCTGCGTTCGCAACGGCGACCGGGGCCGCCGAGCCGGCCGGTCGGGCCGACTCCCGCACCGGCACCGGCACGGCACCGACCGGGACCGTCGGGACCCGCCGCCGCCAGGCGAACACCAGCGCGACGGAACCGGCGGCGACGCCGAGGACCATCCAGCCGGCCACCGCGTCGAGCAGATAGTGGTTGGCGGTCGACATGACGACGAAGAACGTGGCCGCCGGGTAGAGCACCCCGAGGATCCGGGTCACCGGCCGGCGCCCGAAGCGCACGAGCAGGAACCCGCACCACATCGACCAGGCGCAGTGCAGTGACGGCAGCGCCGCGTACTGGTTGGTGATGCCTTCCAGTCCGTTCGGGGCGGCGCTGGCGGTCCCGGTCCACCAGCCCCAGCCCGCGAAGTGCGACATGGTGTCGGTGTACGAGGTGCCGGTGAGCAGGCGGGGCGGCGCCGTCGGGAACAGGAAGAACCCGACCAGGCAGATCAGCGTGGTCACCACGAGCGTCCAGCGGATCTGTGCGTAGTGCCGGGTGTGCCGGCGGTGCGTCCACACCAGCAGTCCCGGCGTCACCACGAAGTGCAGTGTCGCGTAGTAGTAGCAGCACACCACCGCCAGCACCGGGACGCTCTGCAGCCACCGGTTGAGGCTGAGCTCGATGTCGAGGTGCAGGAAGGTCTCGAACCGCACCAGGTCGTGGCCCATCCGCATCGCCTCGCCGGCCGAGGCGTCGGCGACGGAGCGGGTCCCGGTGTACGAGTAGTACAGGACGGCCAACATCAGCAGCTCGAGCCACCAGACCGGCAGACCGGTGGCCTGGTTGCGCAAGCGCCTCACGATGCACCTCTCGAACGTCGCACTCTTCCCAGCCGTCGCACTCGTTCGCGACGTCGTACTTTTCCCGGACGCCGCGGCCATTCCGGACGCCCCACTCTTCCCGGAGGTCGCGATCTTCCCCGAGCGTCGCGACAGCCGCAGCCGCCTCGGCGGGCACGGCCGCCGCGCGAGCCGCGGACGTCGGCCCCACCCGGTCGCGGCCCGCCGGGGCGCCGCGCCAGCGCGCACTTCATGCTTCCACTCAACAGCATGGGCCGGTTGGTGCCGTCACGGGCCGATGCGTGACCGGGTTCGGCGGGAAATTCACCGACTTCTTGCGTGCCCGTCGCCACGGCCCGTGCCTTCCCGGCCGGGTCCGCCCGCGTCGACGGGGCACGTCCCGGGACGGCGCGGGACGCCCCGGGACGGCGCGGGACCGGTGGGCCGGCCGGGCTCGCCGCGACGCCGGCGCACCCCGCAGACGCCGACGAGCCGGTCACCACCCGCGTGGGCGGTGACCGGTCGGCGCCGAGGCGGGGCCGGTCAGGCGCCGCCGGCCGCCGAAGCACCGGGGCCGCCGGCCGCCGAGGCCCCGGGGCCGCCGGGGGCGCTGGGAACGGCGGTGCTCGCCGCCGGCGGAGTGGTGGGAGCCGCCGTCTCGGGCTGGTCCGACACGGGCAGGGCACTGCCCGCCTTCCAGACCGACCACGGTACCGACCAGAAGTTGCCGAGCTGGCTGGTGTCCGGCGGGCGGCCGCTGTTGACGATGTCGACGATGTCACCAAGCCGGCTGATTCCGTAGAACCACTGGGCGTCGGCCGGGGAAGCGTTCACGCAGCCGTGGGAGACGTTCGTCCGCCCCTGAGAGGCCACCGACCAGGGCGCGGAGTGCACGTACTGCCCGCCGCTGGTGTAGTTCACCGCCCACTGGACCTTTTCGTAGTAGTAATCCGGGTTGCCCTTGGGGATGCCCACCGTCGCCGAATCCATAATCACCTCGGGCGACTTGCCGAGGACGTTGTGGGGGCCGTCCATCGACGGGGTTGTGGGCTTGCCGAGGCTCACCGGCATCGTGCGCAGCAACTGACCGTTGCGGAACACCTGCATGATGTGGGTGGCGGCGTCGACCTTGGAGATCTGCGCCGAGCCGACGACGAAGTCCATCGCCCGGTCCTTCACGCCGAGGCGTCCCCCGCCCGCGTCGTACCCGGCGAGGTTCGCCTCCACGTGCACCTTCGTTCCCGGCGTCCAGTACTGCTGCGGGCGCCAGACGACGAGCCGGTTCGAGATCCAGTTCCAGGCGCCGAGGACCGGCGGGTCGGTACGCACGGACAGCATGCGCTGCACGGCGGCGCGGTCCGGTGCGGGGGCGCTGAAGGTCAGGCTGATCGGCGCGCCGACCCCGACCGTCTGCCCGGCGACCGGATCCCAGGAGACCTTGAACGCCTTCTCCGGCACCCCGGTGACGAAACTCGTACGCACCGACTTCGTCCCGACGATCCCCGCCGCGGGGCTGGTGGTGGCGGTGACCTGGTAGCGGGAGTCGGAGTACAGACCGCCCGCGGACGTCCAGGTACGCCGGTCGGCCGAGAACGTCCCGAGCAGCACCCCCGGCTCGGTCTTCTCCGACGCGCTCGCCTCCCGGGCGACGCTCACGTCGGCCAGCGGGGCGTTGGCGTGGACGACGACGTGATCGGTGAGGGTGACGCCCCTGGTGTCGTCGCCCGGGAAGACGGTCACGCTCGCCGCGGGATCCGGCACGGCGACGCCCGCCGGCTTCGACGACCCGCCGCCGGGCGAGCAGGCGGCGACGGTCAGCGCCGTGACGAACGCGAGCGCCCCGCCGACCCACCGGCCACGCCGATGCCCGAAAGTGCCGGCCGGCCGCCGACCCGGACGGCTCGGGTCCCACCCACGAGAAACACGTGAGGGAATCATTACCGAGCGAGACATGTAATGCCCTCTTCCGAAGAACGCGACCGGCATCGTCGCCGGACGGAAGCCTAGGTCTGAACGGTACCCAGGGGTCGGCACCTCGTCCCGTCGATCACCGGACTGGCCGGTGTCAGCCGCCCGACCATCACTCCGCGTCGAGCATATAAATACGGAGGGTAGCACCCTCCGGGCATTCCCCATAAACCCCTCCCCTTTCCCCTCTTCCGACGCGCGGACACCGGATGAGGTTGCCCCCCGGGATGACAATTCGCCGACCCGTCGAAAGCGACGACCTGGACCCATCGCGCCGCCAAAGACGGCGCAACCGGTCACGCCGACGGATGGTTTTCCGCAACTCGGGGACGACCAGACGGGCCATCCGGTCGACACCAACCCAGGACCATCACGGATGATTGCGATGTCGATGGAATTCCGGCGGGAAACGCGGATTCGTTGGGTGATCGGTGATCGATGACCCGCGAACCCGGGGGTGGTGGGGCCGGCGGCGGACTGCGCCCACCCCGGCCACCACGGACCCTCGGGTGGACCCCCGGAGGATCACTGGACGGCCTCGGCACGGACGGCTCGCGGCCGACCGGCGGAAACGGCCACGAAACCCACGGACGGCCCGTGCCGTCACACCGCTGCCGCAGGATGGGCGGGGCCACGGGCCGGGGCTGGGCCACGGGCGGGGCGTCCGTGGACACCGTCGGGCCGCGCGGGTCGCGGCGCCACGTGCCGGGCCGCGCCGGGCCCGGCCGGGGACCGGACCAGACTCGTCGCTGGGCGACCCTCACCGCGAGGGAACGCACGTCCCCGCGACCAGGGAGGCTCGATGGCGATCGTGCTTGGACCGAACCAGTTCGGCAAGGCGGAGATCCGTCTCGTCCACGTGGACCGCACAGGTCCGGTGCATCACCTCACCGACCTGAACGTGTCCACCGCGCTTCGCGGCGACTTCGCCGCGGCACACCTGACCGGTGACAACTCCCACGTCCTCACGACCGATGCGCAGAAGAACACCGTCTACGCCTTCGCGCGGAAGCATGGCATCGGCCAGATCGAGGATTTCGCGATCCGGCTCGGCCGGCATTTCGTCGATTCCTTCCCGTGGATCGACGGCGCCCGGATAGAGATCGAGAAATACCACTGGAATCGGATCCTGGTCGGCGGGACGCCGCACGACCATGCGTTCAGCCGGGCCGGCGGGGAAAGACGGACGACGGTCGTCACGGTGGACGGCGACGCCGCATTCGTCGTTTCCGGACTCGCCGGGCTGGTCCTGCTCAAGTCGACCGGTTCGGAGTTCTGGGGATTTCCCCGCGACGACTACACGACGCTGGCCGAGACCACCGACCGCATCCTCGCGACCGAGGTGACGGCCCGCTGGCGTTACATCGGGGCCGGTCATGACTTCGGGCCGCTGTTCGACGGCGTCCGCGAAACCCTGGTCAGCACGTTCGCCGACGTCCACAGCCTGGCGCTGCAGCAGACGCTCTACCGGATGGGCGAGGCGGCCCTGACCGCCTTCCCGCAGGTCGCCGAGGTACGGATGTCGATGCCGAACAAGCATCACTTCCTGGTCGACCTCGAACCGTTCGGTCTGGACAACCCGGACGTCGTCTACCAGGCACCGGACCGTCCCTACGGGCGGATCGAGGCGACGGTGCTGCGCGACGACGCGCCCGACCCGGGCCCGAGCTGGCAGGCCGTCCCCGGCTTCTGCTGACCCGCGAACGGCCCGGACTGGCCCTGACGCCCACCCAGGCTCGACGCCCGCTCAGGCTCGACGCCCGCTCAGACCCCGGTGCCCGCTCAGACCCCGGTGCCCGCCCGACACAGCGCGAGCCGGTCCGCCGGGGCGACGGCCAGGGTGCGGGCCGCGTCGCCGTCGCGGACCGCGATCGCGGCCATGCCCGCGGCGTCCACGTAGAGCACCAGCTCGCCGGGCGCCACCGACCCGAACGTCACCCCGACCGCCAGCTCCGTCACGGGTGTTCCACCGGCCGCGCCGAGGGATGGGCCGGTGCCGGGGGCGGCGGCCCAGACCAGCGCCCGGCCGGGCGGCCGCAGCCCGGCATCGGCGAGCAACGCCCCCTCGGCCGCGAGCTGCACGTTGCCGAAGGTGTCGACGAGCAGCACCTCGGCCTCGAGCGCCCCGTCCGACCGCAGCCGGGCGTGCAGGGCGGGCAGGCGGACGAGCGTCGCCGGGTCGAGCGGCGCGCCGAGCGCGGTCAGCTCCGTCCCCCGGGCGAGCTCGGCGGCGGCGGGCGCGAACACGTCGCGGCCGTGGAACGTGGCGGGCACTGCGGCCGGCACCGGCAGCGTCACCGCCGCCTCGACGCCGCCGAGCCGCTCGGCCGCCGCGATCAGCAGGCCGTTGTCGGGCCCGACGAGGTCGCCGCCGGCCGCGCGCACCGCCACCGCCCGGCGCGCCGTGCCCACCCCCGGGTCCACCACCGCGAGGTGCACCCCGCGCGGCAGCGAGCCGACGGTCTGGGCGAGCACCGCCGCCGCGCGGCGCACGTCGCCCCGCGGCACGAGGTGGGTAACGTCGATGATGCGGGCCGTCGGCACTGCCCGCAGGATCACCCCGTGGCACGCCGCGACGAAACCATCCGCGAGCCCATAGTCCGTGGTGAAGCTGATGAAGGTCACCGCGCCGGGGCGTCGGCCACGGGATCAGCCCGCGCGGAGGCTTCGGCGGGCCCCGGCGGCTCGTTGCCGGGTGTCGACGAGCCCGAGGACGACGAGCCCGAGGACGACGAGCCCGAGGACGACGCGTCCGCCGGATACTCGGAGGCCGCGTCCGCAGTCGCGGACCACGCGCCGCCCGGCGCCGCCGAGGGCCGGCCGTGGACCCAGCCCGCGTCGTCGACCCAGCCCTCGCTGTCGACCACGCGGTGGGGATCGGCGGTCAGCGCCGCCGGCGCGTCCTGCACCGCCCGCACCGGATCGAAGGTGGCGGGTCGGTCCCGCTCGGGGGGCGGGCCACCGTTGGCGACGACGACCGCGACCCAGGGCAGGATGACGGCGATCGCGACGGCGATGAACCGCAGCCAGCCCTGGAAGGCGACCACGGCGAGCACGAAGCAGATGACCCGGAACAGCATCGAGGCCAGGTAACGCCGCTCCCGGCGGTGGATGTCGGACTGCCGCGACCGGCCGGCGGACGTGATGAGAACCGTCTCCCGGCGTTTGAACATCATCTGTGCACCTCGATGGTTCTCCCTGTCCGGTTCGTCCCCGCCCGCGCCTGCCCTGCCCCTCCCAATATCCTCCTCACCGGGTCGCGGGGAAAACGGCCACGATCGGGCACCGCACTGCGCCAGGGGCCCCGGACCACCCGGACCGCGGCCACCCGGCCCGCGGCCACCCGGCCTGGGCGACGCTTTCCGGCACGAAGCTGTGCGGGAACGTTCACGTAGCGGTCGGCTGGCCGTCCGCGGGACGGCTCCGTGCCCTGCCACCGTGCTCGGTGTGCGCGTAGCCGTGATCACCGAGTCGTTCCTCCCCCACGTGGACGGGGTGACGAACACGGTGTGCCGAGTCCTGGAGCATCTACGCGACCGCGGGCACGAGACGATGGTCGTCGCGCCGGCCCCGGCACCGGCCGCCCGGCGCACCGCCCCCCGCGCACACGCCGGCGCGCCCGTGCTGTGGGCGCCGTCGGCGCCGATGCCCGGCTACCCGGCGTTCCGCTTCGCCGTCCCGTGGCCCGCCCTGCCCGCGGCGCTGCGCGAGTTCGACCCGGACATCGTTCATCTCGCGGCGCCGGCCGGGCTCGGCGCGCAGGCGGTGTTCGCGGCCCGGCGGCTCGACGTGCCGAGCGTCGCCGTCTACCAGACCGACATCGCGGCGTTCGCGGCCCGCTACGGCCTGGCCACCGCCGAGCGCACGATCTGGCGCTGGCTCGCCACCGTGCACCGGCTGGCGGCGCGCACGCTCGCGCCGTCCTGGGACTCGGTCGACGCCCTGCTGCGCCAGGGGGTGCAGCGGGTCGCCCGCTGGAGCCGGGGCGTGGATCTCGAACGTTTCGATCCGGGGCACCGCGACGCCGACCTGCGCCGCCAACTCGCCCCGGGCGGCGAGCTGCTCGTCGGCTACGTCGGCCGGCTCGCCCGGGAGAAGCGGGTGGACCTGCTGGGTGCGGTCGCCGACCTGCCGGGCACCCGGCTCGTCGTCGTCGGTGATGGCCCGTCCCGACTGGCCCTCACCCGGACGCTGCCGGACGCCGCCTTCCTGGGCTTCCGCAGTGGCCGCGAGCTGTCCGCCGCGGTGGCGAGCCTGGACGTGTTCGTGCACACCGGCGTGCACGAGACGTTCTGCCAGGCCGCCCAGGAGGCCAAGGCCAGCGGGGTACCGGTGGTCGCCCCGGCGGCCGGTGGGCTGCTCGACGTCGTCGAGCACGGCCGCACCGGCCTGCACTACGCCCCGGGGGATCCGGCGGCGCTGCGCGCCCAGGTCGCCGCGCTGGTCAGCGACCCGCAGCGGCGGGCCACCATGGCGCTGGCCGCGCGGGACTCCGTCGCCGGATGCGGCTGGAGCGCGGTCGGCGACGAGCTGCTCGGCCACTACCGCGACGTCCTCGGCACCGGCGGCGGACAGACCGCGCGTCGCGGCGGACAGGCCGGCCATCGCGCCGGGCCAGGCGCGCACGGGGCGCACGGGGGGCGCGGGGCGCACGGGGGGCATCGGGAGATCGGCGCGCGCGGGGGGCCGGACGGCCGGGCCGGGACGCCCGGACGGCCCGGCCCGGGTGGGTGGGCGGCCCGGCACCTGCAGGCAGGGTCCGGCGGTGGTGCCCGGCGGGGATCGGGGGCGGCCGGGTGGCCGCCGGCAACGGGGGCGGGCGGCCGGGACGCGGCCCGACGAGACGACAGGCGGTCACCATGAAGATCGTGCAGGCGGCGAACTTCGTCGCGCCGGCCTCCGGCGGCATCCGGACGACGCTGCGCCACCTCGCCGCGGGCTACACGGCGGCCGGTCACGAGGTCGTCCAGATCGTGCCCGGGGAGCATGACGAGGTCGAGCAGCGCCCCGACGCGCTGGTGCTGCGGGTTCGGGCCCCCCGCCTGCCCGGCACCGGCTACCGGGTCATCACCCAGCCGTGGCGGGTGGCGGCCCTGCTCGACCGGGAGCAGCCCGACCGGTTGGAGGTCCACGACCGGGCGACCCTGCGTCCGCTGGGCGGCTGGGCGCGCCGGCACGGCGTGCCGTCCCTGGTCGTCAGCCACGAACGGCTCGACCGGCTGCTCGGCACCTGGACGCCGCCGGCGCTGCGGGGCGTGCTGCCGGTGACGGCGGCGGCCGACCGGGCGAACGCCTCGCTCGCCGCCGGGTTCGACACGGTCGTCACGACGACGGCCTGGGCCGCGGCCGAGTTCGTCCGGCTCGGCACGCCGAATCTGTGCCACATCCCGCTCGGCGTGGAACTCGACCGGTTCCACCCCGATCACCGCGACCGCACGCTGCGCCGGGCGTTCGCCCGGGACCGGGAGGCGCTGCTGGTCGTGGCCAGCCGGCTGGCGCCGGAGAAGCGGGTGGACACCGCCGTCGACGCCGTCGCCGAGCTCGTCCGCCGGCGGGTTCCGGTCCGCCTGGTGATCGCCGGCGACGGGGCCCACCGCGGCCGGTTGGAACGGCGGGCCGCCGGGCTGCCCGTGACCTTCCTCGGCTTCGTCGCCGACCGCGAACGGCTCGCCGGCCTGCTCGCCACCGCTGACCTCGCGCTCGCCCCGGGACCGGTGGAGACGTTCGGACTGGCCGCCCTGGAGGCCCTCGCCAGCGGCACGCCGGTGGTGGTCAACCATGCCAGCGCGCTGGCCGAGCTGGTGGTGCCGGGGGTGGGCGCGATCGCCGCCGGCAGCGGGTTCACGTTCGCCGACGCGGTCGTCGACCTGCTGTCGGTGCCGCCGGCCGGGGAGGCCGACCGGCGCGCGGCGGCGCGGGCCCGGGCCGAGCAGTTCACCTGGTCGGCCGCTGTCGCCGGCTTCCTCACCTGCCACGCCGGGTCGCCGACGGCCGACACCGCCACGGTCGCCGCGCCGGCCCCGGTGCCGCCGGCACCGCCCATGGCCGCCTGAAGGCGGCCCACCGATGGCCGCGGCCCGGTCAGGCCGGCGCCCCCCACCGGCGACACGCTTCGTCGCACTGGGCGACAGCATCACCGTCGGGCTGGGTGACGGAGTCACCATGGGCCGCGAGCACCGCCGCACCGCCACCCACGGCCGTGGCTTCGCCGCCCGGCTCGCCGAACGCCTCGGCCCGCCCGACGCCGTCGACTACACCAACCTCGCCACGACCGGCGCGACGGCCCGCGACGTGCGCACCCGCCAGCTACCGGTCGCGCTCACCTGCGACCCGCAGGTGGCCACCGTGATCGCGGGCATGAACGATGTGCTCAAGCGGACGTTCGACCCGCTGCGCGTGCGTCAGGACCTGGTCTGGACGGTGAGCCGGCTGCGCGCCGGTGGGGCGGTCGTGCTTACCGCGACCCTGCCCGACCCCGGCCGGCTGCTTCCGCTGCCGGCGCCGCTGGCCCGCGTTCTCGCCTACCGGGTCGGACGCCTCAACGCCGCCGTGCGCGCCACCGCCCGGGCCGATCCCGGGGTGCTCGTCGTCGACCTCGGCCGTCATCCGGCCGTGCGCCACCGGTCCAGCTTCGACGTCGACCGGGTCCATCCGGGGCCGCACGGGCACCGGCTGATCGCGCAGGCGTTCGCCCACCGGCTCGCCCAGGCCGGGGTACCACTTGTCGGCGCGCCGTCCGGGCCGGATGCCGCGGGCGGCGCGGACGCCGAGGTCACGGCCCCGGGTGCGCTCCGGCACTCCTACTGGCTGCTCAGCGTCGGCCTGCCCTGGCTCGCCGGTCGGTGCCTGGCCGGCGGCGACCGGCACGCCTATCACACGGAAAATCGGCTCGTGAGCCACCCTCGGCGCGCCTGAGACCCCCTCGATTGCCTACGGTAGGCAATGTGCTTCCCGCCCTGTCAGCCTCGCCCCGGTCCGGCGTCCTCACCGGCTGGGGCAACGCATGGCTTGCCGGGCTCGTCGGACTGGACGACGTCATCACGCAGGTGCACCGCGCGCTCGGCGGCGAGGCGGCGCCGCACACCCTCGGCGACGAGCCGCTTGTCCTCGGTCTCGGCGCCCTGCGCACAGCCGGCGCGCAGCGGCTGCGCCTCGTCCTGCCCGCCCCGGGTGACGTCGCCGGCCTGCCCGGCCCGCCGGAGGTGAACCGCGACGCGATCACCGCGGGTGAGGCCGTCCTCGTCGTCGGGCCGACCCCGCCGCTGCTGCTCGTCCCCAGCGTCGTCGTGCACGGTCCGGCGCTGGAGGGCCGGCTGGAGTCGGTGCACTGGCGGGTGCTGCCCGCGGCCAGGGTGCCGCCGCCCGGCGCCGGGCTGCGCGCCGCCGAGCACGACCTCAGCGACGCGATCCGCACGACCACGGCCGCCCTGGTGCATCTGGACATCGCCAGCGCCCGCCCCGAGGTACTCGCCCTGCTGCGCGACCGCGGCGAGGAGGAACCGGGGCCGGGGCTGGGCCCGGGCCACCCGTCTGCCGCCCACGCCCTGCTCGCCCGGGCGGAGCGGCTGTCGACCCTGCTGGACCTGGCGGCCCGCGACGACGGTGCCGCGGTGACGGCCCACGAGATCGCGCGGCGGTCCGCGGCCCTGCGCAGCCTGTCCGCGGCGGTGCGGCGCGCCTACGAGGCCGCCTACGACGCGTTCGACCCGTCCTGCGCGACGGTGCCGCCGCCGCATTGAACCGGCTCGGGCGCGGGCGCGGGCAGCGCGGTCCCGAGGTAACACGGCCTCAGGTGAACCGGGCCGGGAGGACCGGCGCCGCAAGGACCGGCGCCGGGTGAACCGGTGGGGCCGGTCAGTTCAGCCGGGGGCAGAAGTGGCCCGCGGGGTCGTCGGGGCGACCGCACAGGACGCACGCCGGGCGACCGGCGGCGACGATCGTGCGGGCCCGTTCGATGAAGGCCCGGGCCTGCCGGATGGACAGGCCGACCCGCAGCGAGTCGAGCTCGTCCTCGCTCTCGGGCAGCCGGATCTCCCCGGGCGAGATCCCGGCCGCCTCGACGAACACCCGGTGGCCGTCCCAGGAGACGGTGAGCTGCCCCAGGTGGAAGTCCTCCTGGAACGGCGCGTCCAGCGGGGCGAGATCGATCTCGACGTCCGAGGCGGCCGGAAGCGGTATCCCCTGGGTCTGACCGACCTGGCCGAGCAGCGTGTTCAGCCCCTCGGCGAGCGCCGTGACCTCGGTTTTCTCCAAGCCCACGGTCACGACCTGCCCCCGGCCGGCGGCCTGCAGGAAGAAGACCCTGTCACCGGGCTGGCCCACCGTTCCCACCACGAACCGCTCCGGGGATTCGAACACGTAGCGCTGCATATCTCCGATCGCTCCGTTACCTTCGTTCGCCTCGTCGTCCGGTGCTGGTTGCGTCGTTCCCCATCAGTATCGCCGCATCCGCATGCCGTCCACCCTTCGCGGCGTCCTGGATGGCGCCAGGTGACCGCCGCGGCGGCAGGCAGCAGTGCGCGGCGCACCTCTGCGGCCATGGTCCGAACTCGGTCAGCGCCCGGCGGGGCAGGTCCGGATGCCGGATCTCCTCGACGAGCTCCCGCACCAGCGCGACGAACCGCGGGTCGGTGCCCACCGTGCCGGCGCGCGCCACCGGCAGCCCGACCTGCGCCGCCCGCTGCGCGGCGAGCACGTCGAGATCGTAGGCGACCTCCATGTGATCGCTGACGAAGCCGAGCGGCACGACGACGGCGCCCACCGCCCCGGCGCCGGCGAGCTCGACCAGCCGATCGCCCACGTCCGGCTCCAGCCAGGGCACCGCCGGCGGTCCGCTGCGGCTGCAGTAGGCCAGCTCGACGGGATGGCGGACCCCGGTGACACGCTCGACCCCGGCGGCGATCACTCCCGCCACGGCGCGTAGCTGGCGCGGGTAGGCGTCGCCGTGGGGACCGCTGGCCCACGCCTGCGACAGCGGCAGGGAATGCGCGGTGAACAGCAGGTGGGCGTCGGCCTGCGCCTTCTCGGGCAGCTCGGCCAGCGCGGCGACGCACCGGTCGACCATCGGCTCCACGAAGCCGGGATGGTCGAAGAACAGGCGCAGCTTGATCAGCTCCGGGGCGGCGAGGGCCGGCGGGAGTGCGGCAAGCGCCGCGGCCAGGTTCTCCCGGTACTGGCGGCAGCCCGAGTACGACGAGAACGCCGAGGTGACGAAGCAGGCCGCCCGGCGGACCCCGGCGGCGGCCATCTCGGCGACCGTGTCGGTCAGGTAGGGCGCCCAGTTGCGGTTGCCCCAGTAGACGGGCAGGCCGGGCAGCTCCGCCCGCAGGGCCTCGGCCAGCGCACGGTTCTGGTCGTTGAGCGGGCTGCGTCCGCCGAACATCCGGTACTGCTCGGCGACGACCTCGAGCCGCGACTGCGGGACATCCCGCCCGGCCGTGACGTTGCGTAGAAACGGCAGCACGTCGTCGGGGCCCTCGGGGCCGCCGAAGGAGACCAGCAGCAGCGCGTCGACGTCGCTGGCGACCCCCAGCGTCCCGGGCGTCGCGGGCGTCACGGTCATCGCGGCACGCGGTTGGCGAGGTCGGCCGGGTAGGTCGGGAAGTAGCGGCCGATGGTCGACAGCTCGAACTCCGGCAGGATCGCTCCCGCCGGTTCCCGGGCCAGCAGGTACTCGAACGACGCGCGGACCAGGGCAATCATCCCCGGCTCGTCGCCGACGTCCGTCCCGCTCGCGGCGAGCACCGCGTCGTCGACGGTGACCCGGAACGAAAAGGAGAGACCGGGCACGCCGGGCGAGGTCTCCTCGGCGGCCTCCACGTCGAAGTCGCGGCCACCACGCGGTTCCACCCGGATCACGCTCATCGGACCCACCCCTTCGTGGCTGTGGCTGCGGCGGCCTCGGCGCCACCGCCCAGGACGAGAGCGGTGGGCCAGGACCGACGCCGGGTGACGCCGGCCGCCGCGCACGGCCACGGCTCGACGGCGCGCAGCAAGGCTTCGCCGCCCACGATATCCGTCGGCGACGTCCCTCACCCACCCGCGGGCCCGGCCGGCGTGCGCCGGCGCAGCCCGGCCCGCGGGCCGGCGCCGTGATGTGCGGCCGCGCGGGTCGGTGACCGGCTTGACGAACTGGTCCTATCGGCCGTCGGACCCGTCCGCGCGGCGGCCGTCGGAACTGTCCGCGCGGCGCGAGGGTGCGGCCGGCCGTGGCGCTCGGCCGCGGTCAACCGGGCTGGGAATCAGTGCCCCATGCTCAGTCCGCCGTCGACCGGAATCAACGCACCGCTGATGTACCCGGCCTGGGGCGAGGCCAGGAAGGCGACGAGGGCGGCGACGTCCGCCGGCTCGCCCATCCGCCCGCCGGGCACCTGGGCGGTGAGCGCCGCCCGCTGGGCCTCGGTCAGCGCGTCGGTCATGTCCGTACGGATCGGGCCGGGGGCGACGACGTTGGCGGTGATGTTGCGGGGTGCCAGCTCCCGGGCGAGGGACCGGGCGAAACCGATCAGGCCGGCCTTGGAGGCGGCGTAGTTGGACTGCCCGGGCCCGCCGGTGGACGCGACGACGGAGGAGACGAAGATGAGCCGCCCGCGGCGCATCCGCATCATCGGCCGCGCCGCCCGCTTGGCCACCCGGTACGCGCCGAGCAGGTTCGTGTCGACGACCTCCTGGAAGGCGTCCTCGCTCATCGTGGCCAACAGGGTGTCGCGCACGATGCCCGCGTTCGACACGACGATCTCGACCGGGCCGAACTCGGCCTCGACCTCCGCGAATGCCTTGTCGACGCTCTCGGTGTTGGCGACGTCCATCCGGACGCCGAGCATGCCCTCGGGGGCGGAGCCGCCGCGGCTGGCGACCGCAACCCGGTCTCCCGCGGCGGCGAGCGCGACCGCGCAGGCGGCGCCGATCCCGCGGTTACCACCCGTCACCAGGGCCACGCGACCCTCGTTTTCGACCATGGCCGGATAGTAGCCGGCCGATCCACCGTCTCCGGACCGTCCCGGCCGACGACACACACATCCCGGAGGACCGCGGGGAACCATCACCCCCGTGGTCACCCCTTGGTGGCATCGTGCCCGCGTCGGCGCCGCAGACGTGCGGTGTCCAGATCACCCTCATCCTCACGCCGCGACACGAGCTCGCGCGGTGCGGCGGTGCGGCGGTGCGGCGGTGCGGCGGTGCGGCGGTGCGGCGGTGCGGCGGTGCGGCGGTGCGGCGGTGCGGCGGTGCGGCACGATAGCAGTCATGCGGGTGACGATCCGGGTCCAACCGGGCGCTGGGCGAGCCGGCGTGGGCGGGCGCTGGACGGATCCGCGGGCGGGTGCGATGTTGATCGTCCGGGTGACCGAGCGGGCCGTCGACGGCCGGGCGACCGAGGCCGCCCTGCGCGCCCTGGCCGGCGCGCTCGGTCTGCGCCATCCGCAGGTGCGGCTCGTCCGCGGGGCCACGAGCCGGGTCAAGACCGTCGAGCTCACAGCGCCCGAGGCGGACGAACCGGCGCTGCGCGCCCGCCTCGACCGTCTGCTCGCCGCCGACGACCTCAAGGGGACGGCCAGCACCACGACGGACTGACGGGTCTCGCCCGGCCGCACGGCAGAGCCGGGGCGTCGCCGGTGGGGCGCGCACCGGCGACGCGGGGTCGGCGGAGTTCAGCCCGCGGCACCGCAACCGCCCACGGATGCTGAAATGGTGCGACCACCACGAAACGGGACGCCGGACGCGGGCCCGCCGCGCGTAGTGGACGTGTGTCGCCGATCCGGCCGGCGGCACAACCTCCGGCCCGCACCGCACGTCCGGACATTGGGAGGTCGGTGTCGTGGGACGAAGGCCGGTCATGCGCAGGCCGGAAGTCAGACCGGCGGACGCCCTGCGGGCGCATGCGGGTCGGGGGGAGCTGACCATGGGACCAGACATCCCGGATGCTCCCGACGTCCCCGACGTCCCCGACGCCGCGGACGCCGCAGACGCCCCGGACACCGCCGCGCCGGACGCCGCCCCTCGACCGGGCCAGGAGGACGGCGCGATGGCCCCGGCCCGCCCGCCCCTGCGATCCGGCGCGGACATCCAGCAAGATCGAGACGAGGACTCCATGGTGATGTCGCCGGCCGCCGCTCGCCGCCCCTGGCCCGCCGACGCCGGGGAGCCCACGGGACCACCGGCGGCGCCGGGCGCCGTGGTGCCGGCCGCGCCCCACGGGCCGGCCACGCCTGGCAGACCGGACCTGATCGCCGGTAGCGCACCGGAACCGGTCACGCCGGGCCCGCCCGGTGGGGTACTCGATCTCGCCGCGCTGGCCGCGGTGGAGCGTCGGCTGCGTGCCACCGCCACCGCGGCCGTCGAGGACGGCGTGCGCTCCGGGCGGCGCTCCCCGGCCGCCGCCCGCAGCGAGCGGGCTGGGGTGGCCGCGGCCTCGAGCATCGCCACCGTCCTGTGGTTCGACTCGCTGCGCGCCGAGGATCGGGTCAGCGTGACGCCCCGGGCCGCCGCGCTGGTCCACGCCGTCCATCACGTGCTCGAGGACGCGCGGGTGGCCGGCGACCCGATCGGCGGGCCGGCGGCGGGCGACCCGCCGGCCGGTTGGCTGCGGCCCGACGGCGCGCCGCCTCTGGCGGACTCCCGCCCCCTGCGCGTGCTGGGCGCCGGCAACGTCGGGCCGAGTGGAACGGTGTGGGCGGCGCTGGCCCGCCGGTACGCCGGCGAGCGCTTCGACCGCACCCCGCGGGGACGCCAGATCTGCCTGATCGACTACGCCGAGCTACGCGACCCGGCCGTCTGGGAGACGATCGCCGACGAGCGGGCCGCCCATCTCGGCGAGCTGCTCTGGGTGGTGATGGTGACCGGGACCAGCGTGTCCGCCGCCACCGGCGGCCCCGGCGGGATCGGCGGGCCGGGCCGCGCGGCGCGGCTGTTCGAGGCGGCCGGCTGGCAGGTCCTGACCGTGCGGTACGGCCGTCGGCTCGAGGCGCTGTTCCGGGCGCCCGGCGGCCACGCGCTGCGGTCCCGACTCGACCTGCTCACTCCGGCCGAGTTCCGGGACCTGCTGCACGCCCGCGGGGCGGACCTGCGCCGCCGCCTCGCCGGGCCGGGCACGGCCGGCGCCGGCATCAGCCGGTTGCTGGATACCCTCACCGACGAGCAGATCCTCGCCTGCCTGGGCGATCTGGGCGGGCACGACATCCCGCTGCTGATCGACGCCTTCGACGAGGTGGCCGCGGACCGGCCCACGGTGCTGTTCGCCTACACCGGCGACCGGCTCGCGCCGGAGGACGGCCCGTACCCGGCCGCGGACACCAGCCGCCGCGACCCACCCGCGCCGGCAGCCGCGCAGCTCGCCTCCCGCAACCTCGCCTCCCGCAACGGGGCCGGTGCGGCGACCGACGTCGACGGGGCGGTTGTCGCCCTGTCCCAGGATCCGGCGGCGCGGCGGCTCGCCCGCCACGTCGCGCGTTATCTCGACCGTGCTCCGGTGCCGCTGCGCAGTCCCGCCCCGGTGCCCGCACACGCGGCTGCCCGCCGCTTCCCGGAGCGGATCTCCACCCAGGAGGCGTTCGGGGACCTGCTGCGAGATCTGCCGCGGCTCGCCCCGCAGGCGGCGGCCGCGGTGGTCACGATCAGCACTCGGGCCGCCGATCCCGTGCTCGCCGGCTGGCTGGCCGCCGCCGGCGAGCCTTCCGGCGGCGGCACGGCGTCGCCCGGCAGCACCACCGACCCCGCCTCCAGGGCGGAACCGGCGATCATCGACGCGGTGGGCGGTGTGGGGGGCGGTGTGGGGGGCGCGACCGACCTGATGCGGCCGGGCGGCGCGGATGACGGCGAGGGCGATGCCCCGGCGGGGCGGCATGTGGCCGGCGGACTGTCGGCGGCGGCCTTCGGCGGGGTTCTCGGCTCGCTGGGGGTGGCGTGGAGCCGGCAGGGTCTACCGCTGCTGCCCATCGGGGTCGCCGACGAGGTGTCGGCAGGTCGGGTGCTGCCCGGCTGGCTCGCCGCCGGCAGCGCCGACGCCCGCTCGGTGCTGGCGGTGGCCGACACCGGACTCGACCCGATCACCCGCGCTCTGGCCTGGAACGGCGGCGACGGCGCCCCGGCCGGGATCGCGACGACCTGGGTGCCGGCGTTCGCCCACGATCTCGCCTGGTGCCTGCTGGCGGGGCTCGGCCGGCTGGCCCGACTCGACGGTGCCTCCAGCCTGATCCAGCTCTCCGCCCGCCCGGTGGACCAGCGGCTCGCCGAGCTCCCGGTGGACGCGGACGGCTGGCGCCGCCGTCGCGCCCTGGTGCTCGCCGGCGGCTACCGGCTGCACGAGGGCGGGCCGGCAGCCGCGATCACCCTGGTCGGTGTCGGCCCGGTCATGCCGGAGGTGCTGCGCGCCGCGGCGGAGTTGCGCTCCGGGCTCGGCCACGAGGTGACCGTGGTCTGCCTGACCTCGCCGGGAGCCGTCTTCCAGGCGCTGCAGGCCCGCCGCGGGTTGGCCGAGGGGTCGGACGCGCTGCTCGCCGAGCTCTTCCCGGCCGACCGGCGGTGTCCGATGGTCACCGTTGTCGACGGCGATCCGCGGGCGCTGAGTTTCCTGGCGGGCGTGCACGGCGATCCGATCTCGACGCTCGGCTCAGCCACGCCGCCGCCGGACGCCGCCGGGGCGGCGGTCCGGCCGGGGACCGTACCCGTCACCGTGGACGTGATCGTCGGAACGGCGTTGGACCTGCTCGACGAGACGGCGACCGCCGGCTGATCGGCGGCGGGCCGACCTCGGCCACAACGCCCGCCGGTCGGCCCACCACGGCCCGGCGCGGCCCGGCGCGGGCGGCCGCGCGTCAGACGCCGACCGCGTCAGACGCCGACCGCGTGGACGCCGCCGTCGACGTGGACGATCTCGCCGGTGGTCGCCGGGAACCAGTCCGACAGCAGCGCCACGCACGCCTGGGCCGCGGGTGTCGTGTCGTGGACGCTCCAGCCCAGTGGCGCCCGACCGTCCCAGACATCCTCGAACTGGCTGAAACCCGGGATGCTCTTGGCTGCCATCGTGCGCAGCGGGCCGGCCGCCACCAGGTTCACCCGGACGCCGCGCGGGCCGAGGTCGCGGGCGAGGTAACGGGCCGTGGACGCCAGGCCCGCCTTGGCGACGCCCATCCAGTCGTAGGACGGCCAGGCGACGGAGGCGTCGAAGTCGAGGCCCACCACCGACGCCCGGTCCCCGAACAGGGGCAGGGCCGCCCGGGTCAGGGAGGCCAGCGACCAGGTCGACACCTGCAGGGCAGTGCCGACCTCGGACCAGGCGGCCTCGACGAACGGTTTGCCGCCGAGGACCGACTCGGGGGCGAAACCGATCGCGTGCAGCACCCCGTCCAGACCGTCGACGTGTTCGAGCACCCGCCCGGCGAGACCGGCCAACTGCTCCTCGTCGGTGACGTCCAGCTCGACGACCGGCGCCTCGCTGGGCAGGCGCTTGGCAATGCGCCGCGTCAGCGACAGGCCACGTCCGAATCCGGAGAGAACCACCTGCGCGCCCTGTTCCTGCGCGATACGGGCAACGCTGAACGCGATCGATGCTTCCGTGAGAACACCGGTGACGAGAACGCGCTTACCTTCGAGAAGTCCGCTCATGGGCCGCATCCTGCCAAACATGGCCGCCCGAGTGGGCACACCCGGGCCCGGAAGTCTGCCCCCGTTCCGGTTGGACGACGCCGCGGCCGGCGCACGGCACACGGAGGGCCCCACCCGATATCGAGGGAACGTGGACCAACCGTTGCGGGCTCGTCGATGCGGCGCCGCGGTCCGGTGATCAGGAGCGGCCCAGCCGACGGCGGGTGGTGCGGGTCACCGGCTCGACGAAGCGGGCGGCCAGCGGGCCGATAATCGCCATGAGCAGCACATAGCAGGCGGCGAGGGGCCCCAGTTTCGGTTCGATGCCGGCCGCCACGGCGAGGCCGGCGATCACGATCGAGAACTCGCCGCGCGCGACGAGGGCCGCGCCCGCCCGGAACCGACCCATCGTCCCGATCCCGGCGGAGCGGGCCGCCCACCACCCCGTCATGACCTTTGTCACGACGCCGGCAAGCGCCAGCAGCGACCCGGCAAGCAGCGCCGGGGGAATGTCGGCGGGGGCCGTCTGCATGCCGAAGAAGACGAAGAAGACGGCCGCGAACAGATCCCGCAGCGGCCGGAGCACCTCCTGCGCCCCCTCGGCCACGGGACCGGACAGAGCGATGCCGACGAGAAACGCGCCGACGGCGGAGGACACCTGCATCCGCTGGGCGAGGCCGGCCACGAGCAGCGCCAGCCCCAGCGCCCGCAGCAGCAGGACCTCGTCGTCGCGGTCCGCCGACGGGTTGAACACCAGACGGGTCACCTTGTCGCTGTGCCGCAGCGCGACATAGAGGACGGCGACGAGCAGGCCGAGGGCGATCGCCACCGTCAGCGACCCACGGGCGAAGCTGTGGTGGGCCAGCAGCGCGGTCAGGATCGGCAGGTACACGGCCATCGCCAGGTCCTCGAGCACGAGGACGGACAGCACGACCGGCGTCTCCCGGTTACCGAGCCGACCGAGGTCGCCGAGGACCTTCGCGATGATCCCGGACGAGGAGATCGCCGTCACCCCGCCGAGGACCACCGCCGCCGTCGGACCCCAGCCCAGCACGAACGCCGCCACGACGCCCGGGGTGGCGTTCAGGACGAGGTCGAAGACCCCGGCGCGGGCCTGTTTACGCAGGCCGGACAGCAGCTCGCCGGCGGTGTACTCCAGCCCGAGGGTGAGCAGCAGCAGGACGACGCCGATCTCGGCGCCGACGCTGATGAACTCCTCACTGGCGCCGAGCGGCAGCAGCCCGCCGTGACCGAACGCCAGGCCACCGACGAGATAGAGCGGGATGGGGGAGATTCCGACGCGCAGCGCCAGATGTCCGAGGATGCCGAGGGAGAACAGAACTCCCCCGAGCTCGAGGAAGGTCGTCGCGGTGGAATGCACTCGATCCGGCCAACCCGCTCGTCAGCCGGAGTGGAGCAACGCGGCGACGGACGCCGTGTTCTCCGGGGTCCCGACGACGACCACGATGTCCCCGGCCTCGAACCGGAAGTCCGGCCGGGGGGAGGCGTGGACGATCTGGTCACGGACGACGGCGACGATGGAGGCGCCGGTGCGGGTGCGGGCCTGGGTGTCGCCCAGCGGGCGGCCCGCGAAGGGCGAATCGGGCAGGATCGCGATCTGCTCGCCGACCAGCCCGGCGAACGCGCTGCTGATGTCGGCCAGCTTCTCGACGATGTGCGGCGCACCCAGCAGCTCCGAGAGCGCGTCGCTCTCCTCCGCCGTGAGCGGGATGGAGTCCCGGGAGGAGTCGGGATCGTCGGGATCGTAGATGACAAGATCACGCCGCCCGTAATGATGGGACACGACCCCCAGCCGACGGCCACTGCGCGTCTGGAAGTCATGCCGCAACCCGATGCCGGGGAGCGCGGTCTCCTCGATCTCCACAACAACCCTTTCCGCGCCTTGTTGACCCGCTCGTCCGCAGGAAGCTCCTGGTGAGCCGCCTTTGCCACCCTAACCAACGATCCGGGGACGCTCCTGGTTCGCGCCGCGGGCGGGAACGCGGCTCAGCTCACGGAGCCGGACTCGGCGATTCGGGCCACGATTGTGGTGCGCGGCGCGTTGCAACGGGGTAGCGACGACGAGGTCGATGACGCCCGAACGGCATCCGCCCGGACGCCACGGCCGGAACCGGCGCCAGGAACCACCGCCACCAGCAACCACCATGGACCCGTGGGGACCGGCGCGCATCCCGTCCCACCCGCCCCACCCCGTCCCACCCCGTCCAGGGAGAGTCGCCGCCTGTGCTGACCCAAAGCGCCCGACTGCTGCGCAGGATCGCCCTCACCGTGCTGGGGATCGTGGTCCTCGGCGTCGGCATCGCGATGCTCGTCCTGCCCGGTCCGGGCTTCCTCGTCGTCGCCCTCGGGTTCTTCGTCCTGAGCCTGGAGTACGAGTGGGCACGCAGCCGCTTCGAGCGGGCCCGGCGCAAGGCCGCCGACCTCGCCGACCAGGCGGCCGCCAACCGGTTCTCGTCGGCGTTCACGATCCTGTTCGGGCTCGGCATGATCGCCGCGGGCATCGTGTGGATCGTCGTCGACACCCTGCCCGCCTCGTCGCCCTGGAGCGGCGGGAGCCTGATCTTCAGCGGGCTCGTCGTGCTGGCGACGATGATCGTCAGCCTCTGGCAGGCCAAGCAGGCGCGGGACGCCGGTCTACCCACCCCCGCCGAACTCCTCGAGCAGCACGACCAGGAGCAGCACGACCGGGAGCAGCGGGATCAGGAGGAGGAGTGGGCGGCCACCGAGCCCGTCACTGGCCCTGGGTCTCCTGGCTGATGCCGACCACGCCCGGCTGGTCGTGCACGCACTTGTACACCGCCGCACGGTCGGCCGTCGACGCCTTCGCGACGTCGTAGCGCAGCGGATACGCCCTGCTGACGGCGAGGTTGTTGCGGTCCTTCGGTTCCTGGATCGCGCGCCCCACCGAGGGACACGCGGCGCGCACGGCCTCCTTCTGCGCCGCCGTCGCCTCCGGGGTGAAGTAGACCACGGCCTCCTGCTTGGGGGGTGGCCCGCTCAGCGTCGCGTAGATCCCGAACACGATCAGACCGACGGCCGCAAGGGTGATCGCCACCACCGCCGTGCGGCGCCGGGGATCGACCAGATACCGCGCGGCGCGGGTGGCGGCGGTGGGCGGCGAAGAGGCCACGTCGTGAGTCCTGTCACATCGGGGAAGGAATTCTGGTCCGGATTACGGGTGGACCACCACGAAGTCCGGACCCCCAAACTAGCCGGCCGGCGCAGTCCGTAAGGTGAACGCCTTTGTGAGGCTCGGCGACCTCCGCCACGTGTGACCGCCTCCTCTGTCCGGCCCATCTGCCGGGCGGGGGGCGCGAGCCCGCCCCGGGCGCGCGCATCGGCACACCGTCGACCGGCGGCGCCCGCCCACGATCGGGTCCAACGACGGGCCACCCGCGATGGGCCACATCCGATGACGCCGGCAACGGCGTTCATCCCACATCCGGCGATCATCACCGTCCGATGATCGCGACCAGCGAAACCATGGGAGCGAGGAACAGGTCGTGCCATCCCTGATCGAGGACTACGCGCTGATCGGCGACACCCACTCCGCGGCACTCGTGGCGCGCACGGGCTCGATCGACTGGCTGTGCCTGCCCCGGTTCGACTCACCGTCCTGCTTCGCCGCGTTGCTCGGTGACGCCGACGACGGGCACTGGCAGATCGCCCCGGTCGAGCCGGTCCTCGGCGTCAGCCGCCGCTACCGCGGCGACACCCTGGTACTGGAGACGGACATGACCACCGCCTCCGGCACCGTGCGCATCGTCGACGCGATGTTTCCCCACGCCGGCACCCACACGGTGCTGCGCCTCGTCGAGTGTCTCGAGGGCGCCGTCCACATGCGCTCGGAGACCCGGTTCCGGTTCGACTACGGCTCGATCGTGCCGTGGGTGCGCCGCGTCGACGAGCACACCATGTCCGCCGTCGCCGGTCCCGACGCCGTCACCCTGCGCACCACCGCCCCGATGGAGGGGCACGACATGGCCACCTACGCCGACTTCCACGTCGCGGCCGGCCAGTCGGTGCCCTTCTCGCTGACCTGGACGCCGTCGCACCAGACGCCACCGCCGGTCCACGACGTCCGCCGCATGATCACCCTCACCGAGGCGTGGTGGTCGGACTGGATGGCCGGCTGCACCTACGACGGCCAGTGGCAGCCCGCCGTGCGCCGCTCGCTGATCACCCTCAAGGCCCTGACCTACGCCCCGACCGGCGGCATCGTCGCGGCCGTCACCACCTCCCTGCCGGAGCACATCGGCGGGGTGCGCAACTGGGACTACCGGTACTGCTGGCTGCGCGACGCGACCATCACCCTGCTCGCCCTGCTCGACGCCGGGTTCACCAGCGAGGCGACCGCCTGGCGGGAATGGCTGCTGCGCGCGGTCGCGGGCGACCCGTCCCGGGTGCAGATCATGTACGGCGTCGGGGGGGAACGCCGACTGCCCGAGTACGAGGTGCCCTGGCTCGCCGGCTACGAGAACTCCTCCCCCGTCCGGGTCGGCAACGCCGCCGTCGACCAGTTCCAGCTCGACGTCTACGGCGAGGTCCTCGACGCCCTGCACGTCGCGCGGGTCGCGGTCGCCAACCGGCGGCCGTCCGTGCCCGGACTCGTCCTGCCCGGCGGGCAGGCGCTCGCCGACCACCACGGCGACGACTCCTGGCCGCTGCAGACCAAGCTGATGGACTTCCTGGAGACCGGCTGGCGCAAGACCGACGAGGGCATCTGGGAGGTCCGCGGGCCACGCCGGCACTTCGTCCACTCGAAGGTGATGGCCTGGGTCGCGGCCGACCGGGCCGTGCGCGGCATCGTCGAGTCCGGACTGCCCGGCCCCGTGGAACGCTGGTCCGCGCTGCGCGACGAGATCCACACCGAGGTCTGCGCGCGGGGCTTCGACTCCGACCGCAACACCTTCACCCAGTTCTACGGCTCCCGCGAGCTCGACGCGGCGCTGCTGTACATGCCGCTGGTCGGCTTCCTGCCGGCGACCGATCCCCGGGTCGTCGGCACGGTCGCGTCGATCGAACGGGAACTGATGGAGGACGGCTTCGTCCTGCGTTACCCGACCGCCGAGGACGGCGCGGTCGACGGGCTGCCCGCCGGCGAGGGCGCCTTCCTCGCCTGCACCTTCTGGCTCGCCGACAACTACGCGCTGTCCGGACGGGTGCACGAGGCCCAGGAGCTGTTCGAACGCCTGCTGTCACTGCGCAACGACGTCGGCCTGCTCGCCGAGGAGTACGACCCCCGGCTCGGGCGGATGACCGGCAACTTCCCGCAGGCGTTCAGCCACGTGCCGCTGGTCAACACGGCGCGCACGCTCACCGACGCGCTGCGCGGGGTGCCCCGCTCGCGCACCGACCGCGCGCACCCGCCGGGCCACTTCTTCGGCTGAGCCGCCCGGCGGCGGCACGGCGGCACGGCGGTGGCACGGCGGTGGGGTGGTCCTGCGGGTCGTGCCGCGCCGGATTCGCCGCACGGCCGCCGGCCGGACTACCAGTTCGTCACACAGCGTGCATGCCGATACTTGTTCCGTACTGTCGGCGTGGCGGAGGACTCCAGCCGATCGACGAGGAGCAGGGGGCGGGGCGTGGCAGGTCGGATCGCGGTGATCGGCGGCGGCATTCTCGGACTGGCGGTGGCCCGGCGTCTTGGCCAGGTCGAACCGGGAGCGACGGTGACCGTGTTCGAGAAGGAGCCCGACGTCGCCCGGCACCAGACCGGACGCAACAGCGGCGTCGTCCACGCCGGCCTCTACTACGTCCCGGGCTCGCTGAAGGCCACCCTGTGCCGGCGCGGCGTCGGCCTGCTGCGCGAGTTCTGCGACACCCACGACCTCCGCTACGACGAGTGCGGCAAGGTCGTCGTCGCGGTCGACGACAGCGAACTGGAGCGGTTGGCCGCGATCGAGAAGCGCGCGGAGGCCAACGGAGTCCCCCGGACCCGCATGCTCGACGCCGCCGAGCTGCGGACGATCGAACCGCATGCCCGGGGGGTCGCCGCCCTGCACTCCCCCACCACCGCGATCGTCGACTATCCCGGGGTCGCGCAGGCGCTCCGCAAGGAGATCATCGCCGCGGGCGGCACGGTGCGCACCGGGGCCGAGGTGATCGGCGTCGACGAGCGGCCGGACGGGGTGCACCTGCGCCTGACCGTCGCCGGCTCCGCCAGCGCCCGACCCAACGGCAATCACGAGGTGGCCGCCCAGGACGGCGGGCGGGTCTCGGTCGTCTCCGAGCGCGTCGGTCCGTTCGATCTGCTGATCGCCTGCGCGGGGCTGCAGTCCGACCTGGTGGCGACCTTCACCGGCGAGGACCCGTCCCCGCAGATCGTTCCCTTCCGAGGTGACTACTGGCTGCTGCGCCCGCAGCGGCGGGACCTCGTCCGCGGGCTCATCTATCCGGTGCCGGATCCGCGCTACCCCTTCCTCGGCATCCACCTCACCAAGCGGATCGACGGGGAGGTCCTGGTCGGGCCCAACGCGGTGCTCGCCACCGCCCGCGAGGGCTACACGGTCGGCACCGTCCAGGGCAGCGATCTGCGTCGGACCCTCACCTGGCCGGGCTTCCACAAGATGGCCAGGACGCACTGGAAGACCGGCGCGAAGGAGATCCTGCACACCGTCAGCAAGCGGGCATTCGTCGCGGAGGCCCGGCGCTACGTGCCCGAACTGCGGACCACGGACGTGGTACGCGGTCCGGCAGGGGTGCGGGCCCAGGCCGTGGCCCGGGACGGCAGCCTCGTCGACGACTTCGTCCTGTCGCACACCGGTCGGGTCGTCCACGTGCGCAACGCCCCGTCGCCGGGGGCGACCGCCTCGCTCGCGATCGCGGAGCACATCGTCAGCAAGGTCGTGCCCGAGCGGGCGAGCTGATGTCGGCCACTCACCGGGCAGGAACCGAGCTGTCCCGACGTTGGCGTGCCGCGCGACCGGCCTCAGCGGTGACTCACCTGGACTCGGCCGCCGCCGCCCGGCCCAGCCAGGCGACTCTCGACGCTCAGATCGCCCACCTGCGGCGTGAAGGCGAACGCGGCGCGTACGTCGCCGAGATGGAGGTCGGCGAGGTCCTGCACTCCGCGCGGGCGGCACTCGCCGACCTCCTGGGGCCCGGGCTCGGCCCCGACGAGGTCGCCTTTCACCATTCGGCCAGCACCGCCTTCGCCGCACTGCTCACCGCCTGGCCGCTGCCCCCGAGAGGCAGAGTCGGGATTCTCCCGAGCGAGTACGGCTCCAACACGCTCGTGCTCGAGGCCCGAGCGCGACAGGCTCCACTCGAGCTGATCAATCTGCCCGTCGACCCGCAGGGCGTGATCGACCTCGACGCCCTCGACAGGGTGGGAATGCCCACCCCCGGGGCGGCCCGTCCGCTCGGGCTCGACGAGCTGGATCTCGTCGTCCTGCCGCATGTCCCCAGCCAACGCGGCATCGTGCAGCCGGCCGTCGAGATCGGCCGGCGCTGCGCCGCCGCCGGGGTGCCGCTCATCCTCGACGTCGCCCAGTCGCTCGGCCAGCTCGATGTCTCGCACGTCCACGCCAGCGCCTACGTGGGAACGTCACGCAAATGGCTGTGCGGCCCGCGGGGCACCGGCTTCCTCGCCGTGCGGGGGGACCTGGCCGAGCGCATCAGCGTCGCGGTTCCGAGTCTTTACAGCATGGGTCAGGGCGAGGACGGCCGGCCGATTCCCCTGCCCGGCCTGGCCCGGNTGGGCATCGGTGAAGCCTCGATAGCGTCCCGGGTCGGTCTCGCCCACGCGCTTTCCGAGCTGCTCGCCAGCGATCCCCCGCTCGTGTTCGCCCGCATCGTGTACCTCGCCTCCTATGGGCGACGCGTCCTGGACGGTGCCGGCGCATGGCGGGTGCGCGAGCAGCCGGACTCGCCGACCGGCATCGTCACGCTGGAACCACCACCCGGCGTGGACCCGGTGGCCGTCCGCGATCGTCTCTACCGGCAGGAGGCGATCCTCACCAGCGCCATCCCGGTCCAGCGAAGCCGCGATCTCGAGGGACCGGTGCTGCGGGTGAGCGCCCACGTGTACAACGATCCGGTCGAGTTCGATCGGCTCGCGGCGGCACTCAGCCGTGATCCTGGAAACTCCCCGTCGCACGCCTGAGACGGACGTGATCCCGCCCCGGCGGTTGCACTGTCGCAAGCCAGACAGGGCGACGTGGCCCGCGTGCACGTACCGCCACCCGCCCTTCTGAGAAGGTGCGACCATGTTCGGAGTGGTTCGCCCCTGCCGGCGGCAGTTGTCCGAGGACCTGCACGCGGCGTGGATGTCGCATCTCTGCGGGCTGTGCCTGACCCTCCGCGACCATCACGGCCAGTGGGCCCGGGTCGCCACGAACGTGGACGCGGTTGTCGTGTCGGTGCTCGTCGCCGCGCAGGCCGGCGCGCCGGCAGAGCGCCGCAGGGCCGGGCCGTGTCCGTTCCGCGCGATGCGCCGGATCGAGGTGCCAGCCTCCACCGAGGCGGGCCCGCGGCTGGCGGCCGCGGTGTCCCTTGCCGCCGGCGCGACCGCCGTAGGCGACCACGTTGCGGACGGCGACGGTCTCCTGCGCCGCCGCCCCGCGGCCGCGATCGCGCAGCGGGTGGCCAGCCGGGCCGTCGCAGCCGCCGAGCGCACCGGCTCCGGGGTCGGACTCGGTGTCGCCCTGCTGGAACACGCGGCGGTGGAGCAACGCGCCCGTGAGGGCGCCAGCGGCCGGGGCAGGGCGGCGCTGTTGGACGCGCTGGCTCCGACCGAAGGCGCGGTGTCCGCCGTCCTCGCGCACACCGCCGTCGTGGCCGGGTGCGACGACAACCGCGCGCCCCTCGCGGCGGTGGGGCGACACTTCGGCCGCGTCGTTCATCTGCTCGACGCCGTCACCGATCAGGCCGACGACGCCCGGTCGGGATCGTGGAACCCGCTGACGGCGACGGGAACCAGCCCGACCGAGGCCCGCCGCCTGTGCGAGGACAGCCGGCGGGACCTGGGGCATGCGTTGGCCGAGGTTCGGTTCACCGACACGGTCGATGCCCGGCTCGCCCGTCTCCTCTTCGGCTTCGGGCTCGACCACGCCGTCGACCGGGCCTTCGCGGCCACCGGACCGTCACCTGGGCCGGGCCGCCCCGGCCAGCGGCCGGACGGTCGTCCCGACGGCCGGCCGCCACACCGCCGGCGGACGGGCTCGGCCTGCCTGGTCGCCGCCGGCATGTTCCTGACCTGCCAGATGTGCGGCGAATACACGTCGCCGCTGGACGGGCGGCGAAAGGAGGGTCTGTGCAGCCGGTGCGGCGACCTCGACTGCGACTGCTGTGACTGCTGTGGGTCCTGCGGCGAGTGCGCGGAGTGCGACTGCGGCGGATGCGACTGCGGCTGCTGAGCGAGTCCGATGTTTCGGCCTCGTTGCGCAAAGCGGAACCTGGTCGTGACATCGGGTGGGGATCTGCTGAAATGGTGGACGTCGCGCGAGCGGAGTCCCCGACGCTCCTCGCGGCCGGGGACGCCCCCACGTCCCCACTGGCGGGCACCGACGCCCGTACGGCCGTGTCGAGGTCTGTCATGGCCGCAAGTCCGGGAGAACGACTGGACCACCATGAACGCAGAGGACGACACGACGGTTTCCGACATCATCACGGTTGCGGCGGTCGACGATCATCCGATCGTGCTGCGCGGTCTCGCGGACCTGCTGCACGACGTCAAGGACTTCGACCTGATCGACACGGCCTGTTCGCTCGACGCACTGCTCGCGGGGCCCGGGCGACACGCACAGGTGGTCCTGCTCGATCTCGACCTGGGCGACGGCACCGAGCCCCCGGACAACCTCCGGCGGCTGCTCTCCGACGAACGGGCCGTGGTGGTGTTCAGTGCCGCGGCGGCGCCGGCCACCGTCCGGGACGCGATGCGCGCCGGCGCCTCGGGCTTCGTTCCGAAGACCGACGACGTCGAGGACCTGGCAACCGCGATCCGGGCGGCCGCCGCCGGCACCGGATGGATCTCGCCACAGCTTGCCTTCCTGCTCCTCACCGACGACTCTCCCGACAAGCCGGACCTGTCCCCGAAGGAGATCGAGGCGCTGCGCCTGTATGCGACGGGGATGCCGCTGAAGACCGTGGCACGCAAGATGAACGTCTCCCCGGAGACCGCCAAGCAGTACATCGATCGGGTCCGCCAGAAGTACCGACGGGTCGGCCGAGACGCGGCGACAAAGGTCGACCTGTTCAAGCGGGCGATCGAGGATGGTCATCTCGACCGCCGCGCCGAGGGGATGGCCTGACCGAGGCGTCGGACCACTGGAACCAGCCGATCGTGGGGCGGCGCCCGCCCGCCGCGCCGAGCCCGACAAGGCTTCGATCGGTTTGAAAAGGTGCAGTGGGCGCCGACACCCCCATGTCAGCGCCCACCACCCCGGCGCGCACGAATCCCCGTATGCTGCGCGCGCCCTCGCGCCACCCCCCGCGTGGCGTGAGGGCGCGCGATCCGGTCAAGTGCGGAACATCTCCGGCACGTCCCCCGACCGAGCCTCGCTGCTCCCCCCGTGTGCCCTTGACCTCTGTCAGAGTGCCTGATGTCGTGGTTGCCGTCATGACCCCAAATCGACCGAACCGGGCGTCCCCCTGTTGGGGGTCACCCGCCCCACGATCGGGCCACCGCCAGCCCTGACATCAGGCCGGACGGGACGCCGGTCGCCGATCAGCGCCGCGGCTCGTCGCCGCCGGCCGCAGGCCGATGCGCGAAGCGCGCAGCCAGGCCGACCAGAAGAACAACGAAACCACAACAGGCAATCACCCACAAGCCGGGGCCGACCGTGATCGCCGTGCGCAGCCCGCTGTTGACGAACGGACCTCCCCGGTAAAGCTGGACGAGGTCGACCGCGGCGGCCAGCAAGATCATCAGCCCCGCCATGGTGGCGAGCAGGCGCCCCCACTCCCTGCGTCCGGCGGCGAGGAGAAGGCCCGCGACCACGGCGAGGATGCCGAGCAGCACCGTCAACCGCCCGTGCTGGTCGGGATCGGTTCCCCGCACGGTGAACTCCACGAACCCGTAGGCCCGCACCGTCGCCCACCGCATCCCCGACGCGATGATCACGGCGACGCCGGCGCAGACGGCCAGCGGGCCGGGTAGCCAGGCGCAGTGGGACGCGAACCGGTGCGACCACGAGCGCTCGGCCGAAGCCGCCGTCCGCGCCGACGCAGACGCAGACGTCGACACAGCGGGCGCCGAGGGCAGGTCCCACGGATGTGCGCGGGACGCTGTGGGGGATGACCACCCGTCCGGCGCGGCGCCGCCAGCCGCCGCGCCGACCTGCGGCGCCGCCAGGGAGACCGGGCCGGATCCCGCCAGGGACCAGGCAGGATCAGCCGTCGCCGCGGCCCGTGCCCGCCACGCCCGCAGCTCCGCGGCGACAATGGCCTCACGGTCGTCATCCCCGGGTGGGCGTGGGCCGGCCGCGGGTGGTGGCGTCCCGCCGTCCCCCGCGTCGCCCCGGGTGCCGCCCCCGGCGGCCACAGGTGAACCACCGCCCCCCGGGCGGGCCCACGGACTCTGCTGTTGACCGGTCACCCACGCCACCACCGTCCGACACCCCGGGAGGGGCCTGACGACCGCCCCGCACGGTCGTATCACGCGCGGAAGCCGCCCGCATGGTCGCGAGACAGAACCACCCAAACCGGGCGGATTACCGCCGGGCACCGCCTCCGGTCGGTGCCGAGCGCCGCTGCAGCAGTACGGCGCCGATCAGGGCGAGGATGCCGGACCCGAGCGTGAACATGATCCCGTTCTGCGGATGGATGGAGATCACGTCTGCCGAGATGGCCCGAAAGGACGCGAGTGTCGGCGGTCCGTAGGCCCGATCGAGCCCGGCAATCACCACGATCAGGATGGCGACCACGCGGGCGACCAGGACATCTGCGGCTCCACCGCCGATCGGCCGGCGCGCGAGCCGCGCCGCACCCAGAGCCCCCAGGATGACGGCCAGGACGAGGACAAGCCGGCCGTCCCCGACGACGAGGCCGTTGAAGGTGCGAGTCTCGTCCGCGCTGGACATCTCGCTCCAGGGCAGGACGCTGCCGATGACGCAGCCCACCGCGCCGACGATCATGGCCAGCGCGGCCGCCGGTCGGGTCCGGCCCGGCGCCGTCGCGGACCCGGTCACGGGCTCGCCAGGCCGGGGCACCTCGTGCTCCGGCACCACGCCCGGCTCAGCCGCCGAGTCGTGATCGCGTAGGCGGGACGGCGCGACGGAGCCGGCGCGGCCGCCCTCGAACGCTGCAGACGCCTCGGACGCTGCAGACGCCTTGGACGCTGCAGACGCCTTGGAGGCGTCCGGCTCCGGGTGCTGCCCCGGGTCCGTGAGACGCCAGCCGTCGTCGGTCGCCGCGAACCGCTTCGCGGCCGCGCCGTGATCATCACTCCCGCGATCTCGACGCAGTCCGACGCGCATGGTCGGCGGGTCGAGCGCCGAGTGTGCGGTCGGCAGCCGGGCCGTGCCGGCGCCGGCACGGCTCCCGGCGGCGTTTCCGGCTGCCGGTTCAGTCGCGTCGCCGATGCCGGGGGCGGGTGCGCGTTGTGGATCCGCAGTGCCCGGGCGACCGGGCCGGACGACATCCGGGGCGCCGGCGCGGGCCGAGGCCTCCCGGGCGGGCGGCCGTGCCACGGGCAGCTCACCCCCGCGTTCGTCCCCGCGCCTCGGCAGCGGATCGGGGACCCTGGGAGCGGCCGGGGTCTGCTCGGGCCCGCGGCCTCGGGACAGCCCGTCCGTCCGGCCGGCCGACTGGCGATCTGCGACGTCGCGTTCCCCGGACGGCCGGTTCGTCCCCGCGTCGGCGGACCGGACGGGCGATCGTGGCGCCTCGCGCTCGAACCACGTGGGCCGAGGTGCGGCGTCCGCCGGTGCGGAGGCGGACTGAGGCGGCGATGGCGGGGCCGCGGCGGGCGAAGCGACATCGGTCCTCGCCGGCGGCACGGGCGATGCGGGCGGCGTTGGCGGCCCGGGCGCGACGACGTTCGACCGCCCCGGGTCTCCCCCCACGGCGGCGGCAGGCGGCGGCTGCGCGGCAGGCGGCGGCGGCGCGGCAGGCGGCGGCGGCGCGGCAGGCGGCGGCGGCGCGGCGGCGCGGGGCGGCGTGGCGGCGCGGGGCGGGTCCGCCTGCTGGCCGGCGGCCGGTCGGATCTGCGGCGTCCACGGCTGCTGATCGGGGGGACGCGGCAGCTGGTGTCGGCCCGGCGCGGGTGCTGGGCCGAGCCCCGGTCGGCCAGTTCGAGAGCCGGCCTGGGGGGCCGGCGGGGCCGACGCCCGCGTCTGCGCGGCGGATCCCGGCGACGCGCCCGGAGCGGACCGGCCGGGCGCGGGGGGTGGCGCAGAGAGGTCCCGGTCGACGCGCGGTGACTTCGGGGCCCGGTCGCCGGCGCCCTGCGGCCGCGGAGCAGCGCCGGCCGCGGCAGGCGACCCGTCCGGCGCGCCGTTGTCGGCCGAGCCAGCCTGACCCGCGGCCGCCGACCGCGCCCGAGATCCGTCACCCGCGCTTCCTGCCGGTTCGACCGCACCGTTTCCCGCTGGTCTGGCCGCGCCGCCCGCATCGGTCCGGCCAGTACGGGTCGCCGACCCCGGCGACGATGCTCTGCCGGGAGCCCCGGACGACGCGGGTGCCTCGGCCGACCCGGCCGAGGCACCGGACGCGCCCGACGACGCCCCAGCCGCCCGGGACGGGCGCGCCGGTGCGCGGGATCCGGCGCCCTCGTCCTCGCGCCCGCCGCCGAAGGCACCCCCAGCGCCAACACCTCCAGCGTCGCCGGAAGCACCACCACCGCCGACAGCACCACCACCGCCGACAGCACCAGCACCCCCGGCGGAACCAGCACCCCCGGCGGCCCCGACGCCACCGGCAGCGCCCTGTCGCCCACCGTCGGCGCCACGCCCGCCAGCCCCACCGTCCGCGTCCCCGCTCGGCGGGACCGGTGACCGCCCGGGCCACGGCCCGGCCGCGGGCGCCACCCGGGCGGTGGGCTGCCCGGAGGCCGGACGCGGCGCGCCGGGCCGGGCGGCCGGCCGCTCACTGGCAGATCCGCCCCGTGGCGTGCCGGCGGCGCTTGGACGTGCGCCGGCGTTCCCCGCCGGCTGCCCCTTGGCATCCGGCGGGAGCCCGGCCCGGCCCTGGCCGGGGGGGCCGGCGGGCGCACCGGCCGCCGGCCGACCCCCGCGTGCGACGGGGTCGGGTGTCTCGCGGACGGGGCCTCCGCCCGGTCCGCGGTTGTCGCGAACGGAGGACGAATCCTGCCGCGTCGGCGGGGCGCCGGTGGGCTGGGACCGGCCTGGGGCGAGCGGCGGACGGATCGGGCTACGGTCACCCTCGGCTGAACGCGCGGCCGCTCCCGGAGGACGGGACGCGCCGGGCCCGCCACCGGCGCCGGACCGGCCGCCAGGAGACCCGGCCGAACCCGACGACCCGGCCGAACCCGACGACCCGGCCGAACCCGACGACCCGGCCGAACCCGACGACCCTGATGACCCCGACGAACCCGATGAACCCGACAGCCCAGGCGAGGCCCCCGAACCAGACCGTCCGGGCGAAGCGCCGGTCGAGGAGGCGCTCGCCGCGATCGCGTTGTCCGGCGGAAGGGGCAAGCCGCCGGCGACGGAGGCGCGGGCGCCGGCGGGCGAGGCAGGATGAGCGGCTGGTCCGGAGACGGCTCGGCCCGCGGGCGCGGCACGTGGCGGGGTACGGGAAGCCGGGGAAGCCGGGACGCCGGCGCCCGGGTGGTCGGCGGCCGCGGCGGGCCGCGACTGGCCGGCGGACGAAGACTGGCCGGCGGGGCGGGACTGCGGCCCGTGGCCGGGCGGGCCGGGGTCGGCCGTCGGCGTGCCCGCTGGTGCCTGATCGTCCGGCCCGCTCCCCTGCTCGACCATGCAACCACTCCCTGACCATGCGCCCTTGCCCGACAGGCTGCCGCCCGATCCGATCCGGACCCGCGTCGCGGGATCCGCCGCGATCCCGGTCGGCGGGTTGGGACGCGGCCGGCATCATCATGACAGCCGCCAGGCGTCCGTCGGACGGGCACGGCGAATCGCTGCACGGCGGGGTCGTCGCCCGCAACCGAGGCGACAGGTGCCCGCGCGGGACTCCATCCCATTACGCGTGGGAGGTCCAAGGATCGCGAACGCGTCCCCGACTCCGTCGCCGTGGCGGCGGGGCGACGGGGCGGGCGCGGACGCCGGGCCCGCCATCGCATCCGAGCGAGGGAGGTGCGGTGGTCCGGGGGTCGGCGTCCGCTCGAGGTGGCGGGGCGCCCGACCGTCGGTCGGCGCGGGTGGGGCCCCGCGGCAACCGCCCGCCGGTCAGGCGTCAGGTCAGGTCAGGGAAGACACGTGAAGTCGGGTGGAGAACGACGACGCGACGACGCGACGTCGCATCGTCACGACTGCACGGTGCGGCCGTCAGACCGCCTCGCCGATGCGGTGGACCCGCATCATGTTGGTCATGCCGGCCACGCCGGGTGGGGTTCCGGCGACGACGACCACGAGCTCACCGGGCCGGCAGCGGCCGATCTGGAGCAGGGCGGAGTCGACCTGGCGGACCATCTCGTCGGTGCTCTCCGCGAACGGCACGAGGAAGGTTTCCACGCCCCAGAACAGTGCCATCTGGTTGCGCACGGCGGGGATCGGGGTGAAGGCCAGCACCGGGACCTCGCTGCGGTACCGGGCCAGGCGCCGGGCCGTGTCGCCGCTGAGGGTGTGGGCGACCAGGTAGCGGGCGCCGACGGCGTGCCCGACGGAGGCGGCCGCCTGGGCGATCGCCCCACCGAGGGTCCGTGGCTCGGTGCGCAGCGGCGGGATCCGTCCGAGGTCGGCCTCGGCGGTCTCGATGATCCGCGCCATGGTGGACACCGACTCGATCGGGTAGGCCCCGACGCTCGTCTCCGCGGAGAGCATGATCGCGTCGGCCCCGTCGAGGACCGCGTTCGCGCAGTCGCTGGCCTCGGCGCGGGTCGGCCGCGGCGCGCTGACCATGGACTCGAGTACCTGGGTGGCGACGATCACGGGCTTCGCCCGCTCCCGGGCCTGGCTGACGGCCCGCTTCTGCACCAGCGGCACGTCCTCGAGGGGCAGCTCGACGCCGAGGTCGCCACGGGCGATCATCAGACCGTCGAACGCCTCGATGATGCCGTCGAGGGCGGCGACCGCCTGCGGCTTCTCGATCTTGGCGTGGACCGGGACCCGGGTGCCGACCTCGTCCATGATCGTGTGCACGGCCTTGGCGTCGGCGGCGCTGCGCACGAAGGACAGCGCGATCATGTCGACCCCGAGTTCGAGGGCGTAGCGCAGGTCGTCGGCGTCCTTCTCGCTCAGCGCCGGCACGGTGAGCGCGGCCCCGGGGATGTTCATCCCCTTGTGGTCGCTGACCGGGCCACCGATGACGACTGTGGTGTGGACGTCGGTGTCGGTGACGCCGTCGATCTGCAGGACGAGGCGGCCGTCGTCGACCAGGATGCGGTCGCCGGCCGAGACGTCGGCGGGCAGACCGGAGTACGTGGTGCCGACCTGGTGCTGGTCTCCGGGCACGTCCCGGATGGTGACGGTGAAGCGCTGGCCCGGCAGCAGGGTGACGCCGCCGTCGGCGAAGGTGCCGAGGCGGATCTTCGGGCCCTGCAGGTCGGCGAGGATGCCGACGCTGCGCTCGGCGGCCTCGGCCGCCTCCCGCACCCGGGCGTAGGTGACGGCGTGCTGTTCGTGTGTTCCGTGGGAGAAGTTTAGGCGGGCAATGTCCATTCCGGCGTCGACGAGGGCCCGGACCTTCTCTGGCGAGCTGGTGGCCGGGCCGAGGGTACAAACAATCTTGGCTCTACGTGGCACAGACAAAGCCTAAGTACTGATCGTCGGTCATTGCACACGGGGGCCGCCGAGAGACGCGCGTCGCGCTCCCGGCAGTAGTCAGATCAGGTCGATCAGGTACATGCTGCGCGTGGTCGCCCGGCGGCGTACCGTCCGTCTCGTCCCCCGCGCCACCCCCGTCCGTCGGCGCGCGTGATACGGGAAAGACGGCAAGGGTGCCGACGTTCCTGGGAGCCGCTCCACCCGGACGCGGAAGTCGGTATGACACGGTCGAGCACCCCCGGAGTCGGACATGAATCGAAATCCCGCTATTCACCGTCAGCCGTCCGGTGACATCGACATCGCCGTGGTCGAGATCACCACCGCACCCGAACCCGGCCCCGCCGCCGCGGATCCGCGTCCCGGGCCGGCGCCCGCGCAGTCCGCCGCGCTCGCCGCAGCACCGCCACGTTCGGTGGAACCCGGTACCTGACCGAACGGGTTACCCCGGCGCCTCCCCCGAACGGCGGTGCCCGCGTCTGCGGCGCGGCCGGGTCCCGGGTCGGCTCAGGCGGGGACCGCGGCCGCGGGGTCGACGGTGGGCTCCGTGGACCCCGCGGGCTCTGTGGACTCCGTGGCGGGGCGGAACTGGGTCCGGTACAGCTCGGCGTACAGGCCGCCACGCGCCAGCAACTCGTCGTGGGTGCCGCTCTGCACGATGCGGCCGCCGTCGACGACGAGGATGCGGTCGGCCTCCCGCACGGTGGACAGCCGGTGCGCGATCACCAGCGAGGTACGGCCGGCCAGCGCCGCGCTCAGCGCCTGTTGCACCGCGGCCTCGGACTCGCTGTCGAGATGCGCGGTCGCCTCGTCCAGTACGACGATGCCCGGCGCGCGCAGCAGCAGCCGGGCGATCGCCAGCCGCTGCTTCTCCCCGCCGGACAGCCGGTGCCCGCGGTCGCCGACGACGGTGTCCAGCCCGTCCGGCAGCGTGCGCACCAGCTCCCCGATCCGGGCGGCGTCCAGCGCGGACCACATCTGCTCGTCGGTGGCGTCCGGCCGAGCGAAGGTCAGGTTGGCCCGCACCGTGTCGTGAAACAGGTGGGCGTCCTGAGTGACCACACCGACCGCGGAGCGCAGCGACTGCAGGCTCAGGTCGCGCACGTCGTGCCCACCGACCCGGACCACGCCGGACCGGGCGTCGTACATCCGTGGGATCAGTTGGCTGATCGTCGTCTTCCCGGCACCGGACGGTCCGACCAGTGCGATCATCTGACCGGGATCCGCCCGGAACGTGATGTCGTGCAGCACCGGCGCGGGGATCCTGGTGTCGAGGACCGCGACGGACTCCAGTGAGGCCAGGGAAACCTCGTCCGCGGCGGGGTATCGGAATCCGACGTGATCGAACTCGACGGCCGCCGCGCCCGCCGGCAGATCGACGGCATCAGGCCGGTCGACGATCGCCGGTTCGAGGTCGAGAACCTCGAAGACGCGCTCGAACGACACGAGTGCGGTCATGACGTCGACGTGCACGTTCGACAACTGGGTGAGCGGCCCGTAGAGCCGGCCGAGATACGCGGTGAGCGCAACCAGAGTGCCGACCTCGAGATCTCCCCGGGCCGCGAGACGGCCGCCGACGCCGTAGACGATCGCGGTCGCCAGCGATGCGACGAGGCTGAGCGAGACGAAGAATATTCGGCCGTACATGGCCTGGGTGACCCCGATGTCTCGTACCCGCCGGGCCCGGCCGCGGAAGTTGACCTCCTCACGTTCCGGGGACCCGTAGAGCTGGGCCAGCATCGCGCCCGACACGTTAAATCGCTCGGTCATGGTGTTGTTCATGTCCGCGTTCAGCCCGTACCGTTCCCGGGTCAGCCGGGCGAGCCGGGGCGCGAACGCGCGAGCGGGAAAGATGAAAACCGGAAGTAACACCAGTGACACAACAGTGATCTGCCAGGACAGTACGAGCATCGCGGCAAGCACGAACCCGGCCGAGAGCACATTCGACAGCACTGAGGACAACGTGTTGGTGAACGCCGACTGCGCGCCGAGCACGTCGTTGTTCAACCGACTGATGAGCGCCCCGGTCTGGGTGCGGGTGAAGAACGCCAGCGGTTGGCGTTGCACGTGCCGGAAGATCTGGCTGCGCATCTCGTAGATCAGGCCTTCGCCGATACGGGCTGAGAACCAGCGCTGGGCGAGGGACAGGCCGGCGTCGAGGAGGGCCAGCGCGGCGACGACCGCCGCCAGTACCTCGACGTAGCCCACCCGGTGACGCCCGATCCCGCCGTCAATGATCTCCTTGAGGATCAGCGGGACGACCGCGCCGAGCGCGGCGCTCACCACGATGAGGAGGAGAAACCAGACCAGATGGCCACGCCAGGGCCGCGCGAAGGCCGCGATGCGGCGCAGCGTCCCCGGCCGCAGCGAGGTCCTCGCCGCCGTGCGGTCGCGGGTGACGGATCGCATGAAAGCCCCACTGTCCGAACCCGGTCTCATCACGCCTCCTACTTCCACTGCTTGCACTGTAAGCAAGTAAGCACACGTGGTTCGCGGTAATTCCCGCCGACCGGTGGCGGGCTCGGACGGTGGCGGGCTCGGACGGTGGTGATCGCGTGGCGGGCCCGCGACCAGGGCGGCCTCGGTCGAATCGGTCGCGGTCAGGGCGGCCTCGGACCGCGCCAGTCGGGGCGCGGGCCGCGATCGGGCGCCGTCCCCGGGCGGATCAGCCCGCGGCGATGCCCCGCGAGGCGTCCAGCAGGTCGAAAAGCGTACGCGCCCACGCCTCACCCTCGGCGTCGGGAAGATCGCGATGGTCGGCAGCGGCCCCGGCCCGCGTCGGGACCACGGATCGGCCGACCGGTCGGGCGCCGCGCAGAAGCGCCTTGACCTCGACGGTGACGGCACGGGATGCGGCGAGCAGGCCCGCGACCACCGTGTCGACCTCGTCGTCCAGGCGCGGGCGGGGTACCAGCCGCTGGGCCAGCCCGAGACGGGCCGCCTCCGCCGCACCAAGCGGCTGCCCCCCGGCCAGGCACAGGTCGAGGGCACGAGACCAGCCGATGAGGTCGGCCAGCCGGGTCAGCGCACCCGCCGCGGGCAGCAGGCCGCCGCGCGCCCAGACGGGGCGCAGCCCCGCGTCGACGGCGAAGATCCGTAGGTCGCAGGCGACCACGAGGGCGGTGCCCACGTCCTCGGTGACCTCCGCCACCNCGGCGATGCTGATGAGGTCGGCTCGCATGGTCAGCCGGTCGAGTGCCTCCCGCCAGACCCGGTACCCCTCGATCAGAGAGGCCGGATCCACTCGCGCGGGCGACGAGGGGAATGGTGCGTTCCTGGCGCCGCCCGGCGGACACGCCGCGGTGTCCGCGGCCGGCGGAACCTGATCGCCCACGCGGAGGACGGCGACCCGGACGTCGCCGCCCATGCGCCGCTGGGCGTCATCAAGGGCGGAGCCGAGACCCTCCAGGGATCCGGGATCACCGGATCCGGACAGCCGGATGGTCGCGACAGGTCCGACGACCTCCACCCGCAGTCCGGCCGCCGCCGATTCGGCGGCGGCCGGCACCGCCATGATCAGGCGCTCTTCTTCTTGGTGCCCCGGGTCGCACCGCCACGGCCGCGCAGGGTCGTGCCGGACTCCGACAGGATCCGGTGGACGAAACCGTACGAACGGCCAGAGGACTCGGCGAGCAGACGGATGCTCTGCCCACCTTCGTACTTCTTCCGAAGTTCGGCAGCGAGCTTGTCCCGCTCGGCGCCGGTGATCCGGGTTCCTTTCCTAAGCTCGGCCAACGTGGCCCCCTCCGTGTTCGATGATCTGCGAACCGATCTTCACTCAGCTCGAGTGAACGCGCCACTCGAAGCAGATGTGATCCATCACACGCGGCGCGCCGGTGCGTGACCGTGCCCTCGCGCTTCCATCTCCACGCCGACGCCAGCGCCGACATGGCCCGGGTCGCACCCGCCCGCACGCACGCCGGGCGTCCACGGCCGACCATGCACGGTGACCAGTGTCCCCAATCCCCTACGCACGGCCTAACAACGGCAACGGCGCGTCGCCGCGAACATCGTCACCAGCATGATCGGCGATCTTCCCTCAACGCAATACCGCAGGTACAACCAACAGTCGATCACTGTACAGAGCCCGCCGACGGACCGCGAACGCCGCAGATCAAACCGACTGATTACTCACACCCGGCACCGGCCCGTGCAGGGCCGTGGCCGGCGGGAAGACCACCGCCGCACGGTGCGTGCCCGCCCCCCGTGGCGCCGGTCCGGCCTGGGCTCGCGCACCCGGAACCCGCGCGCCGATCGGCCCTGGACCTCAGCCGGCAGGAGACTCGTTACCGTGCAGGGGTGGCCCGTGAAGTGATGATCGCCGGTTCGGCGCCGGGTACGTCCCGGGACGCGACGGCCGGCGGGGCGAGGCCGTGAGCGTCACCGGCAGCGCGTCGGAGCGGGCGGGCGTCCCGACGGCCGCGCGGGGATCGGCGGATCGGCGGGCCGGCGCGCCCACGGCGGCGCTCGGGCCGGCGGTGCGCGCGGAGCTCGCCGAGGCCGGGATCTGGCTGGCCCTGGTCGCCTTTGGGCTCGCCGGCACCGCCCTGCTGGCAAGCACCGACGTCGATCTCGGCCTGACGCGCCCCCCGTGGCACGACGGCTGGGAGCCGCGGCTGGACCCGCTCGTCGTGGTCCCGCTCGCGGTCGCCGCGGTCGTGATCGCGCTCACGGCCTGGTGGGCCTCGACGATCCGGCCGCCGGCCCAGCCCGGCGACACAACCCCGACCGCCGACGTCGTTCCGGGGGCCGCCACCGCCCCGGACACAGCGCCATCGGCCGCCTCGACCGCGCCGACCGACAGCTCCACCACCACCACCACCCACACAGCGCCACCGACCACCCCGGCCGCGCGGTCGGTGGTGTTCCGGTTGCCCTGGAGCGTTCTGCTGCTGCTGGGCTATCTCGGTTCGTTGGCATGGAGCCTCGCACTCGCCCTGGTCGCCCCCGGGGATCTCACCGCCGGCCTGCGGGCACCGGCGGACCTGCTCGCGGCGGCCGGCGCGGTCGGCGACGACCCGCTCGGCCTGCTCGCCGCCTACACGACGACGACGCCACACGCGGCCGCCGGCGCAGTCGCCGTGCTGCCGGCGCACCCGCCGGGTCCGGTGCTCGCCACCTGGCTGCTCACCCGGGCGGGGCTGCACGGCGCCGTGGCGATCGGCGTCCTGTTCACCGCGCTCGGCGCGCTGACCGTTCCGGTGGTGTGCGTCGCCATGCGCTCGCTGTGCCACGAGACCGCGGCCCGCCGGCTGGTTCCCGTCCTCGTCCTGGCGCCGTGGAGCGGCTGGCTGGCAGCCTCTCCGGACGCCGTCACCGCCACGCTTGCCGCGCTGGCGGTCGCCGTCGGCGTGGTCGGCTGCGAACCAGAGCGCCGGTCGGTCTGGTGGGCGCTGGCGAGCGGGCTGCTGCTGGGCCTGGCGGCGCTGTTCGGCTATGCCCCGGTGTGGTTGGGGGTGGCGGTCGCGGCCGCCTACTTCGTGCGGCGCCGGCCGCTGCTCAACGTCATCACCGGGCTCGGCGCGCTGCTGCCGCTGTGGCTGTTCTACGCCTGGGGCTTCTCCTGGCCGGACGGGCTGGCCCTGGCCAGCGCGCCGCGACCGTCGGCGGGAGCCGCGCTGGCCTGGATCTTCCTGGACCTGACCGTCCTGGTTCTCGCCACCGGTCCCGTCGCCGTCCGGGCCGCGCGCCGGCTGCGGCTGACGCCGGGCTGGCCGTTCCTGGTCGGTGCCACCGCCACCGTGCTGTTCGCGGTGGCCCTGGGCCTCGCCGAGGGCGGGGTGGAACGGAGCTGGCTGCCGGTGTTCCCCTGGCTGCTGGTCGCGGCGGTGGCACCCCGGCCCCGACCAGCCCGGCCGGGCGACCGGTTGCAGGCCGGTAGCCTGCCCGTCATCCTCGTGTCACTGAATGCGATCGGAGCCCTCGCCCTGCGGCTCTGCCTCGGCGGCCCCCCGGCCTGACCCGCCCCGGAGAAGGCCCGGAACCGCTCCGAACGAGGCGCGTCGGCGGCCGCGCGTCAGACGGCGGGCGCGGAGGTCGCCTCGGTGCCGCCCGCGGACGGTCGGGGCAGCGAGTCGCGGGGGATGTCCGGCTCCAGGAAGATTCGCATCGGGACCGTCAGGGACGCCCGCAGCGCCTCCTCGGCGCCGTCGATGGTCGCGGCGACCTCCCGCATCGTCGCCGTCGGCGCAATCCCGATCTTGGCGGCGACGAGCAGCTCGTCCGGGCCCAGGTGCAGGGTCCGCAGGTGGATGACCTTCGTCACCCCGGGCGCGGCGGCGAGCGTGCCGCGGATCGTCGCGACGGCCTGCGGGGTCGCCGCCTCCCCGACAAGCATGCCGTACGCCTCGGTCGCGACGAGCACGGCGACGACAAGCAGCAGGATGCCGATGGCCAGAGTGCCGGCCCCGTCCCAGATCGGATCGTCGAGCAGCAGGGTCAGCCCGACGCCAAGCAGGGCGAAGATCAGCCCCAGCTCGGCGGCCAGGTCCTCGAGCAGCACGATCGGCAGCTCCGGTGCGCGCGCCTCCCGGATGAACTGCCACCAGGAGCGGTCCCCCCGGGTCTTGCTCGACTCGCGGACCGCGGTGGACAGCGAGTACGACTCCAGCCCGACGGCGATCACCAGGATGACGATCGCGATGAGGCCGCTGTCCAGCTCATGCGGGTGGCGGAGTTTCTCGACGCCCTCGTAGACGGAGAACAGCCCGCCGACACTGAACAGCACGATGGCGACGAGGAAGGCGGCGATGTACCGCGCGCGGCCGTACCCGAAGGGATGCTCCTCGTCGGGCGGGCTGGCCGACTTGCGCTGGCCGAGCAGCAGCAGACCCTGGTTGCCGGAGTCGGCGACCGAGTGAATGGATTCGGCGAGCATCGACGACGACTGCGTGAGCAGGAACGCCACGAACTTCGTCACCGCGATGCCCAGGTTGGCGGCCAGCGCCGCCAGAACCGCCTTGGTGCCGCCCTGCGTACTCACAAAGACTCTCCACTTCGGGTCAGGCCGGTGTCCCCTCCGACCTGACGCCCCAGTCTGGCAAGTCCGCCCCGCCGGTCCTGCGGCGGGTACGGGCGCGCCCGGTGGCGCGAGCGTCTCGGTGTCGCGAGCGTCCCGGGGCGCGGGCGTCCCGACGGGGCGACGGACCGCCCCCGGCGGGCGTCACGCCAGGGTGATCAGCTCCATGAGATCGGGTGACCAGTTGTCCTCGACGCCGTCGGGCAGCATCAGCACCTTCTGCGGGTCGAGCGCCTCGACCGCACCCGGGTCGTGCGTGACGAGCACCACCGACCCCTTGTAGGTGCTCAGCGCGGCGAGCACCTCGTCCCGGGAGGCGGGGTCGAGGTTGTTCGTCGGCTCGTCGAGCAGCAGCACGTTCGCCGAGCTGCACACCAGTCCGGCCAACGCCAGGCGGGTCTTCTCGCCACCGGAGAGGGTCTGCGCGCGCTGCTCCACGGTGTCACCGCTGAACAGGAACGCGCCGAGGATGCGCCGCAGCTCCACGTCGGAGGTGCCCGGCGCGGCGGCCCGCATGTTGTCGAGCACGGAGCGGTCGGTGTCCAGCGTCTCGTGTTCCTGCGCGTAGTAGCCCAGCCGCAGGCCGTGCCCCGGATGCACCTCGCCGGTGTCCGGCCGCTCCTGCCCGGCGAGAATGCGCAGCAGCGTCGTCTTGCCGGCGCCGTTGAGCCCGAGGACGACCACCCGGGACCCGCGGTCGATCGCCAGGTCGACGTCGGTGAACACCTCCAGCGAACCGTAGGACTTCGACAGGCCGGTGGCGGTCAGCGGGGTGCGCCCGCAGGGTGCCGGGTCCGGGAAGCGCAGCTTCGCCACCCGGTCGGCGACGCGGACCTCGGCGAGGCCGGCGGCCAGCCGCTCGGCACGGCGGTCCATCTGGTGGGCGGCGCGGGCCTTGGTCGCCTTCGCCCGCATCTTGTCGGCCTGCGCCTTCAGTGAGTCGATCTTCTTCTCGGCGTTGGCGCGCTCCCGCTTGCGGCGCCGCTCGTCGAGCTCCCGCTGGCTGAGGTACGTCTTCCAGTTGACGTTGTAGACGTCGAGGGCGGCGCGGTTGGCGTCGAGGTGGAAGACCTTGTTGACGCACCGGTCNAGCAGGTCGACGTCGTGGCTGACGACGACGAGGCCGCCGTTGTGCGCGCGCAGGAAGTCGCGCAGCCAGACGATGGAGTCGGCGTCGAGGTGGTTCGTCGGCTCGTCGAGCAGCAGCGTCGCATCCGAGCTGCCGGACCCGGCGAACAGGATCCGGGCCAGCTCCACCCGGCGGCGCTGTCCGCCGGACAGCGTGCCGATGGGCTGGGCGAGCACCCGGTCGGCCAGGCCCAGCGACGAGCAGATCCGGGCCGCCTCCGCCTCGGCGGCGTACCCGCCGAGCGTGCCGAAGCGCTCCTCCAGACTGCCGTAGCGGCGGATCGCCGCGTCCCGGGCCTTCGCGTCGACCAGCTCGGCCATCTCGAGCTGCAGCTTCTCCATCTCGCGCAGCAGGACGTCGAGGCCGCGGGCCGACAGCACCCGGTCGCGGGCGGTGTCGGTCGGGTCGCCGGCGCGCGGATCCTGCGGCAGGTAGCCCAGCTCGCCGCGGACATCGACGCCACCGGCGAACGGAAGGCCCTCGCGCGCCAGCACCTTCAGCAGCGTCGTCTTACCCGCGCCGTTGCGCCCGACCAGACCGATCCGGTCGCCCTGCTGCACCCGGAAGGAGACGGGCTCGATCAGGGTGCGGGCTCCGGCGCGCAGTTCGAGCTCGGACACGATGATCATTGAGGTTGGGCCTCTTTCGGGCTTCCTGGCGACGCCGTGGTGACGTCAGACGGCTACGGACGACGGTGGAAACGCCACCGGGGCGGGACATCATCCGATCACGACACGGCGATGCTCATGCCGTCCAGACTACGGTGCCGTCTTCGGGTGGCGACGCCCTCCGGTCGCGACGTCGCCGCCCGCGAGGTCAGGCCAGGCGCGTCACGGCGACGGTGACGCCGAGGGAGGTGGAGGTGCCGCCGGAGAAGACGCCGCGCACGGGCGGGACGTCGTTGTAGTCACGGCCGCGGGCGACGACCACGTGCTGCTCGCCGGCGGGGACCGCGTTGGTCGGGTCGAAGCCCCACCACTGGCCGAGCCAGCCCTCCACCCAGGCGTGCGACTGCCCCTCGACGGTCTCACCGACCTCCGCGGCGGCGGAGGGGTGCTGGTAGCCGGAGACGTAGCGCGCCGGCATGCCCGCCGCCCGCATCAGGACCAGCGCGAGGTGGGCGAAGTCCTGGCAGACGCCCTCCCGGCGCCGCCACGCCTCCACCGCGGAGGTGTGCACGCCGGTGGTGCCGCGGCGGTAGGCGAGGCGTTCGCGCACCCAGTCGCCGACGGCGGGGATGAACTCCCGCGGCCCGTGGCGGGCGGCGAGGTCGCGGGCGGCGGCGGAGAGCTCGGGGTGCTCCGGGGTGGACGCCGACGGGCGCAGGTACTCGACGAACTCGTCCGCGACCGGGTCGGCGCCCAGCCGCTCCCAGGTGGGGACGTCGGTTGGGGGCTGCGGCGCCGCGGCGGTCTGCACGATCGACCGGCCCGTGACGACGAGCTCGGTGTGCGGGGTGTGCAGGTCGAACGCGGTGACCTGGGTGCCCCAGTAGTCCCAGTAGCGGTAGGTGGTCGCCGCCGGCTCGGTGCGGACCGTGGCCTCCAGCGTGAGCTGGGACGCGGCGGTCTGCGGGATGATCCTGACCTCGTTGTAGGAGGACAGCACGGGGCTGGCGTAGCGGTAGCCCGTCGAGTGCTCGATGCGGATCTGCCAGCTCACCAGGAGTCCCCTCGGATGGGTCGGGTGGGCCGGGTCGGGCCCACCGAGCGGGTCGGGCTCGCCGGCCGCCCCCGGCGCAGCGCCGGGGCCCGCCGCGTCCACCGGACCGCGGCGTCGCCCCGAGCCGGGTGGACCACCCGGGTGGGGCTGGCCGGGCGAGTCAGCCGCGACGGCCGGCTCATGCCGGCACCTCCATCGCCCAGGACCGCGGCGCCTCCCGGGCGAAGTAGCGAGCCGTCACCTCGCCGCTGACCGACGAGCAGGTGCTCTGCAGGGAGGCGAGCAGGTCCGGCATGTTCTCGACGAGTTCGGCGACGCTGTGGAACTCCAGCTCCGTGCGGGTCCGCCCGACCGTCCGCCGGGCGGCGTCNTCGACGGTGGACCGAGGCCGGCCGCGGCCGCCGTCGAGTTCGGCGAGGATGTCCTCGGCCAGCGCCAGCGACCAGTACACCGAGCGCGGGAACAGCCGGTCGAGCAGCAGGAACTCGGCGACCCGGGCGGCGTCGACGGCGCGCCGGTAGGTCCGCAGGTACGCCTCGTGCGCGCCGCAGGAGCGCAGCAGACTGATCCAGCTCTGCGAGTGCGGGTCGTCGCTGATGCTCGACGACAGCAGCCGGGAGGTCATGTCGACGCGTTCCAGGCTGCGGCCGAGCACCAGGAAGCGCCAGCCGTCGTCACGGGCGAGGGTGGCGTCGACCAGCCCGGCGAGCATCGCGGTGCGCTCGCGGACGTAGCGGAAGAACACGTGCGGGCCGAGGCGGCGGGCCAGCTCCTCGGTGTGCGGCAGGTCGTTCCAGGTGGCGTTGAGGCATTCCCAGACGTCGCTGGAGACGACCACGCGCGCGCTGCGGGCGTTCTCCCGGGCCGCCGAGAGCGCCCCGGTGATGCTGAACGGCCGCGCCGGGTCGTAGGCGAGGGTCTCGGTCACCGTGCGGGAGTCGACCTGCTGGTCGAACGTGGCGGGCTGGCCCATGACGGCGAGCAGCTCGCGGCCGGCGGAGCTCGCGTCGAGCCACGGGTCCTCCAGCACCCGGTGGACGTGGACGTCGAGGATGCGGGCGGTGGACTCGGCCCGCTCCACGTAGCGGCCGATCCAGAACAGCGACTCGGCGATCCGGCTCAGCATCCCCGGCTCCCCGCGGCGATCCCGGCCTGGTTCTGCTGCTGTTGTTGCTGCTGGTCGGAGGAGACCGGGCCGTGGTCCGGGCCGCTGGCGGGGCGGACGGCGGCACCGGGCGGGCGGGCCATCGGCAGCGCCGGTTCGCGCGGGTTGCGCTCGGCGGCGAGCACCCAGGTGTCCTTGGAGCCGCCGCCCTGACTGGAGTTGACGACCAGGCTGCCCCGCGGCAGCGCGACCCGGGTGAGCCCCCCGGGCAGCACCCACACCTTGTTGCCGTCGTTGACGGCGAACGGGCGCAGGTCCACGTGCCGGGGGCCGAGGCGGTCATCGGTCAGCGTCGGCGACGTCGAGAGCTTCACGACCCGCTGGGCGATCCAGCCGCGGGGGTCCTCGCTGACCCGCACCCGCAGCTCGGCGAGTTCGGCGTCGCTGGCCTGGGGCCCGATGACGATGCCCTTGCCGCCGGAGCCGTCGACCGGCTTGACGACGAGGGAGTCCAGGTGGTCAAGGACGTAGGCCCGCTGGTCGGGATCCTCCAGCCGGTAGGTGTCGACGTTCGGCAGGATCGGCTCCTCGCCGAGGTAGTACCGGATGAGCTCGGGGACGTAGGTGTACATCAGCTTGTCGTCGGCGACCCCGTTGCCGACCGCGTTGGCGATCGTCACGTGCCCGCCGCGGGCGGCGTTGACCAGGCCGGCGCAGCCGACCATCGACTCCGGCCGGAAGTGCAGCGGGTCGAGCCAGTCGTCGTCCACCCGGCGGTAGACGACGTGCACCGGCTGCTCGCCCTCGGTGGTCCGCATGGTGACCTTGTTGTCGCGCACCGACAGGTCGCGGCCCTCGACCAGCTCCACGCCCATCTGCCGGGCCAGCAGCGCGTGCTCGAAGTAGGCGGAGTTGTACACGCCCGGGGTGAGCACGACCACCGTCGGGTCGGCGACCTCCGGCGGCGCGGCGGCGCGCAGCGCGTGCAGCAGGTGGGTGGCGTAGTCGGCGACCGGCCGCACCCGGTGGGTGGCGAAGAGCTCCGGGAACACCCGGGTCATCGCCCGGCGGTTCTCGATCACGTAGCTGACCCCGGACGGCACNCGGACGTTGTCCTCCAGGACGCGGAAGCCGCCCTGCTCGTCGCGGATGAGGTCGATGCCGGACACGTGCGCCCGCACCCCGTTCGGCGGGTCGATGCCGTGCGCCGCGCGGTGGAAGTGGGCACTGGTCAGCACGAGCCGGCGTGGCACGATGCCGTCGGCGAGCACCTCGGCCGGCCCGTAGACGTCCGCCAGGAACGCCTCCAGCGCCTGGACACGCTGGGTGACGCCGCGTTCGATGACGTCCCACTCGTCGCCGGCGAGCAGCCGCGGCACGAGGTCCAGGGGAAACGGCCGCTCCTCACCGAAGAGGTTGAAGGTGATGCCCGCGTCCCGAAACGCCCGGTCCAGGGCGACCTTGCGGGCCGCGAGATCTGCGCTGCTGAGGGGTTGCAACGCGTCGTAGAGGGCGGCGTACACGTCCCGGGGGGTGTTCGACGCCTCGAACACCTCGTCCCAGGCCGCCGTGGCCGCCGCCTCTGCCGGATAACCCTCGAACAGGTCCGCCACAGCCCGGAGCGTAATTTGCGCGTGTTACCTCCGCGTGACGTCGCCGACCTGGACCGGGCTGGTCACCCTCACCGGATGGTGGGGTGGGGGCCCCGGCCCTCCCTGCCAACCCGGCGCGGACCGCCGCGACGCGCACCAGGCAGACTTGAACCCGCTTGGCCCGGGCCGCGAGACCATGGCCGCCGACCGCCCATCCCACCGCGTGCGCCGAAGCATGCGGGCCGACCGAAAGGCCGAACGATGTCGACGCTGCTGGTGACCGGAGCCGCCGGGTTCATCGGATCGAACTTCGTCCGCTACTGGCGCGAGCGGCACCCCGCGGACGCCGTCGTGGCGTTCGACGCCCTGACCTACGCGGGCTGCCGGGAGAACCTGGCCGACCTCGCCGAGCGCATCACCTTCGTCCACGGCGACATCCGCAACCGCGAGCTCGTCGAGTCCACGCTGCGCGAGCACTCGGTCGACGTGATCGTGAACTTCGCCGCGGAGTCGCACAACAGCCTGGCGATCATCCGGCCGGGAGACTTCTTCTCGACGAACGTGATGGGCACCCAGGCGCTGCTGGAGGCGGCCCGCACGGTCGGGATCGCCCGCTTCCACCAGATCTCCACCTGCGAGGTCTACGGCGACATGGACCTCAACGACCCGGGCGCCTTCACCGAGGACGCCCCCTACCTGCCGCGCACCCCGTACAACGCGGCGAAGGCCGGCAGCGACCACGCCGTGCGCGCCTACGGCTACACCTACGACCTGCCGGTCACGATCACCAACTGCTCGAACAACTACGGGCCGTACCAGTTCCCGGAGAAGGTCATCCCGCTGTTCGTGACCCGGGCGCTGCAGGGCGAGCAGCTCCCGCTNTACGCGTCGACGACGAACCGGCGCGAGTGGCTGCACGTGATGGACCACTGCCGGGCGATCGACGCCGTACTCGACCGCGGCCGCGTCGGCGAGACCTACCACGTGGGCTCCGGGGTCGAGGCCGACATCTCCACGATCGCCGACACCGTCCTCGCCGAGCTCGGCCTGCCCGCGTCACTGAAGACGATCGTGCCGGACCGGCCCTCCCACGACCGCCGCTACCTGCTGGACTCCACCAAGCTGCGCACGGAGCTCGGCTGGTCGCCACTGATCGACTTCAGCGAGGGGATGCGCTCCACCATCGCCTGGTACAAGGAGAACGAGTCCTGGTGGCGCCCGCTGCTGGGCCGCTCCCCGGTCACCGAGACCGCCTGGAAGAACTGACCACCCGCCACGAGTCGGCAGCGTTACTGCCAGCACACATACTGGCAGCGCACCTTGCGGCGATGTGGTCGACAGTGACGCGACGCGCCAGATCTGTCACACCTTCCTGGCATGGTGGCGGCATGCCCACTTCCGCCCACGAGATACCGCTTGAGCTCCTCCGGCTCGACCCCGCCCTGCCCGACTGGGTCCAGACGGAGCTGCTCGGCGGTGAGGACGCGCCGGCGTTCGATCACGCCCGGTTGCATGACCCCCATGTGCGTCCGCAGACCTTTCTCGCCGACGCGATGGTGCTGTACTGCGACTCGGAGGACACCCCGGTACGGGGCACCGTCTACGAGGTTCAGCGCGGCCGTGACCCGCGCAAGCTGGGGTCGTGGAAGCTGTATGTCGGACATCTGGAGACCGAGTTCCGGGTGACGGCTTCGCTGGTGGTGTTCGTGCCGGATCCGGCGGTCGCCCGCTGGTACCGCGACCAGATCGCCGCGGACACCCACAGCGGGGCGCGGTTGTCTCCGCGGATGTTCACCGCCGACGATGTTCCGCTGCTCCCGGACGTCGAGCAGGCGACGGCGCGGCCGGCGTCCGCGCTGTTCGCGGCGACGTGCCATCTCGACGACGCCGACATCGACGTGATGTTCCCGGCACTGCTCGCGGCGCTGGACGCACTGGAACCCGAGAAGAAGATCTTTTACGATGATGTGACCGTGGGTCGGCTGCCCCAGGCGGCCCGCGACCGATGGGAGGCTTTCCTCATGACGACTGCCGTCGGACGGCGTTACCACTACGAACGCTACAACGAGATCGACGCACGCGGAGAGGCTCGCGGAGAAGCCCGTGGCGAGGCTCGCGGCGAGGCTCGCGGCGAGGCGAAGGCGGTACTGCTCGTGCTGGACAGCCGCGGGGTCCCCGTGCCCGAGGCGATTCGCCAGCGGATCCTGGAGTGCGTCGACATCGACCTGCTGGATCTGTGGCTACGGCGCGCAGCCACGGCGGACACCGTCGACGACGTCATCCGCGGCCACACCGGCCAGGCCTGAGGGATCCCGCCGGGCGGGCCGGTGCCCCGTGGCGTCGTTCGGCCAGCTAGCGGCTGGCCACGGAGTCGTACAGGGCCGCGGTGCGCTCGGCGACGGCCGCCCAGCCGAACTCGCCGACCGCCCGCTCCCGCCCAGCGCGGCCCATCGCCGCGGCCCGCGCCGGGTCGGCGAGCACGGTGTTGACGGCGTCGGCGAGCGCCTTCGGCTCGTCGGGCGGCACGAGCAGCCCGGTGACGCCGTCGTCGACGACCTCCGGGATGCCGCCGACGCGGGAGGCGACGACGGCGGTGCCGCAGGCCATCGCCTCCAGGTTGACGATGCCCAGCGGCTCGTACACCGACGGGCAGACGAACACGGTGGCGTGGCTGAGGAGCTGGATGACCTCGGGCTTGGTCAGCATCCCGTTCAGCCAGACGACGCCGCCGCGCTCGACGCGCAGCCCGTCGACCAGGGCGGTGGTCTCCGCGAGCAGCTCCGGGGTGTCCGGGGCGCCGGCACAGAGCACGAGCTGCGCCCGCGGGTCGATCGCCGACGCGGCGCGCAGCAGCACCGGCAGCCCCTTCTGCCGGGCGATCCGCCCCACGAAGATCACCGTGGGCCGCTCCGGGTCGACCCCGTGCCGTTCCAGCACGTCGGTTGCCGGGTCGGGCCGGTACTCGTCGGTGTCGATGCCGTTGCGGATCACGTGCACCCGCGCCGGGTCGACCGCCGGGTAGGCGTCGAGGATGTCGGCACGCATCCCGGCGCTCACCGCGACCACCGCCGCCGCGGACTCGATGGCGATCCGCTCGGACCACGACGACAGCCGGTAGCCGCCGCCGAGCTGCTCGGCCTTCCACGGCCGGCGCGGCTCCAGCGAGTGCGACGTCATCACGTGCGGGACGCCGCCGAGCAGGGCGGCGAGGTGGCCGCCGAGGTTGGTGTACCAGGTGTGGGAGTGGATCACGTCCGCGCCGACGGCCGCCGCGGCCATCGACAGGTCCATCGACAGGGTGCGCAGCACGTCGTCGGTGCCGGCGAGCGCCGCCCAGCTCGGGTGGGCGCGCACCGCGGCGACGCCCGGCCCGCCGGACGCCTCCACCACGGCCCGGTCGCCGCCGGCGGCCGCCTCCCGATGCCCGCCGGCCTCCCGGTGCACGGTGAGGTCGACCAGCCGGGCGAGCTCGCGGGCCAGGTACTCGACGTGCACACCCGCCCCGCCATAGACGTCCGGGGGAAACTCGCGGGTGAGCAGCGCGACGCGCATGGACTGTCTCTCCATCGACGGGTTGGTGGTGTTGCAGGGGCCGGTGGTGCTGGTGCGGTGGTGCTGGTGCGGTGGTGCGGGGGCGCGCCGGAGCGGGCGGCGGGGAGTCAGTCGGTGACGGTGACGCCCTTGCCGACCACGGTGATGCCGCGTTCGCTGACGGTGTAGCCGCGGGCGCGGTCGCGGTCCTTGTCGACGCCGACCTGAGCGCCCGGCGGGACGTGGACGTTCTTGTCGAGGATCGCGTCGCGGACGACGGCGCCGCGCCCGACGACGGCGTTGTCGAGGACGACCGCGCGGTCGACCTCGGCCCAGGAGTTGACCCGCACGCCTGGCGAGAGCACAGAGGAACGCACGGTGCCCCCGGAGACGATCACGCCGTTGCTGACGATGCTGTTGATCGCCATGCCGGTACGCCGCGGATCGTCGTGGACGAACTTGGCCGGCGGCAGCGACGGCACGCTGGTCAGGATCGGCCACTCGCGGTTGTACAGGTTGAACACCGGGTCGAGCGCGCACAGGTCCATCTGCGCGTCGAAGTAGGAGTCGAGCGTGCCGACGTCACGCCAGTAGCCGCGGTCCCGGTCGGTCGTGCCGGGCACGACGTTGTCGCTGAAGTCGTAGACGGCCGCGGCCCGCTGCGAGACGAGCATCGGGATGATGTCGCCGCCCATGTCGTGCGGGCTGTCCTCGTCGGCGGCGTCCTTCCGCAGCGCCTCGATGAGCACGTCGGTGGAGAAGACGTAGTTGCCCATGGACGCGAACGTCTCCTCGGGGCTGTCCGGCAGGCCGGGCGGGTCGGCGGGCTTCTCCAGGAACGCCTCGATGGTCCGACCGTCCCGGCCGGTCTGGATCACCCCGAACGACCGGCCGTCCGCGCGCGGCACCCGCAGCCCGGCGACGGTCACCCCGGCACCGGACTCGAGATGCTGGGCGACCATCTGCCGGGGATCCATCCGGTAGACGTGATCGGCGCCGAAGACGACGACGATGTCCGGATTGTCGTCGTGGACGAGGTTCAGCGACTGGTGGATCGCGTCGGCGCTGCCGGCGAACCACCGCGGGCCGAGGCGCTGCTGCGCCGGCACCGGGGTGACGTAGTTCCCCACCAGGTTGCTCATCCGCCACGTCGTGGTGATGTGCCGGTCGAGGCTGTGGCTCTTGTACTGAGTAAGCACGGCGATCCGCAGATAGCCGGCGTTCACGAGGTTGGACAACACGAAGTCGATCAGCCGGTACAACCCACCGAAGGGAACGGCGGGCTTGGCCCGGTCAGCCGTCAGCGGCGCCAGCCGCCGTCCGGCCCCCCCGGCCAGCACCAGGCCGAGGACCCGCGGGCTCGGCACAGACTTGCTCCCGTCTCATGGCGTGGTCTGCGGGGCGATCCGCGGGCCGATACGCCCTGTCCCCCAGCGGGTTTCCCACCAGACCCGAGGTCCCGACCGACACGCCGAGCCGCACCGAGCACGAAGGGAGATTCCGCTGAATGAGAGCCACTGCCGGGAAGGACCGATGACGCCGCCGATCGCCTGTTGCGACCCTACAAGCTGGGCCTGGAAGGCTCGGAACCGCCGCCGGACGACTGCCCCGAACGGGGTCGTCCCCGGCCTCGAACCGGCCCGGTCGGGCCACGCCGATCGACCGAGCCACGCGACCGCCCACGTCTCCTAAGCCGCGGGGCGAGGGATGACGCGGACGTCGAGGTCGGCATCGAGAGCCTCGGCGAGCCGTTCCAGCACCGGCAGTGTCGGTACGGTGCCACCGGCCTCGAACCGTGCCACCGCCGACTGCGTCATGCCCGCCGCAGCGGCCAGCTCGGCCTGGCTCCAGGCGCGCCGCTGGCGCAGCTCCCGCACCGACCGGCCCAGCTCGAACGCCAGCCTGGCCGACTGGTAAGCATCCCGCGCACCCAGCTCGCCCATCCGCCGTTCCCGCAGCTGCGCCCAGTCCGACCGTTCAGCCATCGCCGCCATCCCTCGCATCCTCGTCTGCCGTGTGCTCGGCGGCCAGGCACCGCGCCAGCGCACGCCTCGCTCGGGACACCCCGGCGGCCTCTCGCATCCGCGTCTTGGCGAACACCGTCAGCAGCACCATCCGCCTGCCCGACGCTATCCAGTAGGTCACCCGGACAGCCCGACCTTCCAGATGGAACCGCAGCTCCCGCAGCTTGNCGTCGAGCTGCCGTGTGTACGGCTCACCCAGCAACGGCCCCTGCGCAGCGAGCAGGTCCACCTAGAAGGCGGCCGTCGCAAACTGCGCGGTCGGCAACCGCTCCAGCCAGTCCCGGACCTCCGGTTCCAGCTCGACGGTACCCCAGTTCATAGCGTTGACGCTATATTCGATCGACGGCGATCCAGGCGGCAGGACCGAGGCAGGCACCACCCGGACCACGCACGCCATAGTCCGCCAGCGGGAAAGGTGGGATGCCCGCCCGGTTAAAAGCGGCCGGGGCGTCGGCCGCCCGGCCGTCAGCTCAGGACGACCCGGCGATCACCGAAGTCGGCGATGATCTCGACTTTCCCGCCGAGGGCTTCCACGTAGGCCCGGATGGTCGACAGCCCAGCACGATCGAGAGCTCCCCGCTCAAGATCGGACACAGGGGGCTGCCTGACGTGCATCCGCTCCGCGAGCTCGACCTGCGTGAGTCCCTGCTCCTCGCGGATCTCCCGCAGCCGGTAGGCACGCACCTCGGCATCGATCCGGGCCCGGTGCTCGGCAACCCTGTCCTCGCGAGGCGGTCGCCTGGACCGCGTCTCGTTCCAGGTGGACGCCACGGCCCCGCCTCCTGTCGATTCAGTCGCCATGATCATCATGTAGCCAGTCGTCGTACCGGTCGTCGGCAACTTTGATGTTGCGGAACACCTTGATCGCCACGCGGTTCCGCGGAACACCTGGCCGGGGCCAGGGGCCCCGGCCGGGGCCGAGGGGCTGGCTTGGCGAGGTGGGCCAGGTTCACGACCCTCGCCTCGCTCGGCGGCCGCGGAGACGGCATGAGTCGGCTCTTGAGATGGACCCAAGGCTGCGAAGTCGCGTGGCCACGCAGGCGGCGACCGACGTGCGTAATGAAGACGCGTGCGGGCCTACCCGCAGAAACAGCAATTTCCGTCAGGCGTTGACCGACATGTCGTCGGCGCGGCCCGCGGTGTGTACGGCACTGCTAGTGTCGGCCAGAGAGGACTCAACTTCGCTGTTGAGGCGACTTCGCTGTTGAGACGAGACGCCGTGAGCTGTTTAAACCCCGGCGACGCGGAACACCGTTTCTACGTCGTCGACGACCGAGCTGTCGACGACCATCTGGGCGAAGCGATCCGGCCGTTGTAGCGCCATATACTCATTCTCGGCCGGCATCCATTCGTTGACCCATTGATCACGCGACTCCTCCCCGTCGCGTTGTAGACCGCGAGCGAGGCGTAGTGCTGGTTCTGCCTGACAGAACACGGTGAAAGTGTAACAAGCGCGTAGCTTCCGCTCGAGACAGTAGACGCCCTCGACAATGAGGGATGCACCGGCGGGGACCTGAATCCATTCGGCAAGATCGTCCTTGATCCAGTCATAGCGCTGATAGCGCAGTGCGGCGCCGGCCGCACCTGGAATGGCGACCTGGTCGGCGAGCCGAGGCAGATCGAACAGTGGGCCAACGGCGCCCCGCCGTTCAGTCCGCCGACTGGAGGGCAGGTAGAAGTCGTCGACATGCACGACGTGCGCGGAAGGGATGGCAGCCGCCAGCTGACCGGCCAGCGTGCTCTTGCCGGCGGCGCCTGGGCCGTCGATCCCGACGAGGACCCTCGGACGAGCCGCAGCGGCACATATGATGCGCTCGGCCAGAACAGCGATATCCACGGTGTCGGCTGCGGTCATGGTGATTCCAGCCCAGGCTCACATCGAGATGGCGATATTCAGCGAAGCCGGGGGCTGAACGTCAATCCGTTCACCGGCATTTATTCGGCCGCCCAGGGCCGTGCAGGCGCTGCGGCGAAACCCGGATGATCGGGGCGGCGGCCCGGTCTGGCCGGAGGACGATCCCGGCCAGACCGGCGGCGGCTCGCTGGGCGGGTCAGACGTTGAAGCCGAGGGCGCGCAGCTGCTCGCGGCCGTCGTCGGTGATCTTGTCAGGGCCCCACGGGGGCATCCAGACCCAGTTGATCGTCACGCCGGCGACGAGGCCGTCCGGGCCGTCGACGAGCGCGGAGCGGGTCTGGTCCTCGATGACGTCGGTCAGCGGGCAGGCCGCCGAGGTCAGCGTCATGTCGAGGGTGACGGTGTTGTCGTCGGCGACGTGGATGCCGTAGACGAGCCCGAGGTCGACGACGTTGATGCCGAGCTCGGGGTCGACGACGTCGCGCATCGCCTCCTCGATGTCGGCGAACTCGGCGAGTTCCAGGCCCGCGGCCCGCTCCGCGACGGTGGCTGGCGCGGGCGTCTCGGTGCCGCCGGTCGGCTGCGCCGGGGCGTCGCTCGCCGCCGTCTCGTCACGGGTGTCGGTTACCACTTCGCTCATGGCTTCTCCTGCTCGGGTACGTCCAGGGCGGGGCCGGCGCCGGCACCGGCGGCGGGCGTCAGCGACGGGGCCGCGAGGCCGGGGGTGGGCGCGGCGGCGGCGGCCGGGTCGACGGCCTTGGCGGTCGCGTCCTTCCAGGCCATCCAGGACAGCAGGGCGCACTTGACCCGCGCCGGGTACTTGGAGACGCCGGCGAACGCGACGGCGTCCTCCAGCACGTCCTCGTTGCCCTCCGCGGTGCCCCGCGACTGCATCAGCGCGAGGAACTCGCGTTCGAGCTCCAGCGCCTCGTCGACCTTCTTGCCGATGACCAGGTCGCTCATGACGCTCGCCGAGGCCTGGCTGATCGAGCAGCCCTCGCTCTCGTAGGAGACGTCCTCGACGACCCCGTCGGAGACCTTCACCCGCAGGGTGACCTCGTCGCCGCAGGTCGGGTTGACGTGGTGCACCTCGGCGTCGAACGGGTCGCGCAGGCCGCGGTGCAGCGGATTGCGGTAGTGGTCCAGGATGATCTCCTGGTACATGGAATCGAGCTTCACCTCGAGAAGAACCTCCGAACCCCGTGCAGACCTTCCACCAGCGCGTCGACCTCGCCGGTCGTCGTGTACAGGTGGAACGACGCCCGGGTCGTGGCCGGCACGCCGAAACGCAGGCAGACCGGCCGGGCGCAGTGGTGGCCGACGCGCACGGCGATGCCGCGCTCGTCGAGGAGCTGGCCGACGTCGTGCGGGTGAATCGCCCGGCCGGCGTCGTCGTGCAGGACGAAGGAGATCGCCCCGCCGCGGTCGGTGCCGGTCGGCGGGCCGATGATCCGGGTGCCGGGCACGGTGGCGAGCGCGTCGAGGGCGTACGCGGTGACGGCGTGCTCGTGCGCGGCGATCGCCGGCATGCCCAGCGCCGTCAGATAGTCGACGGCGGCGCCGAGCCCGACGACCTGGCTGATCATCGGGGTGCCGGCCTCGAAGCGGTGCGGCGGGGCCGCGTAGGTCGACCCCTCCATCGTGACGATCTCGATCATCTCGCCGCCGCCGAGGAAGGGCGGCATGACCTCCAGGAGCTCGTAGCGCCCCCAGAGCACCCCGACGCCGGTCGGCGCGCACATCTTGTGGCCGGTGAAGGCCAGGAAGTCCACGCCGAGCTCGGCGACGTCGATCGGCATGTGCGGCACCGACTGGGAGCCGTCGAGGACGGTGAGCGCGCCGACCTCGCGGGCCCGGGCGACGATCCGCGCCACCGGGTTGACCGTGCCGAGGATGTTCGACTGGTGGACCATCGAGACGACCTTCGCCCGGTCGGTGATGACCGCGTCGAGGTTGTCGAGGTTCAGCCGGCCGTCGTCGGTCAGGCCGATCCAGCGCAGGGTGGCGCCGGTGCGCCGGGCGAGCATCTGCCAGGGCACCAGGTTGGAGTGGTGCTCCATCTCGGTCACGACGATCTCGTCGCCGGGGCCGAGCCGGAACCGCTCCGCCTCCCCGCCGGTGGTCTCCGCGTTGCTCATCGCGTAGGCGACGAGGTTGAGCGCCTCGGTGGAGTTCTTCGTGAAGACGACCTCGCGCCGGTCGGTCGCGCCGATGAAGGCGGCGACCTTGTCCCGCGTCGCCTCGTACAGGCCGGTGGCCTCCTCGGCGAGCACGTGGATGCCACGGTGCACGTTGGCGTTGTGCAGCTCGTAGTAGGCGCGCTCGGCGTCCAGGACGGCCAGCGGCTTCTGCGAGGTGGCGGCGCTGTCGAGGTAGACCAGCGGCAGGTCGTCGTGCACCGTGCGGGCCAGGATCGGGAAGTCCTTGCGGACCTGCTCGACGTCGAAGCCTGTGGCGCCCGGTGTGCCGCCGGCGATCAGCGACTCGGTGAGCGTCATGACACCGCCCCCGCTCCCGCCGGCGCCGCGGCCCCGCCGCCCTTGACGTAACGGTCGTAGCCGGAGTCCTCCAGCACGGCGGCGAGCTCCGGGCCGCCCTCGTCGACGATCCGCCCGGCCGCCATCACGTGCACGAACTCGGGCTTGATGTAGCGCAGGATGCGGGTGTAGTGGGTGATGAGCAGGATGCCCGTCTCCCCCTTGGCCCGCACGGCCTCGATGCCGCCGGAGACGATGCGCAGCGCGTCGACGTCGAGGCCGGAGTCGGTCTCGTCGAGCACGGCGATCTTCGGCTTGAGCAGCGCCATCTGGAGGATCTCGTGGCGCTTCTTCTCACCACCGGAGAAGCCCTCGTTGACGCCGCGCTCGGCGAACGACGGGTCCATCTCCAGGGCCTCCATGGAGGCCTTGACCTCCTTGACCCAGGTCCGCAGCTTCGGCGCCTCGCCGCGCACGGCCGTGGCCGAGGAGCGCAGGAAGTTCGACACCGACACCCCGGGGATCTCCACCGGGTACTGCATCGCCAGGAAGATCCCGGCGCGGGCGCGGGCGTCGACGCCCAGCGCGAGGACGTCCTCACCGTCGAGCGTGATGCTGCCGTCGGTCACGGTGTACTTGGGGTGGCCCGCGATCGAGTACGACAGCGTCGACTTGCCCGAGCCGTTCGGACCCATGATCGCGTGCGTCTCGCCCGTGCGGACGGTCAGGTCGACGCCGCGCAGGATCTCGCGCGGGCCCTCCTCCGTCTCGACCGAGACGTGCAGGTTACGAATCTCCAAGGTCGACACCGCTGCCGTCACCCTCGTTCCAGGTTCGAATGTGCGACGTCGACGAGCACGTCGTCGCCGTCGATGGTCACTGCGTAGGTGGGCACCGGGTCGATCGCCGGCAGGGTCAGCGCCTTGCCGCTGGCCAGGTCGAACTGGGACCCGTGCAGCCAGCACTCGATCTTGCCGTCCTCGACCTCGCCCTGCGAGAGCTGTACGTCGGCGTGCGAGCACTCGTCGCGCACCGCGTAGACGCGCTCCCCGGCGCGCACGACGCACACCGGCACGCCCTCGATCTCGGTGCCGAGCGCCGTGTCGTCCTTCAGGTCGGCCAGCGCGCAGACCCGGTGCCAGCGAGGCACGGCCGCGGAGTCGGCGGCGGAGTCTGCGGCGGCGCTCATGCGCCCACCGTCTCGGCCCCGGCCGGCGTCGCGGGCTCGTCCTCGGCCGGCGTCTCGCCCAGCCGGGCCGCGACCGACGCCATGATCCGGTCACGCAGGTCGGCGACCTCGATGCGGTCGATGACCTCGGCGAAGAAGCCGTGCACGACGAGCCGGCGGGCCTCGGCCGGCGGGATGCCGCGGGACTGCAGGTAGAACAGGGCCTCGTCGTCGAAGCGGCCGGTGGCGCTGGCGTGGCCGGCCCCGACGACCTCCCCGGTGAGGATCTCCAGGTTGGGCACCGAGTCGGCGCGGGCGCCGTCGGTGAGCACCAGGTTGCGGTTGAGCTCGTAGGTGTCGGTGTCGACCGCGTCGGCGTTGATGACGACGTCGCCGATCCACACCGAGTGCGCCCCGTCGCCGCGCAGAGCGCCCTTGTAGGTCACCCGGCTGCGGCACGACCGCGGGGTGTGCGTGACGAGCAACCGGTGCTCCTGGTGCTGGCCGGCGTCGGTGAAGAACACGCCGTTGAGCTCGGCGTCGCCACCCGGGCCGCGGTAGTCGACGGTCGGGCTGAGCCGGACCAGGTCGCCGCCGAGGGTGACGGTGAACGAGCGCAGCTTCGCGTCGCGGCCGATCGAGTAGGCGTGCGCACCGACGTGCACCGCGCCCGCGTCCCAGTCCTGCAGGGACACGAAGGTCAGCGAGGCGCCGTGGCCGACGTGGACCTCGACGTTGCCGGCGTAGGTGGCGCTGCCGGTGTGGTCGAGCACGACGGTGGCCGACGCGAACGGGCCGATCTCGACGAGCAGGTGACCGTAGGCGACCCCGGCGGCGGTGCCGGCCGCAGCCCGGGGGCTCTCGCCGTGCAGGTGCACGACCACGGGCTCGGCCGGGGCGGCCTCGGCCGGGATGGTGATGGCCGTGGCACCGCCCGCCCGGGCCAGCGCGAACGCGGCGACCCGGTCGGCGGGCGTGTACGACCGGCCGATCCGCGGGTCGGCGGCGTCGAGCTGCTCCACGGCGATCCCGGCCGGCGCGGAGACGGTCACGGAGACCTTCCCGTCGGCGTCCGGGCCGGTGAGCAGGCCACGCAGCCGGCGCAGCGGAGTGAACCGCCACGCCTCCTCGCGGCCGGTGGGCACGTCGTGGTCGAGCGGGTTGCGCGATCGCACCGGGCGGGGCACGGCTCCGGAGGCCATCGGGGGGCGCCCGGTGGCATCGATGACGACCATCAGCCGACCGCACCTTCCATCTGCAGCTCGATGAGCCGGTTCAGTTCGAGGGCGTACTCCATCGGCAGTTCGCGGGCGATGGGCTCGACGAAGCCGCGCACGATCATCGCCATCGCCTCCTCCTCCGACAGGCCGCGGCTCATCAGGTAGAAGAGCTGGTCCGCGCCGACCTTGGAGACGCTGGCCTCGTGGCCGATGGAGGCGTCGTCCTCGCGCACGTCGACGTAGGGGTAGGTGTCCGAGCGGCTGACGGTGTCGACGAGCAGCGCGTCGCACTTGACCGTCGACCTCGACGCCGCGGAGCCCTCGTTGATCTGCACGAGGCCGCGGTAGGAGGTGCGGCCGCCGCCGCGGGCCACCGACTTCGAGATGATCGTCGACGACGTGCGGGGCGCGGCGTGCACCATCTTGGCGCCGGCGTCCTGGTGCTGGCCGGCACCGGCGAAGGCGATCGAGAGGACCTCGCCCTTGGCGTGCTCGCCGAGCAGCCACACGGCCGGGTACTTCATCGTCACCTTGGAGCCGATGTTGCCGTCGACCCACTCCATGGTGGCGCCCTCGTGGCAGGCGGCCCGCTTGGTGACCAGGTTGTAGACGTTGTTCGACCAGTTCTGGATGGTCGTGTACCGGCAGCGCGCGTTCTTCTTCACGATGATCTCGACGACCGCCGAGTGCAGCGAGTCCGAGGAGTAGACCGGCGCGGTGCAGCCCTCGACGTAGTGCACGTAGGCACCCTCGTCGACGATGATCAAGGTCCGCTCGAACTGGCCCATGTTCTCGGTGTTGATCCGGAAGTAGGCCTGCAGCGGGATCTCCACCTGCACGCCCGGCNGCACGTAGATGAACGACCCACCCGACCACACGGACGTGTTCAGCGCGGCGAACTTGTTGTCGCCGACCGGGATCACCGAGCCGAAGTACTCCTGGAACAGCTCCGGGTGCTCACGCAGGCCGGAGTCGGTGTCCAGGAAGATGACGCCCTGCTCCTCGAGGTCCTCACGGATCTTGTGGTAGACGACCTCGGACTCGTACTGCGCGGCGACACCCGAGACGAGGCGCTGCTTCTCCGCCTCCGGGATACCGAGCTTGTCGTAGGTCGCCTTGATGTCCTCGGGCAGGTCCTCCCACTCGGCGGCCTGCTTCTCCGTCGAGCGGACAAAGTACTTGATGTTGTCGAAGTCGATGCCGGAGAGGTCTGCGCCCCAGGTCGGCATCGGCTTGCGCTCGAACAGCCGCAGCCCCTTCAGGCGTAGGTCGGTCATCCACGACGGCTCGGACTTCTTCGCCGAGATGCCGCGGACGACCGCCTCGGAAAGGCCGCGCTGGACGTCGTCGGCGTAGNCGTCGGTGTCAGCCCAGCCGAACTTGTAGGAACCAAGGCCTTCGAGGGCGGTCTCGGCAGAGGTTGTCATAGGGCGGAACCCTCCGAAGACGGGGACGGTGGACAGGTCGGGGGCGCGGGTGCGGGGTCCCGGTCGGACGCGGGCGGCTGCGACCCGCCTACGCGGAACCCGCCTTCGCGGGACCCGCCAGCACGGAACCCGCCAGCACGGGACACGTCCTGGTCGGACGGACCATGCGGATCGGGTCCCGGCGCCGCGCCCACGGGAATGTGCGTCGTGCAGACGCCGTCGCCGTGGGCGATCGTCGCCAGGCGCTGCACGTGGGTGTCGAGGACCCGGGCGAGCGCCGCGGTCTCGGCGTCGCACAGCGCGGGGAAGCGCTCCGCGACGAACTGGACCGGGCAGTGGTGCTGGCAGATCTGCAGGCCGGTCGGCAGCTCCGAGACGCTGGCCGTGTAGCCGGCGGCCGTCATCGCCTCGGCCAGCGCCGCCGGCCGATCGGCCGGCTCCGCCGCGACGACCGCGGAGCGCACCCGACGCTCCAGGTCGGAGGCCCGGCCCTCGGCGAACTGGCTCACGGCCGAGGGCCCGACGACCTCCGCGAGGAACCTCAGCGCGCCGGCCGCGAGATCGGAGTACGCCGTCGGGCCGGCGCGGTGGCCGGCCTCGGTGAGGGCGTAGCGCTTGGCCGGACGGCCGCGGCCCCGCGGCTCGCGGGACCGGCTCTCGGTCGGGGTGATGATGCCGTCCCCGACCATGGCGTCCAGGTGCCGGCGGATGCCCGCCGGGGACACGCCGAGCTGCCGGGACAGCTCGGCCGCGGTGGCCGACCCGCCCTCCAGCAGCAGACGCACGACCCGGTCGCGGGTGCGGCCGTCGGCCGTCCCGCCCGAGGCATCGTGGTCGTTTTTCACAACGCTAGTGTGCCCTATTTACGGGACGAGGTCGAACCGAGGGCCCCCGATCAGGTCCACCCCGAGGCGATCTCCGTCACAGGACCTTCCGTCGCAGGGCCTTCCGTCACGAGCTGTGCCGTCCCGAGCCGTGCCGGTGCCGGTCGCACTCCGGCTCCGCACAACATCTACCCACGGCTGATAGGCGGTCGGCCACCGCTGGCGGCGTGATGCCAGACTTGCGGCACCACCGGGCGGGTCGTCCCTGCGGACGCCCATCCCCCGGCGGACCTCGGACGGGGAGGCGGCGGACGGATGCGGGCTCGACCACGGTGCGGCGCGATCGGGCGGACCCTGCTCGGGCTCGGCCTGCTGCTCGCGCTCGGCGCGGCCGCGGCCTGCGGCGGCGGGGGCGAGAAGACCAACGGCCTGGAGAAGCTGCCGGCCGCCGAGGTCGGCTCCCGCGCGCTCACGGCGCTGCGCTCCGCCCCCGGAGTGCACGTGGTGGGCAGCGAGGAGGATCCCAGCTCCGACTCCCCCGGCCGCTACGACCTGGTGATGTCCGCCACGACGACCCGGGGCACCATCGAGGAGTACGGCCAGCGGACCCAGCTCGTCAAAATCAACAACGACACCTACGTCCGCCGCGGCCGCTCCTTCTACACGGCGACGGGCGACGGCGACGCCGCGGACCTGCTCGCCGACCGGTGGGTCCGGCTCGCGCCCGCCGACGCCGCCAAGTACAGCTACTTCACCCTCGGCAAGCTCAGCGACTCCCTGGGCAGCTACCTCGTCGGGCTCACCGGCGACGTGCGGCGGGAGAAGGTCGGCGACGCCCGGACGGTGCGGGCCGCGGCCCCCGACGGCACGGCCTTCGTCGTCGCGAACACCGGCCCCACCTACCCCCTGCGGATCACCGTCGCGGGCAGCTCCACCAACCAGATGACCTTCGACGACTTCGGGCCGACCGCCGCCGTCACCCCGCCCGGCTCCGCCGTCGACCTGTCCAGCCTCGGCTGACCGCCGCCCCGGCAGACCACCCGCCTGCACTGACCGCCGTCTGCGCTGACCACCCGCCTCGGCTGACCACCCGCCTCGGCTGACCGTCGTCCGCGCCGCCCGGCGTCCGGGCATGGCGCCATGCCCGATCCCGCGGATTGCGGCAAGATCGGCGGGACGGCGCACACAGGGCGGGAGGCGACGATGGGCACACCGGCGCGGGGCAGCGTGGTCGCCGCGGTCGACCAGGGCACCACCGGGACCACCGTCTGCCTGCTCGACCGGGACGGGACGGTCGTCGGGCGCGGCTACACCGAGATCCACCCCCGGTTCCCCCGGCCCGGCTGGGTCGAGCAGGACCCCGACGAGCTGTGGCGCAGCGTCGTCGACACCGTCGCCGCGGCGCTGGTCGACGCCGGTCGCCGCCCCGCGGACCTGGCCGCGCTGGGCATCACCAACCAGCGGGAGACCACCGTGCTGTGGGAGCGGTCCTCCTCCGCCCCGGTCGGTCCGGCGATCGTCTGGCAGGACCGGCGCACGGCCGCGCGCTGCGAGCGCCTGGCCGCCGACGGGCACGCGGGCGTGGTCGGCGCCCGCACCGGCCTGGTCCTCGACCCGTACTTCTCCGCCACGAAGATCGGCTGGATCCTGGACCGGGACCCGGTGCTGCGCCGGCGGGCCGGCCGCGGCGAGATCGCCTTCGGCACCGTCGACTCCTGGCTGGTGTGGAAGCTGACCGCCGGCGCCGTCCACGTCACCGACGTCACCAACGCGTCCCGGACGCTGCTGCTCGACCTCGCCGCCGCGGCCTGGGCTCCCGACATGCTGGACCTGTTCGGCGTGCCCGCCGAGGTGCTGCCCGAGGTGGTGCCGAGCTCCCGGGTCTACGCCGAGACCGACCCGGACGCCTTCCTCGGCGTGCGGATCCCGGTCGCCGCCGCCGTCGGCGACCAGCAGGCCGCCCTGTTCGCCCAGGGCTGCGTCGAGGCGGGGCAGGCCAAGAACACCTACGGCACCGGCTCGTTCGTCCTGGTCAACACCGGGACGGCGGTGCCGCCGCCGCAGTCGTCGCTGCTGCGGACCATCGCCTACCAGCTCGACGGCGAGCCCGTGCGCTACGCCCTGGAGGGCGCGATCCTGTCCACCGGCGCGGCCGTCGGCTGGCTGCGCGACTCCCTCGGGGTCATCCGGGACGCCGCCGAGACGGCGCACCTCGCCGCGTCGCTGTCCGGCAACGACGGCGTCTACTTCGTCCCGGCGCTGACCGGCCTCGGCGCGCCGCACTGGGATCCACGCGCCCGCGGCACCCTGCTGGGGATCACCCGCGGCACCGGCCGGGCGCACCTGGCCCGCGCGGTGCTGGAGGGGATCGCCTACCGGACCCGCGACGTCGTCGAGGCGATGGCCACCGCCGGCTTCGCCGTGCGGGAGCTGCGCGCGGACGGCGGGGCCGCGCGCAACCCGTGGCTCATGCAGTTCCAGGCCGACATGCTCGGCGTCGACGTCGACGTGCCCGACAACATCGACACCACGGCGCTCGGCTCGGCATACCTGGCGGGCCTGGCCACCGGCTTCTTCACCGACCCCGCCGCGCTGGCCACGCACCGGCGCAGCGAGCGGCGCTACCACCCGGCGATGCCGGCCGCCCGGCGCGACCGTGCCTACCGCCGGTGGCGCTCCGCCGTCGACCGCGCCCGCGGCTGGGCCGACGACCTCGACGACACCGACGACCTCGACGACCCCGACGCACCTCGCTGACCTGCTTCAGCGGTCGACAAACGGGCGCAGGGCCGGCCGCCGCGCCGCCGGTTTCACCCCGACTGCCATCACGACAAGGGGCGCAAGTCGGTCACCTAGCGCGACTTCTACGGCGGTGCGGCCCCGAGATCTGCTGCACCCCGCATTCACGGGAGCACGCCAGGGCCACATTCCCTCGCGCCTTCTTGGTCGAACCGGCTGTCAGGCGCACCGATGCCTGACAGGCTGTCACTGGGGGCGGTTGGCGTCTCCTGTCGACCTGACCCGGACGGAGACCGTGACCGAGGCGGACTACGCCCTGGAGCTCGGGCGCCGGCTTCGCGCGGCGCGCAACCGGCGTGGCATGTCGCTGCTGGATGTCCAGGAGCGCACCCACGGCCGGTGGACCGCGGGAACTCTGGGGGCCTACGAACGAGGCTCCCGCACCCTGCGGGTGCACCGGCTCGTCGAGCTCGCCGAGTTGTACGACGTTCCCGCGACCCTGCTGGTCCCGCCGGCAGCCGACCGCCGTGACGTCGACCACCTTCCCCCACTCGTCATCGATCTGCGCCGACTGCGCAAACTGCCGCCGACCCGGACCGGCCCGCTGCGACGCTGGATCGCGATCGTGCAGGTCCTGCGCTCGGACAGCTCCCGCGACATCCTGCGGCTACGCCGCTCCGACCTGCAGTCCCTGTCGCGCCTGTACAGCACGACGCCGTCGATGCTCTATGAACGGCTCGGCGCCTGGGGCGCGTTGGTGGAGCCGGGCGAGCCGGTGGCGGTCGGCGCACGGCGCCGCGTCCTGCCCATCCGGCCGCCGCAGCAGCGAAGTTGAGGGTGTCCGACCGGCGGGTCGGCTCCGAGGTGGCAGGTACCGACCCCCCTTCCCCCCGGTCGGATCCGTAGGATCGCCAGGTGGCCGAGATCCTGGCAGTCAGCGTCAATGGCCTCGTGAAGACCTACTCCGCGCGATCCATTCCCTCCCGGTCCGGGACCGCGCGCGGCGAGGGCTCCCGGGGCCCCGGTCGACGTGGCCGCCGCAGCTCCGCCGCGCCGGCTCTGCGGCCCGCGCCGTTCGCCGAGGTCTCGACGACGCCCGCCACGCTCGCGGCGTCGGCGGGGCGGGCAGCCTCCCCCGATGGCCGGATCCGCGCGGTCGACGGCTTGTCGCTGGGCGTCCCGGTCGGCTCGGTGACGGCGCTGCTGGGCCCCAACGGCGCCGGCAAGACGACGACGGTGGAGATCTGCGAGGGCTTCCGCCGGGCCGACGCGGGCGAGGTCCGCATCCTGGGCCGTGACCCGATCGTGGACGCGGTCGCCCTGCGGCCCCGGGTCGGCGTGATGCTCCAGGCCGGCGGGATGTACCCGGGCGCCCGGGCCGGGGAGATGCTGCGGCTGGTCGCCGCGCACCATCGCCACCCGCTCGATCCCGCGGCGCTGCTGGACCGGCTCGGTCTGACCGACTCCGCCGGCACCCCGTTCCGCCGGCTGTCCGGCGGCCAGCAGCAGCGGCTGTCGCTGGCGATGGCCGTGGTCGGCCGCCCCGAGCTGGTGTTCCTCGACGAGCCGACGGCCGGGCTGGACGTCGCGGGTCGGCGCACCACCTGGGAGCTCATCGAGGAGCTGCGCACGGCCGGCGTCACCGTCGTGCTCACCACCCACGCGATGGACGAGGCCGAGCGCCTCGCCGACCAGGTGATCATCATCAACCGCGGTCGGGTCGTGGCCGTCGGCTCGCCCGCGGAGCTCACCCGCGGCGGCGCCGAGGGCCAGTTGCGCTTCCGTGCCCCCACCGGCCTGGAGCTCGGCAAGCTGCTGCTCGCGCTGCCGGACGGCACCACCGCCCACGAGGGACCGACCGGGCACTACCTGGTTCAGGGCACGGTCGACCCGCAGCTGCTCGCCGCGGTGACCGCCTGGTGCGCCGGCAACGGCGTGCTCGCGGAGGATCTCCGGGTGGAGCAACGAACGCTGGAGGACGTCTTCGTGGAGCTGACCGGTTCGGAGCTGGGCTCATGACCGCCACCGACGCCGCCGGGCCCGGCACCCGGGGACCCGCTGGCCGGGGCCGCGCCGGCCTGCTCGACCTGCGCCCGGCGCCGGCGGCGGCCACCCGCGCCCGGATGTTCGCCGCGCAGACCCGACTCGAACTGATCCTCACCCTGCGCCGCGGCGAGTCCGTGCTGCTGACCATGATCATACCGGTCGGCCTGCTCGCCTTCTTCACCGCCGTGGACGTGCTCCCGAGCGACACCGAGAAGTCGGTGGACTTCCTCGTCCCCGGGGTGCTGGCGCTCGCGGTGATGTCGACCGCGTTCACCGGCCAGGCGATCGCCACCGGCTTCGAACGCTCCTACGGGGTGCTCAAGCGCCTCGGCGCGACGCCCCTGCCCCGCTCGATCCTGCTCGCCGGCAAGACCGCGGCGGTGCTCGCCGTCGAGGTCATCCAGCTCGTCCTGCTGGTCGCGGTCGGCTTCGCGCTCGGCTGGGATCCCAGCGGCGGGGCGGGCGCCGTGCCGTCCGTGCTGGCGCTGCTCGTGCTCGGCACGGCCGCCTTCTCCGGGCTCGGTCTGCTCATGGCCGGCACCCTGCGCGCCGAGGCGACGCTTGCCGCTGCCAACGGCGTCTACCTGCTGTTGCTGCTGATCGGCGGGGTGGTCTTCCCGCTGTCGAAGCTGCCCGGCTGGCTGCGGGCGATCGCCGAGGTGCTGCCCACCGCCGCACTGTCGGACGGGCTGCGCGACGTCCTCGCCGACGGTTCCGGCCCCGGGGTCCGCAACCTGGTCGTGCTCGCGGTGTGGGCCGTGGTGACCCTGGGCCTGGCCGCCCGCACCTTCCGCTGGGAATAACCGACCGCCGCGCATGACCCGGCCGCCGCGCATGACCCGGCCGCCGCGCATGACCCGGCCGCCGCGCATAACCGACTGCCGGGAATGACCCGATCCCCGCGTATGACCCGACCGGGCGGCCCGGCGTCCGACCGGCGAGTCGTGGGCGCACCGGGCGTTACTATGGCACCCGTGCCAGCTTCTACAACGCGTCGGAGATTGCCGCTCGTCAGCCGGCGCGCGTTCCAGGTCGTCACCGCGCTCAACGTCTTCGCGCTGTCCCTGATCGTGGTCAGCGGCGGAGTCGTCCGGCTCAGCGGCTCCGGCCTGGGCTGCCCGACGTGGCCGCAGTGCGGCGACGGCTCGTTCACGCCGCACTCCGAGTACGCCCTGCACGGCGCGATCGAGTTCGGCAACCGGGTCGTCGGGCTGGTCGTCGGGCTGGTGGTGCTCATCACCCCGATCATGGCGCTGCGCCTGCGCGACGGCCGCCGCCGGGACCTGACCCTGCTGTCGTTCGGCCTGTGGCTGGGCTACCTCGGCCAGGCGGTGCTGGGCGGCATCACGGTCCTGACGAAGCTGAACCCGACGACCGTCGCCGGCCACTTCCTGCTGTCCATGGTGCTGCTGTGGAACGCCGTCGTCCTCGACCGCCGCGCCCGCCAGGGCGCCGGCGCGGTGACCCCGGCGGTCGCCCCCGCGCTGCTGTGGCTGGCCCGGCTGCTCGTCGTCGTCTCGGCCGGCGTCCTCGTCCTCGGCACGGTGGTGACCGGGACCGGCCCGCACAGCGGCGACAGCGAGCACCCCGCCCGCTTCGGCTTCGACATCGTCAACGTCTCCCAGCTCCACGCCGACGGCGCGATGCTGCTGACCGGCCTGGTCGCGGCGATGGCGTTCGCGGTGCGGGTCACCGCCGCCCCCGTGGCCGCCCGACGCGACTCGCTCGTCCTGATCGCCGTGGTCGTCGCGCAGGCCGGCATCGGCTTCGCCCAGTACTTCCTCGGCGTCCCCTCCGGCCTCGTCGCCCTGCACATGACCGGCGCCACCATCATGTGGGTCGTCGCGCTGCGCCTGTGGCTCTCCATGGTCACCCGCCCGGCCCTGGCGACCGCCGGCGCGGCGACACCGACCGACATGGCGACACCGACCGACGCGGCCCCGGCATTCGTGGCGCCGGCCTCGCCGGCCCAGGTCGCCGCGCCCGTGCCCGGAGCAGGGGCCCAGCCCGCTCCGGCAGAGGCCCCAGGGACGCCGGGCCGCCAGCCCGTCGGCGCGCCCCGCCCCTGACCGAGGACCGCACCGGGTACTGACCGGCCGACCGAACGCGCCTGGTACTGACCGGCCGACGGAGCGCGCCCCGACCGTGTGGGGCCCGCGCCGTCAGGAATAGGGGGCGGACGGGCGGAGGTTGGGCACGCACATGACCATCACGCCCTTCGACCCGCGGGTGCTGCTCGCGGAGAGTCGACTCGGTGTCCTTGCCACGATCAAGGCCGACGGCCGTCCTCAGCTTTCTCCCGTCCAGCCCTACTTCGACCGTGAGGCGGAGGTCCTCTACGTCTCGATGACCGAAGGGCGAGCCAAGACGGCAAACCTGCGTCGGGATCCGCGCGCCACCCTGGAGGTCACCAGCCCGGACGGCCGCGCCTGGGCCACCGCCGAGGGCACGGCGACGCTCACCGGACCGGGGACGGACCCCCGCGGCCCCGAGGTCGAGGCGCTGGTGCACTACTACCGCAGCGCCGCCGGGGAGCACCCGGACTGGGACGAGTACCGGTCGGTGATGGTGTCCGACCGCCGGGTGCTCATGAGAATGGCGGTCGACCACGTGTACGGCGAGAAGCTGGGCTGAAACCCAGGTCCGTCGACCGAAGGCCGGACGCCTCGGGCAGGGCGGTGCGGCCGGGCCGGACCGCTGAACCGTCCAACCCACGTCACGCCGGCATGCCCCGACTCCGATCGTGGGAGAGGTCGTCGCCCTCTCTCGTGCCTCGTCGAGCCAACCCAGGTACATCCTCCTGTCGAGCACTGTAGGTGTCGGTTCCCGTACTGGAATGGTCCGGTGTGGGTGCGATGGGACACTGAACAGATGATCGGCGGGGGCGGGTCGGCTGACGGGGATGGCGGTTGGGACTTCTTCGTCTCCTACACCGCGGCGGACCGGGGCTGGGCCGAGTGGATCGCCTGGACCTTGGAAGAAGCCACCTACCGGGTCCTGGTCCAGGCGGGGGACTTCGCCCCGGGTCGAACTGGGTCGGCGGGATGCACGACGGGGCCCAGCGCGCGACGCGGACCATCGCGGTGCTCTCCGACGCCTACACCCGCTCGGTCTACGGCCAGGCCGAATGGCAGGCGGCGTGGGCCGCGGACCCGTCCGGGGCGGCCCGCAAGCTTCTCGTGACGCGGGTAGCCGACTGCGACCGGCCGGGACTACTCGCCCAGGTGGTCTCCACAGACCTGTTCGCGCTCCCGGAGGGACAGGCGCGGGCGGAACTGCTCCGCGCGGCGGCACTGGCCCGGTCCCCGGTGGCCGGGCGAAACCACGCGACGCACCACCGTTCCCGCCTGACGGGCGGGCGGTGCAGGTCCGCCCGTCGTTCCCCGGCGGCCGGCCGGACGTGTGGAACGTCCCCCCACGGCTGGCCCACTTCACCGGCCGAGCCGACCTGCTCGACCAGCAACTCACCGACGAGGGCACGGTCGCGGTCTGCGCCCTGCACGGCCTCGGTGGGATCGGGAAAACCGCCCTCGCCGTCGAATACGCCCACCGCCACTCACACAGCTACGACCTGGTCTGGTGGATACCCACCGAAGATCCACAGCTCATCCCCGGGCACGTGTCCACCCTCGGCGTGCACCTCGGCGTGCACCTCGGCCTGCCCGACGGCGCGGACTGGTCCGCCGTCCTCGACGTGCTCCGGCGCGAACGGCTGCGCTGGCTGCTCATCCTCGACAACATCGGGGACCGGGCCCTGGTCGGCCCGTTCCGCCCGACCGATCATTTCGGCCGGCTGCTCGTCACCTCGCGGCGCGCCGGCCTCGACGGCTTCGGAACCCAGATCGCCGTGCCCGAGCTCCCCCGACGCGACGCGGTCGACCTGCTCACCCGGCGGATCCCCGCGCTCGCCCCCGGGACGGCCGGGCGGATCGCGCAACTCCTCGGGGACCTGCCCTTGGCCGTGGAGCAGGCCGCCGGCTACCTGGGCGAGACCGGCATGCCGCCCGACGACTACGCCCAGCTCCTGCGCGGGCGGCTCGGGGACATGCTGCACCGCGGGTGGGTGCCCGACCGGCCCGGCATCACGATCGCCAACCTGTGGGACCTCTCCCTGGCACGGCTGCGCGCCGACCAGCCCGCCGCGGTCGGTCTGCTGGAACTGTGCGCGGCGTGCGCCGCGGAGGCCATCCCCCTCGACCTCTTCAGCGACAACATCGACGAACTACCCGCCGGCCCCCTCCACGACGCGGCGGCCGATCCCCTGGCCTGGGCGGACACGGTTGGCGCGCTCGTCGACTACGGGCTCACCCGCCGCGACGGGCCCACTCTCACCGTGCACCGGCTCACCTCCGCCGCCGTCCGCACCACGATGACCCCCGACCAGCACACCACCACCGACGCCACCCTCATCCACCTCCTGCGCGCGACCCTGCCGGCAGGCATTGCCGGGCACCCGGAGAACTGGCCCCGCTGGCGCACTGTGCTTCCCCACCTCCGCACCGCCCTCGACCGCCACTCCGACCAGGACGGATCAGACGAGAACCTCACCCGGGACCCGACCACCCTGACACCCTGACCAGCCGCCACAACCTCGCCGGCGCCTACCGGTCGGTGGGACGCCTCGATGAGGCCATCACCCTGCACGAACAGACCCTCACCGAAAGCGTGCGTGTCCTGGGTCAGGACCATCCAGTCACGGCAACGATCCGGGAGAATCTGGCGGCTGCCCGAACCGCACGCACCGGCTGACTGCTGACTGCTGACAGCTCGCAGACGGCGCCGTCCATCCGGTAAGAACGGCCGAGCCGTGGCCTCGTGCCATTGTGCTTTCTGGCGCCTCGTCCGGAGAGGTCGCAACCCGAGCGAACAGTTCGCCGCGGCCTGGTCTGCGGCGAGACGGCTGATCATTTCTGCGGGAAACGCTGCCGGTGGGACCGCGAAGTGTTCCGCGGAACCCGAGCGCCCCCGAAGGCCAGACGCGCCGGCCGCGGGTGTGCGGTCGGCGCGTCTGGGGAGTCGGATCGGTGGGATCCGAGGCGGAGCGGGGGTCAGACGACGGCGGTGACCGCGATCGCGACGAACAGCAGCGTCAGGTAGGTGATCGACATGTGGAACAGACGCATGGGGCGGGGATCGTCGCCGCGGCGGGTCCGGCGGTCGATGCGGTGCGCCTCGGCGAGGAACCAGGCGCCGACGACCACGGCGGACACCAGGTACACCGGGCCGGTGTGGGCCACCGGGACCAGCGCGAGCGAGGCGGCCACCATCGCGTACGAGTAGCCGAGGATGCGCCGGGTCACCACCTCGACGGGGGCGACGACGGGCAGCATCGGGATGCCGGCCGCGGCGTAGTCGTCGCGGAACTTCATCGCCAGCGCCCAGAAGTGCGGCGGGGTCCAGAAGAACACCACGGCGAACAGCAGCACCGCCGACCAGCCCACGGTGCCGGTGACCGCGGACCAGCCGATGAGGACCGGGAAGCAGCCGGCCGCACCGCCGATGACGATGTTCGACGGGGTACGGCGCTTGAGCCCGAGGGTGTAGACGAAGACGTAGAAGGCGATCGCGCCGTCCGCGAGCAGCGCCGACGGCCAGTTCACCAGCAGGCCGAACATCAGCGTCGAGACGATGCCGATGGCGATGCCGAAGACGAGCGCCTCGGTCGGGGTGACGGTGGCACGGACCAGGGGGCGCCGCTTGGTGCGGGCCATGACCTGGTCGATGTCCCGGTCGACGTAACAGTTGATCGTGTTGGCGCTGCCGGCCGCCAGGGTGCCGGCGACGAGGGTGACGGCGATCAACCAGAGCGAGGGCATCCCCCGGTCCGCGAGCATCATCACCGGCACGGTGGTGATGAGCAGCAACTCGACCACGCGCAGCTTCATGAGCGCGACGTAGGCGCGGATCTTCGCGTTCACCGCGGCGAACCCACTCGCGACGGGCGGCACCGCGGCGGCGGGCGCCGCGTGGGCGGCCGCCGCGTGGGCGGCCGCCGTGCCGTTCGACGCCGCCGTGGGGGAACCGGAGCGATGGGTCGCCGTGGGAGAACCGGAGCGGTGGGTCGCTGTGGGGGAAGCGGTTCCGTTCGAGCCGGACGTGCCGTTCGAGCCGGATCCGACGCGTGACGCGGCGGTCGAACCGTGGGGAATCACCGTCACGTTCGACATGACGGCGCCGACCGGGGAGGCCGCCGTGCCGTTGGACTTCGCGGTGCCGTTCGACTTCGCGGTGCCGTTCGAGACCGCGACCCCGTTCGAGACCGCCGTGCCATTCGAGACCGCGACCCCGTTCGAGCGGCCGGTTCCGGCGGGCTTCGCGACACCGTTCGAGAGTCCGACCCCACCGGAGATCGCGCTACCGGTGGGTGTCGCGTTCGCGGGGGACGGCATGGCTGCCTCGGTCGGTGCGGTCTCGGGGCGCGGAGCGTCCGCGGGGTCGGGGGCACCCTGGGCCGGGACATGGTCCAGGGCAGGCGGGAGCGTGGTTGCGGCGATCACCGACGGAGAGGTGCCCGACCGCACCGGTCCGCGTGTGGTGACGTGCCGGCGACGAAGGGCGGCCTCGGTAGACAGAGCGACCTCGCGATCGGCGGGATCGGCGGACGACCCGCACTGTACGGAGCCCCGGGGACGGAGCGGACGGTGTTCTACGACGTGTCGGAGTCTAGCCGCCGGATTGGGGCGCACGCGCGGCGGCCGCACCCGCACCGGGCAGCGGACGGTGCGGTCTGGATCACGTCGCCGGTCGCGCGTCCAGCCGGCCGGGCCACCGGACGGGGTCGTCCCGCCCGCGGCCCAGGCCCGGCGTGGTGTGTCTCACGAGTGCCGTCCTGCCAGTTCACGCCGGGTGTTCTTCCAACCGCTACCCGCGCGTCACAGAGCCGAACAGATGGGGATCAGACTGGAACCAGACTGGGATGGAGCCGGCGCGACGGGGTAGTGCCCACAGGGGTGCACCCGGCGGGCGTCAGGTCGGAGCCGGCCTGCGCCGCGCGCCGGTCGGCGGCGCACCGGAACCGATTCCCGGCGACGGGCATCACCGGCACCGAGAACGGCTTGACCTGTTGTGGACGTTCACCGCCCGCGGAGAGGAACCAAAGCCTGATGAGCAACCCCCTGTCCGAGCTCTCGGCCGCCGGAGTGGCGGTCTGGTTGGACGACATCAGCCGGGACCGGCTGCGCACCGGCAACCTCGCCGATCTGGTCGCCAACCGCAGCGTCGTCGGTGTCACCAGCAATCCGACGATCTTCCAGAAGGCGATTGCGTCCAGCGACCTGTACAACGAGCAGCTACGCGACCTGAAGGTCCGCGGTGTCGACGTCGGCGAGGCGGTGCGCGCGATCACCGCCGCGGACGTCCGTGACGCCTGCGACGTGCTGCGCGGCGTCTACGACGCCTCCGGCGGGGTCGACGGGCGGGTGTCCCTCGAGGTCGACCCCCGCCTGGCCCACGAGGCCGAGCGCACCGTCGCCGAGGCCCGCGCGCTGTGGTGGCTGGTGGACCGGCCCAACCTGTTCATCAAGATCCCGGCCACCCTGGACGGGCTGCCGGCGATCACCGAGACCCTCGCTCAGGGCATCAGCGTGAACGTCACGCTGATCTTCGGCCTGGACCGCTACGACGCCGTCATCGAGGCGTTCATCGCAGGTGTCGAGCAGGCGATCGAGGCCGGCCGGGACGTCAGCGACCTGGCCTCGGTCGCGTCGTTCTTCGTCAGCCGGGTCGACTCCGAGGTCGACGCCCGGCTGGAGAAGATCGGCACGCCGGAGGCGAAGGCGCTGCACGCGAAGACGGCGATCGCGAATGCCCGGTTGGCCTACGAACGGTACGAGAAGGCGTTCGCCACCCCTCGGTGGCAGGCGCTGGCCGCGCAGGGCGCGAAGCCACAGCGGCCGCTGTGGGCGTCCACCTCGACGAAGGACCCGTCCCTGCCGGACACGATCTACGTCTCCGAGCTGATCGCGCCCGGCACCGTCAACACCATGCCCGAGGCGACCCTGCAGGCGTTCGCCGACCACGGGACGGTCCGCGGGGAGACCATCCGCCCGTACTACGACGACGCCCGTGGCGTGTTCGCCGCGCTGGCCGCCGTCGGCGTGGACCTCGACGACGTGATCGAGACTCTGGAGACCCAGGGGGTACAGAAGTTCGAGGACTCGTGGAACCAGCTGCTCGGCACCATCGCGCAGCAGCTCGGCAGGTCCGGTTCGGACGGCTAGCCGGCACGTCCCGCGTCGTGAGCATGACCCCGATCGGCCGGGTGACCGGGCCGGTCCGCGGCCGTGGTGATCGTCTCAGCGTCCGTCGTGGACAGGCGACGGTCGCAGGTGAAACAACCTCGGGTAGACCGAAGCGAGAACGAAGGGGGAACGGGTGGCGCCCACGGTGAGATCCAACCCGCTGCGGGATCCACGTGACCGCAGACTGCCCCGGCTGCCGGACGCGAGCGCCCTCGTGGTGTTCGGTGCGACCGGTGACCTGGCCCGCAAGAAGCTGATTCCCGCCGTCTACGACCTGTTCAGCCGCGGGCTGCTGCCGCCTGGTTTCGTGCTGCTCGGTTTCGCGCGCAGGGACTGGTCGGACGGCGATTTCGTCGATTTCGCCCGCGAGTCCGCCGAGAAGGGCGCGCGCACCCCGTTCCGGGACGAGGTCTGGGACCGGCTGGCCGGCTCCGTCCGCTTCCTGCAGGGCTCCTTCGACGACGACGCGGCCTTCGACCGGCTCGCCTCGACGCTGGAGGACCTGGAGCGCTCGCACGGCATCGGGGGCAACGCCGCGTTCTACCTGTCCATCCCGCCCTCGGCGTTCCCGGTCGTGCTCAAGCAGATGCAGCGCACGGGCCTGTCCTCGGCGCAGGACTCGGGCGGCTGGCGCCGCGTCGTCATCGAGAAGCCGTTCGGGCACGATCTGGCCTCGGCTCGCGACCTCAACGCCCTGGTCGACGACGTGTTCACCCCGTCGGGGGTGTACCGGATCGACCATTACCTGGGCAAGGAGACGGTGCAGAACCTGTTCGCGCTGCGGTTCGCGAACAGCCTGTACGAGCCGATCTGGAACTCGCAGTTCGTCGACTCGGTGCAGATCACCATGGCCGAGGACGTCGGCATCGGCACCCGCGCCGGCTTCTACGACGAGACCGGCGCCGCCCGCGACGTGCTCCAGAACCACCTGCTCCAGTTGCTCGCCCTCACCGCGATGGAAGAGCCGGTCAGCTTCGGCCCGGAGACGATCCGCACCGAGAAGCTCAAGGTGCTGCGCGCCGTCTCGCTGCCCGACGACCTTGCCCGCTTTGCCGTGCGCGGCCAGTACGAGCAGGGCTGGCTCGCCGGGGAGCGGGTTCCCGGCTATCTCGACGAGAAGGACATCCCGCCGGGCTCCCGAACGGAGACGTTCGCCGCGGTACGGCTCGGCATCGAGACCCGCCGCTGGGCCGGGGTGCCGTTCTACCTGCGGACCGGCAAGCGGCTACCCCGACGGGTCACCGAGATCGCGATCGTGTTCAAGAAGGCGCCGCACCTGCCCTTCGACCACACCGACACCGCCGAGCTCGGCAACAACCAGCTCGTCATCCGGGTGCAGCCCGACGAGGGCGTCACCCTGAAGTTCGGTTCCAAGGTGCCGGGCTCGGCGATGGAGGTCCGCGACGTCGCGATGGACTTCCTGTTCGGCGAGGCGTTCACCGAGGCGCTGCCCGAGGCCTACGAGCGGCTCATCCTCGACGTGCTGCTCGGCGACGCGACGCTGTTCCCGAACAACGCCGAGGTCGAGGAGTCCTGGCGGATCGTCGACCCGCTGGAGGAGTACTGGGCGAACACGACCCCGCACCGCTACCGCGCGGGAAGCTGGGGGCCGGCGGCGGCCGACGAGATGCTCGCCGCGGACGGCCGTCGGTGGCGGCGGCCGTGAGCGCGCCCGCCCACCGGCGCCCGGCCGGCCATCACGGCGTGCACCCTCCCGTCGACCGAGGCTTCCCGTCGGCCGGCGGCCCACTCCCGCGGACGGATAGGAGCCCCTCGTGACCACGCTGTGGGACACCACCGGTTCTGAGGTGGTCAAGGCCCTCTCCGCCGAGCGGCGGGCGGCCGGGGCGCTGGCCTTCGGGCTGGCGCTCACCCTCGTCGCCGTCGTCGACGAGAGGCACGTCAGCGAGGCCGAGGGCGCGGCGACGCTCGCCGCCTCCGCCCACCCGTGCCGGCTGCTCATCGTGGTGCGCCGTCAGATCGAGTCGCCGCACCCCCGGCTGGACGCCGAGGTCTCGATCGGCGGCCGGCTCGGCCCGGGTGAGGCGGTCGTCATGCGGATGTCGGGGCGCCTGGCGCTGCACGCCGAGTCGGTCGTGCTGCCGCTGCTCGCCCCGGACGCCCCGGTGGTCACCTGGTGGCACGACGAGCCGCCGGTCCGGATCGCCTACGATCCGCTCGGCGTCTTCGCCGACCGCCGCGTCACCGACGTCACCGCCGCCCCCGACCCGCTGGCCGCGCTGTCCCAGCGGGCGACGGACTTCGCGCCCGGCGACACGGACCTGTCGTGGACCCGCCTGACGCCGTGGCGGACCCTGCTCGCCGCGGCGTTCGACACCGTCAGCGACCGGCCCGACGCGGCGGTGATCACCTCCGGGCGGGCCAACCCGAGCGCCCAGCTCTTCGCCGGCTGGTTGCAGAACAAGCTCGGCATCCCGGTGTCCGTCGAGGAGGTCGGGAGCCGGCCCGACATCACGAAGGTGACCGTGTCCTTCGGCGGGTCCGAGCTCGCGATCTCCCGGACCGACTCCCGCACGGCGAGGATCTCCCGGTCCGGCTACCCGGACCGCGTCCTGCCGCTGCCGGGCCGCGGCGTCGGCGAGCTGCTCGCCGAGGAGCTGCGCCGGCTCGACGACGACGAGGTCTTCGCTGAGGCGCTGGGTACCTGGAGCGGCCTGGCGCACCTCGCCGACCGCTCGCCGCACCGCGAGCACATCTGGCGCGACCCGATGGACAAGTCCGTGACGGTCACCAGCACGGTTCCGCCGACCGCCGGCGCCGCCCAGGCCGGGGCGACCTCCCAGGCGGGAACGACATCCCCTGCCAGGAGCGCACCCCAGACCGGGAGCGCATCCCAGACCGGGAGCGCACCCCAGGCGGGAACGGCGTCCTCCGCCGGGAGCTCCCCGCCCGCCGGCCTGTCGGGCTCCGCCGCCCAGGCGAAGCGGCCGGCGCGCGGCCCGGCCGCCGGGTCCACATCCGGGTCCACATCCGGATCTGCGACGGCGGACCAGCCGAAGGCGGGCGGCGCATGACAGCCGAGCCGCAGCTCGTCCCGCACCGCGACGCCGGCGTCCTCGCCCGCGCCGCCGCCGCCCGGCTGATCACCCGGCTGATCGACGGGCAGGCCGCCCGCGGCGAGGCGTCGGTGGTGCTCACCGGCGGTGGCATCGGCATCGCACTGCTGCGAGCGGTCCGGACGAACCCCGCGGTCGACGCGGTCGACTGGTCCAGGGTCGACGTCTGGTGGGGCGACGAGCGGTTCGTCCCCGCGGACTCCCCCGACCGCAACGACCGGCAGGCCCGCGAGGCGCTGCTCGACCACATCCCGGTCGACCCGAAGCGGGTGTTCCCGATGGGCCATCACGCGGCCCAGACGGCCGGCGGGGACGTCGAGGGCAGCACCGCGGCATCCGGCTACGCCGACCCGGAGTCGGCGGGGGCGGAGTACGCGGCCCTGCTCGCCGGCCGCGCGGCGCCGGGCGCCGCGGTCCCCGTGTTCGACGTCGTCCTGCTCGGTCTCGGCCCGGAGGGGCACGTCGCGTCCCTGTTCCCGAACTCGCCGGCGGTCGTGGCCACGGAGCCGGTGGTGGCCGTGCACGACTGCCCGAAGCCGCCGCCGGAACGCATTTCCCTGACCCTGCCGACGATCCAGTCGGCCCGCGAGGTGTGGGTGATCGTCGCGGGTGAGGAGAAGGCCGGGGCCGTGGCCGCGTCGTTCTCCGGAGCGGGGCCGATCGACGTCCCGGCAACCGGAGCCGTGGGCCGCGAACGCACCCTCTGGCTGGTCGACCGGGCGGCCGCCTCCCGCCTGACACCGACCCACTGCTGACACCGACCCCGGCTGAGGCGCCGGTGGGTTGGTGCGGTGGGTTGGTGCGGTCGGCGGGCCGGGTTTTCCGGGACCGCCGCCTGTGCTCAGGCGAGGATCCGCGTCTTGCCGCGTTCGAACTCGACGTCGCTGATGATGCCCTGATCGCGCAGGTCCGCGAGCTTGCCGAGCTCGTCGGCGCTGCTCGCCGGGGCGGCGGCCCGCTCGAGATACGCCCGCCACGCCCGCTCGTCCCGGTCCGCGGCGGCGCGGCTGCGCTCGTGCATGCTGCCGCCGCGGACGACGAGGTAGGCGAGCACACCGAGACAGGGCAGCACGACGATGGCGGCGGTCCAGGCCGCCTTCGCCCAGCCAGACAGGTCCGGGCTGCGGAAGACATCGGTGATCACCGCGAAGAGCAGGAACAGCCACAGGACGAAGGCGAAGAACCAGACCATGTAGAGGAACACGCTCAGCAACGGGAAGTCGGGATCCACCGCGGCACCTCCAGTCAGTACCGTCGCCCCGGACCCGGGGGACGGTCGCCGGTCCGCGCGGAGCCTGCGGGCCGAGACCCGGGTCATACCCGCCCGCGGCCGCCCCGCCGTCGCCCCCGGTCACCCGTCCGGGGTGGAAACCCGAGTCCCGCCACGCCTCCCCTGCCTCCCCTGGATGCTCGTGGTATTCGCCGGCGGGGTCGGCTCACCCGGGCACCCGACGCAGCACCGCATGCCCGCCCGGAACAATCAAGGACGCTGGATAGTCGTAGTCCAGGGTGCCGTCGGTGCGCAGCACGAGGACGTCGACCGCGTTCGCGACGCACGCCACGCCGCCCGCGGTGAGACGCTCGGCGAACCGGGCCTCGGCGCCGCGGACGCTCAGGAGCTCCAGGTCGGCCGCGCAGCCGTCGCGCGTGTTCCGGTTACTGCCCAGGGTCTCGCCCACCCGGCCGCCGGCCAGGATGAGCTCGGCCGGATACGAGGCCTCGTCCTGCGCGACCGTCCCCCGCCACCGCCCGATCATGCCGGCGGGCAGGTCGCCGCCGTTCCCCGGCCGCGCCGCGCCGTCCCCGTCGACCGCGGCGACGGGCCCGGCCGACCGGGACGGGCCGATCTCGCCGCCACCACCGCCACCGCCGGAGGTGAGCAGAAGGATCCCGCCAGCCACGGCCACGACCGCCACCAGCGCGGCGAGCAGCAGGCCGACCGGCCGCCAGTCCCACCGCCCCCCGCTCGGCCCCGTCGGCGGCGACCCGCCCGCCACCGGGCGCCGCCCCGGCACCGCGCCGGGCATGGCCCGCAGGGACACCGGCGTCGCGCTCCCCGGGGCCACTCCGGTCACGCCATCCGGGACCGCTCCGGACACACCACCCGGGACCACCCCGGACACGCCACCCGGAGCCGCTCCGGTCGCGCCACCCGGCACTCGACCGCGCGCTGCAGGGGCCGGGCGCAGCGGCGCGGAGCCGGATGACGCCCGGGTGAGCAGGGCCTGCGCGCCGTCGGGGCGCAGCCGGCTCGCCGGGCTCTTGGCCAGCAGGCCGGCGATCGCGGGGGCCAGCGGGCCGGCGCGGGCGAACGGGGGCGGGTCGGCGTGCAGCACCGCGCCGACCGTCAGCGGCAGGGTCTCCCGGTGAAACGGGGGGACCCCCTCGACGGCGAGGTAGAGGGTGGCGCCGAGCGCGAACAGGTCGCCGGCGAGGGTCGCCGCACCGCCGAGCAGCCGCTCGGGGGCCATGTAGGCGGGGGTCCCGCCGCTACCGAGACCCCCGGTCAGCGTCGGGTCGGAGACGTGCGTGGCGATGCCGAAGTCGGTGAGCAGCACCCGGCCGTCGTGCGCCAGCAGGATGTTGGACGGCTTGACGTCGCGGTGCAACACCCCGAGCCGCTTGCCGGCGACGAGGGCGTCAAGGACGGCGAGGCCCACCCGGGCCGCGCGTTCCACCGGCAGCGGGCCCCCGCGCTCGACGGTGGCGACCAGGGTGGCGGCGGGCACGTAGTCCATCACGATCCACGGCAGCCCGTCCTGCTCGACGGCGTCGTGGACGGTCACGACGTGCGGGTTGCCCCGTAGCCGGGCGGCGTTGCGAGCCTCCCGCATCGCCGTGTCGACCTGGCCGGCCCGCTCGGCGTCCTCGAGGTCGGCCGGGAACCGGATCTCCTTGACTGCGACGTCGACCCGCAGCACCTCGTCGTACGCCCGCCAGACGGTGCCCATCCCGCCGGCGCCCAGCCACTCGACCAGCCGGTAGCGCCCCGCGACGAGCCGACCGGCGCCGACGTCATCAACGGTCACGGCGCATCATCCTCGGCGGTGGGCCTGGCGGGGCCGGGCGGGAGCGTCCCGCGCACCCGCGCCGGGCACCAACCGACGGCCCGCCTGTCCGGCCGCGGGCGCGAGCGCGGCGCGGGCCGGATGTCAGGCCTCGAATCAGCCTAGGGGGCGCCCCGCAGCTTGGCGAGGGCTTCCGCGAGGATCGCCTCGCCGTCCTTCTCGTTACGCCGCTCCCGGACGTAGGCGAGATGGGTCTTGTACGGCTCGGTCCGCGGCGGGGCCGGGGTGTTGTCCCGGTCCCGCCCCGCCGGAAAGCCACAGCTCGGACAGTCCCACGTGTCGGGAATGGCCGCGTCCGCGGCGAACGACGGTCTCGTCTCGTGCGCGTTGGCACACCAGAAGGAGATGCGCTGGCGGGGCGCGGTCTCGCCGCGCTCCGCCTCTCCCATCGGTCCTGCCCCGACCCGGCTCCCCCGGATGGCGTTGCCACCTGCCACGGCCCGCGTGCTCCTTCGTCTCGTCCCATGGGTGGTAGCCCGGAACCCGCTGCGGCGGCCCCGCGGTGTGCACCACCGCGGGAACCGACAGCCGGTTCCGCAAGCATGACGTTCCCGGCCACTCCCCCGGGTTGTCCCTCCGGGTACGTCCTGGGGGGAGTGTAGGCCGCCAGGGCCCAACGTGGATGCACCGACCACCCCAACCCGGCCATGCACAGCCGGGACGATCAAGGACGGGTCGGGCGTCATCCGGATCCGAGCGACACGGCGGACGGATCGGCCGTGCCGATGGACGGCACGATCGCGAACGTCGTGACCCCCGCGCTGTGGAACTCCGGGGTGTGCACGACCGCCAGCGGGATCACCGCGGCGCTGCCGACGACGGTCTGCTCCAGCGCGCCCCACGAGGCGGCCGCGGTGGTCTCCGAGGTGGCCCGCAGGGCGGCGTCGAGCTGGCGGGAGGCGTTCGGATCGCGGTAGCCGCCGTCGGCGGGCCGCGGGCCGAGCCACTGCTCGTCCAGCAGCGGCTGGAAGACCGTGCGCCCGGCGTCGCCGAACCACGCCGGGGTGATCGTGGACAGCGCCAGGTCCCAGAACTGGCCGGTGGGCTGGACCGCCGCGGCGGTCCAGCGCGCACCGGTGCGGATCCGCACGTCAAGGCGGACGCCAGCGCGGGCGAACGCCGTACGCAGCGCCTCGGCGACCGCCGCGTCGGTGGCGCTGTCGGTGGTGAGCAGCGACAGCGCCGTGACGGGTCCGCCGGGGGTCTGGCTGAGCGCCTCCCGACAGCGGGCCGGGTCGCCGAGGCCGGCGGGGCTCGGGAACGGGTCGGCGTCGTTGTAGCCGGTCATCGGCTCCTGCAGCAGCCCGCCCGTGGTGGCGGCGAACTCGGGGCCGCCGAGAGCCGCGGCCAGGCTCACCCGGTCGATGCAGTAGGGCAGCGCCTGGCGGATGGCCGGTTCGCGCAGGGCTGCCGCGGACGGCCCGTCGAGGCCTACCGTGAGCGCCAGGGTGGAACCCACCGGGGCGACGACGAGGCGCGGGTCCTTGGCCTTCGCCAGTTCCGCGGCCCGGCCGGCCGGGAGTTCACCGTCGAGCGCCATGTCCGCGTCGCCGCGTTCGAGCTGCTGCTGCATCTGTTCGGGGGACAGCCCGTCGATGATCGTGATGTGGTCGGGTAGCGCCCGGCGGATGCCGTCCGAGGAGGCGCTCCACGACGGGTTTCGGGCCAGCCGGTAGCCCGGCGTGGCGTCGTCGTCCGGGGCGATGGTGAACCGGTAGGGCCCGTCGGAGACCAGGTTGTGCAGGTACTCCGGCGAGTCGGGCGGATAGGCGAGCGCCTCCAGCGGCACCGGCGACGCCGCCGGCAGGGCCAGTACGTCGACGAAGTCGTTCACCGGGGCGAGCAGGTGGAACGCGACGGTGTCATCGCCGACGATCTCCACCCCCTCGATGGTGTTGCTCTCGACGAAGGCGGCGGCGTCCCCGGCCGGGGTCGCCGCGAGCTCGGTACAGAATTCGCGGAAGCCGACGACCGTCGCGGCGAAGTAGCCGCGCAGCGGGGAGGGATCCGGCGGCACGCACAGCCGCTTGATGCCACGGGCGACGTCGTTGGCCGTGATCCGCCGCTGGTTCGGGGTGTCCCAGCGGGCCGCCGACCGCAGCCGGACGGTGTAGACCAGCCCGTCCTCGGTGACAATCGGCGCCCCGGCGGCCAGGTCGGGCCGCGGGACTGTCGACTTCGCCGCATCGGCGTCGGCGGGATAGCTGTAGAGCTGGCGGGCGACGAGGCGGACGACGGCCTGCTCGCCGGGCTGGTCGGCCCAGCCCGGGTCTCCGCTGGGCATCTGCTGGGTGACGATGCGCAGGGTGCCCCCGGGCTTGGCCGCCGGCGGGGTCGTGGCGATGGCCGTCGGGGTGGGGCTGGGGGCGGCGAGGCGGCCGGATCCGCCGGAACCGCCGCTGCAGGCCGCGACGGTGACGGCGAGCATGGCGGCGAGCGCCGCAAGTCGAGACGCCGCCGCCCTCCGGGGGCGGCGGCGCGCACGCGGGGCGTTCAATTCTTCAGCAGCAGACCGAGACCGATGATGCAGACGAACCACACGGTCCCGACCAGGATGGTCAGCCGGTCGAGGTTCTTCTCCACGACGGAGGAACCGCCGAGCGACGAGGACACGCCCCCACCGAACAGGGTGGACAGACCGCCGCCCTTGGCCCGGTGCAACAAGACGAGCAGGATCATCAGAATACTCGCGATGATCAAGGCGATCGACAGACCGACCGTCATTCAGACCAGCTCCTGCTCCTCGGGGAGGTGGCAGGAGACCCGCGCCCGGCTCGCCTCCGCGACAGTGGAGGCTCCACGGCCCTGCACACCTCCTGCGCCTTCCAGCAACCTGCGCCTACCAAGCGACCCACGCCTGCCAAGCACCCTGCACCTGCCAAGCAACCCACGCCTGGCAGCAACCTCGGTGGATCCGGCAACCGTCAGGGGGCAAGCGGTATCGGCACACGTCGCCAGGCAACAGTATCCGCTTGCACCGGCGAGCCCCCGCCGGAACCGGCACCGCGAGGGCCGGGTGCGTGACCGGGTACACGGCGGGCAGCCGCATACAGACCGGCCCGGCCGGCCGTTTCTCTACGGTTCCGCCAAGGTACCGCACCCTGTCGCCCGGACCGCGGTGACGCACCCCGCTCCGGGCGCGCGATGCGCAGCCGGGTCCGGCCGGCGGGCGAGCGTTGCGTGCGTCGAGATCTGGCACCGCACCCACAACGGCACTGCGCCCACAACGGCGAGAGCCCGGCGGGGTTCACCCCCACCGGGCTCTCGGTTCGGCCGCCTCAGGCGGGCGGGCCGCTGCGCACGATGCCGACGAACTCCTCGGCGACGAGGCTGGCCCCGCCGACGAGCCCGCCGTCGACGTCGGGCATGGTGAACAGCTCGCCGGCGTTCGCCGCCTTCACCGAGCCGCCGTACAGCACGCGGATGCCCGCGGCCACCGCGTCGCCGTAGAGCCGGGCGAGCTGCCCGCGCACGGCGGCGCACATGTCCTGGGCGTCCTGGGCGGACGCCGTGCGGCCGGTGCCGATCGCCCACACCGGCTCGTAGGCGATGACGATCGTCGCGGCCTGCTCGGCGGTGATCCCGGCAAGCGACCCGGTGAGCTGGCCCAGCACGTGCTCGACGTGGGTGCCGGCCGCGCGGATCTCCTCCACTTCGCCGACGCACAGGATCGGCGTGATCCCGGCGGCGTAGGCCGCCTTCGCCTTCGCGGCGACCAGGGCGTCGTCCTCGTGGTGGTCGGCGCGGCGCTCGGAATGGCCGACGACGACGTAGGAGCAGCCGAGCTTGGCCAGCATCGACCCGCTGATGTCGCCGGTGTGCGCGCCCGAGCCGTGCGGAGAGAGGTCCTGCCCGCCGTAGCCCAGGGCGAGCTTGTCGCCGTCGATCAGCGTCTGGACGCTGCGCAGGTCGGTGAACGGCGGGATGACGACGACCTCGACGGTCTCGAGCTCCGCGGGCTTGAGATCGAAGGCGATCTTCTGCACCAGCGCGATGGCCTCGAGGTGGTTGAGGTTCATCTTCCAGTTGCCGGCCACCAGTGTCCGCCGCCCGGTGCCCTTGTCCTTGCTCACGCGGTTCTTACCTTTCTCGGTACCCCGTTCGGATCGTCCCCGGCCCAGCGGTGCCATCACCGGCTCCCGGTCTCAGACATCGAGCGCCGCGAGGCCGGGCAGCGTCTTGCCCTCGAGGTACTCCAGGCTCGCCCCGCCGCCGGTGGAGATGTGGCTGAAGGCGTCGTCGGGGATGCCGAGCGTGCGCACGGCGGCGGCGGAGTCCCCGCCACCCACCACGGAGAAGCCGTCCCCGGCGGCGATCGCCTCGGCGACCCCGCGGGTGCCGGCGGCGAACGGCGCGAGCTCGAACACGCCCATCGGGCCGTTCCAGAACACGGTCGCGGCGCCGGCGAGCCGCTCGGCGAACTGCGCCGTGGACTCCGGGCCGATGTCCAGGCCGAGCCAGCCCGCCTCGATCCCGTCGGCGGCGACGACCGCCGTCTGGGCGTCGGCGGCGAAGCGGTCGGCGACGACGACGTCGGTCGGCAGCACGATCCGGTCGCCGCCCTCGGCGAGCAGGGCCTTGCAGGTGTCGATCATCTCGGACTCGAGCAGCGAGCCCCCGACGCCGTGGCCGAGGGCCGCCAGGAAGGTGAAGCACATGCCACCGCCGACGAGCAGCGCGTCGACCTTGGGCAGCAGGGCGCGGATGACCCCGAGCTTGTCCGACACCTTCGAGCCACCGAGGACCACCGCGTAGGGGCGGGCCGGGTCGGCGCTGAGCCGGCGCAGCACGTCGAGCTCGGTGAGCACCAGCCGGCCGGCCGCGTGCGGCAGGCGCTTGGGCACGTCGACGACGCTGGCGTGGGCCCGGTGGACCGCGCCGAAGGCGTCGCCGACGTAGAACTCGGCCAGGGCCGCCAGGGCGTCCGCGAACGACGCCCGGGTCACGGCGTCCTTGCTGGTCTCGCCGGGCGAGAAGCGCAGGTTCTCCAGCAGCGCCACCTCGCCGTCGCCGAGACCGGCGACGACCTCACGCGCGCGGGCGCCGGAGATGTCGCCGGTGCCGTCGCCGGCGAAGGCCACCGGCCGGCCGAGCAGCTCGCCGAGGCGGACCGCGACCGGCTCCAGCGAGTACTTGGGGTCGGGCTCGCCCTTGGGACGGCCGAGATGGGAGGTCACGATCACCCGCGCGCCACGGTCCAGCAGCGCGGCGATCGTCGGGACACTGGCGCGGACCCGGCCGTCGTCGGTGATGCGCGGGGTGTCGCCCGAACGGTCCAGCGGCACGTTCAGGTCGCTGCGGACCAGGACGCGGTGCCCGGCGACCTGTAGGTCGTCGATCGTCCTCACTCTTGGTTACTCCATTGGGTTCGAGACCGGGGAAGGGAGACGGGCGATGCTGCGAACCGCCTCCGGCGATCCCCACCGGGAACCTGGCCGGACACGCTCCGCGGCGTTGCGGTTGCGATGCGAGAGGAAGAGTGCGGGACGCAACCACGACGGCCGGGACCGCGGACGGCGGCCCCGGCCGGAACGGCGCCTTGCACCACAGCGAAACCAGTACTACAGCGAGACCAGTACTACGGCGAACCTAGAGGCGGGCGCCGACCAGGGCGGTCAGGTCGACCAGCCGGTTGGAGTAGCCCCACTCGTTGTCGTACCAGCCGACGATCTTGACCTGGTTGCCGGCGGACATCGTCAGCAGCGAGTCGAAGGTGCAGGATGCCGGGGTGTTCACGATGTCGGAGGAGACGATCGGGTCCTCGGTGTAGACCAGGTAGCCCTTGAGCGGGCCGTCGGCCGCCGCCCTGAACGCCGCGTTGACCTCGTCCTTGGTCGCCGGCGTGTTCAGCGTGGCGACCAGGTCGGTGACCGAGCCGTCGAGCACCGGCACCCGCATGGCGATGCCGTCGAGCTTGCCCTTGAGGTGCGGCAGGACCAGCGCGGTGGCCTTGGCGGCACCGGTGGTGGTCGGGATGATGTTCTGCGCCGCCGCCCGGGCCCGGCGCAGGTCCTCGTGCGGGAAGTCCAGGATGACCTGGTCGTTGGTGTAGGCGTGGATGGTGGTCATGAGGCCCTGGCTGATGCCGAACGCCTCGTCGAGGACCTTGGCCATCGGCGCCACACAGTTCGTGGTGCAGGAGGCGTTGGACAGGATGTGGTGCTTCGCCGGGTCGTAGGCGTCGTCGTTCACGCCCACGACGACGGTGATGTCCTCGTCCTTGGCCGGGGCCGAGATGATGACCTTCTTGGCACCCGCCGTGAGGTGCTTGCCCGCGTCGGCGGCCTTGGTGAACCGGCCGGTGGACTCGATGACGATGTCCACGCCCAGCTCGCCCCAGGGCAGCGCGGCCGGGTCGCGCTCGGCGAGCACCTTGATCAGGGTGTCGCCGACCCGGATGCCCTCGTCGACGACGCTGACCGGCGCGGCCAGCGTGCCCAGGGTGGTGTCGTACTTGAGAAGGTGCGCGAGGGTCTTGTTGTTGGTCAGGTCGTTGACGGCGACGATCTCAAGGTCGTCCCGCTTGCTCGCCGCGAGCGCCCGCCAGAAGTTACGGCCGATCCGCCCGAAGCCGTTGACACCCACCCGCGTAGCCACGTTCAGGACTCCCTACCGTCTTGTCTCGTCGTTTCGACGGCCACGACGCCGCTTGCGTCATGACCGGAGTTCGGTATCTCGTTGTCGAGGCAGGAGCCTAACGAGTTCGCACATCATCGGCGGTAATCCGAACCGTGCGGTGTTGGTCTCCTCACACGGGACCGCGCGTCCGTCGGGCTACCTGCTCCCACCCGGTCACGACGATGCTCCGCCTCCGGAGGTTCCCGCCGCTCCCCCACCCGGACCCCCGGGCCAGGCACGTCCCGCGCTTGCCTGTCACACCGTCCGAGCCGCTCCACCGTTCGGGCACCCCCGCGGCGCGAGGCCTGCACCGTCCCCTGCGTGCGATCCCGATGGTGCTACTCCGCGATTATTCCACGGACGTTCGGGCATCGTTGGTCCGACCTCGGCACGTTCCGCCACCAACGGGCCCTTATCAGGAATAGCGCTGATCCAGCTAGCGAAATGCCCGGAATCAACCAGATGACGCATTGTCAACACTCAGGCGTTCTCCAGCAGGTCCGGCGAGACGCTTGCCTCGGTGTTGGGGATGCCGAGTGCGTTCGCCCGCTTGTCCGCGAGCGCCAGCAGCCGCCGGATCCGCCCGGCGACGGCGTCCTTGGTCAGCGGCGGGTCGGCGAGCGCGCCGAGTTCCTCCAGGGACGCCTGGGCGTGTTCCAGGCGCAGCCGGCCCGCGGCGAGCAGGTGCTCGGGCGCGTCGTCACCGAGGATGCGCATCGCCGCCTGCACCCGCGCCCCGGCCGCGACCGCGGCGCGGGCCGAGCGGCGCAGGTTGGCGTCGTCGAAGTTCGCCAGCCGGTTCGCCGTCGCCCGGACCTCGCGGCGCATCCGCCGCTCCTCCCAGGCCATCAGGCTGTCATGGGCACCGATCTTGGTCAGCAACGCGCTGATGGCGTCCCCGTCCCGGATGACCACCCGGTCGACCCCACGCACGTCGCGGCTCTTGGCCTGCACACCGAGCCGCCGCGCCGCCCCGACCAGCGCGAGCGCCGCCTCCGGACCGGGCGAGGTCACCTCGAGCGAGCAGGACCGGCCAGGTTCCGTCAGCGACCCATGGGCGAGGAACGCACCCCGCCATGCCGCCGCCGCGTCGCAGGCCGAGCCGGTGACGACCTGCGGCGGCAGCCCGCGGACGGGCCGGCCACGCTGGTCGAGCAGCCCCGTCGAGCGGGCGAGTTGTTCACCGTCGCGTTCGACCCGCACGATGTAGCGCACCGAGCGGCGCAGCCCCCCGGCGGCGAGCACCGCCACCGTGGACGGGAAGCCGAAGACCTCGGCGACCTCCCGACGCAGCCGACGCGCGGTCGCACCCGTATCCAGCTCCGCCTCCACCACGATGCGGCCCCCGACGATGTGCAGCCCCCCACCGAAACGCAGCAGGGCTGCCATCTCGGCCCGCCGGCAACAGGGCTTCGCGACCCGTAGCCGGCTCAGTTCGTCCTTGACGGTGGCCGTCATCGCCGCCACACCGATCACTCCTTGGCTTCACCGAATGGGGTCCGGCGAACGGCGCCGCCGGACGATGGGTACTTCGTGACCGGCCGCCGGCTGACCCCCGCGGACGGCGCCCGCGGCACCGACGGGGCCGGCGGCCCGGACGGCCCGGTGCGGACGGCCGGCGACGCCGCCGCGGACTGTGCGCCCGCTTCGGACCGTGCGCCCGCTCCGGACCGTGCGCCCGCTCCGGACCGTGCGAACACTGCACGGAAGGCCTCGGCAAGGCGGGCCGGGTCGTGCACGGGTGCGCCGGGCACCCGCACCGGCGCGAGATGCAGCCGGGCGCCGAGATCCGCCGCGGCCCGCGCCAGCGGGTCGGGCTCGGGCACGGCACTCGGATCGGCGATCACGACGTCCAGGCGCAGCCCGGGCACGTGCCGGCGCAGGGCGTCGAGGTGGGCCTGCGGGGTGTACCCGGCGGTCTCCCCCGGCTGGGCGGCCAGGTTGAGGACCATCAGCGTGCGCGCCCGCGAGGTGGTGATCGCCTGCCGCATCCCAGGCACCAGCAGGTGCGGCAGCATGCTCGTGTAAAGCGAGCCCGGGCCGAGCACGAGCCAGTCGGCCGCGTGGGCCGCCGCCACCGCCTCCGCGCAGGCCGCCGGTTCCGCCGGTGCGAGCCGGACACCGGCCACCCGTCCCGCCGTGGTGGCAACTGCGGCCTGCCCGCGTACCTCGGTCACCGCCCCCGGTACGGCCGGGTCCAACCCGAGGACGTCGGCGACGATGTCGATGCCCGCGGTGGACAGCGGCAGTACCCGACCCCGCGCCCCGAGCAGGCCGGCGGCGAGATCGAGGGCGGCAACCGGGGAGCCGGTGTGCTCGGCCAGCCCGGTCAGCACCAGGTTCCCCACGGCGTGCCCGGCCAGCGAGCCGGAGCCGGCGAACCGGTGTTGGAAGAGCTCCGCCCAGGTCGCCGGCGGGCCGTCCGGGCCGGCGAGCGCGGCCAGCGCCATCCGCAGGTCCCCCATGGGCAGCGCGCCGAGCTCCGCTCGCAACCGCCCCGATGATCCGCCGTCGTCGCCGACGGTAACCACCGCCGTCAGCGCCGAGGTGAGCTGGCGCAGCGCGGCCAGCGAGGCGGCGAGCCCGTGGCCGCCGCCGAAGGCGACGACCGCCGGCTCCAGCCCGGCGCCCGCGTCCTCGACGGCCTGGACGGCCTCAGGGGCCACGGCGACCCCAGTGACCCCGGCGCCCTCAGCGCCCCCGGTGGCCCCAGCGCCCTCAGCGGCCCGGGGGTCACGGCCGGGGCCGGTGGGCTTCGGCACGCTCACTCCCGTCCCAGATCGCGGTGCACGACCCGGACCCCGACGCCGTCGGCGGCCAGTCGCGCGCCGAGCTGCTCGGCCATCGCCACGCTGCGGTGCTTGCCGCCGGTACACCCGACCGCGAGGGTCAGGTACCGCTTGCCCTCCCGCGCATAGCCCTCCCCGACCAGGCGCAGCAGGGCCGCGTACTGGTCAAGGAACTCCTGCGCCCCGGGTTGGGCGAGGACATAACTACGCACCTGCGGATCCCGCCCGGTGTAGGGGCGCAGCTCCTCCACCCAGTGCGGATTGGGCAGGAATCGGCAGTCGGCGACGAGGTCGGCGTCCAGCGGCAGCCCGTACTTGTACCCGAACGACACCACGGTGGCGTTGAGCCGGTTCGCGCCCGGCTGCCCGAACGCCGCATCGATCTTCGACCGCAGCTCGTGGACGTTCAGGTCCGTGGTGTCGAGGACGAGATCGGCCTCGCCACGCAGCTCGGCGAGCAGCGCCCGTTCCCGGCCGATGCCGTCGACCACGCGCTCGTCGCCCTGCAGCGGATGCGGCCGGCGGACGTGGTCGAACCGCCGGATGAGCGCGTCGTCGCTGGCTTCGAGGAAGAGCATCCGGGGATGCATGCCGCGGGCGTCCAGCGCCGCGACCGCTGCCCGCAGGTCGGAGAAGAACGCCCGGCCGCGGACGTCCACGACCACGGCGATCCGGCTGACCGCGCCCCCGGAGCGGTGGCCGAGCTCCGCCATGGTGGACAGCAGGGCCGGCGGCAGGTTGTCGACGACGAACCAGCCGAGGTCCTCCAGGCACTTGGCCGCGGTGCTGCGCCCCGCGCCGGACAGGCCGGTGATGATGGCGAGGTCGAGGGTCGGGGTGGTCATGACGGCCTTCCCGAGTCGGCGTGGTGCAGGGCGCGTGCCGCCGCGGCGGGATCGTCCGCCGCGGGCGCCGGTGCGGTCAGCACCGGGTCGGGTTCCGGCGCGGGCGCCGGTGGCGCCTCGTCGAGGATCTCACCGGTGCGAGGGTCGACGGCGGGGGTGGGGGCGGCGGCGGTGCCCGGCGCGGACCGGCCGAGCGCCGTGAGGATCGCCGCGGCGGTGCGCGGCCCGATCCCGGGCACCTGGGCGATCTCCTCGGCGCTCGCCGCCCGCACCTTCGCCACCGAGCCGAACTGCCGCAACAGCGCCTTGCGCCGGGTCTCCCCGAGGCCGGGCACGTCGTCGAGAGCGGAGGTCACCATCGCGGCGGACCGCTTCTGCCGGTGGTAGGTGATGGCGAAACGATGCGCCTCGTCCCGGACCCGCTGCAACAGGTACAGCGCCTCGGAGGCGCGCGGCAGGATCACCGGCTCCGCGGAGTCGGGCAGCCAGACCTCCTCCAGCCGCTTCGCGAGCCCGCACAGCGCCACCCCGCCGGGCCCCGTGTCGATGCCGAGCTCGTCGAGGGCTCGGGCGGCCGCGGCGACCTGCGGGGGGCCACCGTCGACGACGACGAGGTTCGGCGGGTAGGCGAACTTGCGGGGTCGGCCGGTGTCCGGGTCGATCGACTGCGCCGCGCCCGTCGGCCCGGCCCGGCCCCGCCCGTCCCGCACGCCCGCCTCGGCACCGGCAGGGACGTCGCCCGCGAGGTCGCCAGTCTGATCGGCGGTGGAAGCGGCGGTGGGGCCGACGGCGAGATCCTCCACGGGGTCGACGATGTCGACGAGTTCCCCCGTGCGGGACCGCTCGGCGAGGTACCGGGAGAACCGGCGGTGGATGGTCTCGTACATGCTGGCGACGTCGTCCTGCCCGGCGTCCGGCCGCCCGTGCTCGCGGCCGGCGCCCGCGCCGCCGCGGATGGAGAACCGGCGGTACTCCGACTTGCGCGCCAACCCGTCCTCGAAGACGACCATGCTCGCGACGACGTTGGTGCCCTGGATGTTCGACACGTCGTAGCACTCGATGCGCAGCGGCGCGTCCGGCAGCTCCAGGGCCTCCTGGAGCTCGGCGAGCGCCCGGCTGCGCGCGGTCAGGTCGCTGGCCCGCTTCGTGCGGTGCAGCGTCAGCGCCTGGCGGGCGTTGCGCTCCACGGTCTCCAGCAGGGTGCGCTTGTCGCCGCGGCGCGGCACCCGGACCTCGACCCGGCCGCCGCGGGCGACGCTGAGCAGCTCGGCCACGGCGTCCGCGTCCGGGGGCAGGGCGGGCACGAGAATCTCGCGCGGGATGCCCGCGCCCTGCGGGTCCGTGCGCGGCGACCGGGCCGGCGGCGTGGGCCCGGCGGCCCGAGCGGCAGCCACGACGGCGGCATCCGATGCGCCGGCCTGCCCGGCCTGCCCGGGGGGAACGGGGGGAACGGCGCCGGCGGTGGTGAGCGAGGTGCCCTCCAGGTACTCCTGGGTGAGGAACTGCTCCACGAGGTCGGCCGTGGTCACCTCGTCGAGCTTGTCGACCACNCAGCCGCGTTGCCCGCGCACGCGACCACCGCGAACATAGAAGATCGCGACCGCGGCCTCCAGCTCGTCCTCGGCGAAGGCGATCACGTCGGCGTCGGTGCCGTCGGGCAGCACGACGGCCTGCTTCTCGATGGCGCGCCGCAGGGCGCCGGCGTCGTCGCGCAGCCGCGCGGCCCGCTCGTACTCCTGGGCCGAGGCGGCCTGCTGCATCTCCTGCTCGAGCCGGCGCAGGTAGCGGCCGGTCTGACCGGACATGAAGTCGCAGAAGTCGTCGACGATCTCCCGGTGGGTCTCGGCATCCACCCGGCCGACGCAGGGCGCCGAGCAGCGGTCGATGTAGCCGAGCAGGCACGGCCGGCCGACCTGCCCGGCCCGCTTGAACACCCCCGCCGAGCAGGTGCGCGCGGGGAAGACGCGCAGCAGCAGGTCGAGGGTCTCCCGGATCGCCCAGGCGTGGGCGTACGGACCGAAGTACCGCACACCCTTGCGCTTCGGTCCCCGCATGACCTGCAGACGCGGGAACTCCTCGTGGAGGGTCACCGCGAGGCTCGGGTAGCTCTTGTCGTCGCGGTACCGGACGTTGAAGCGCGGATCGAACTCCTTGATCCACGTGTACTCGAGCTGGAGGGCCTCGACCTCCGTGGAGACCACGGTCCAGTCGACCGCGCTGGCGGCCTGGACCATGTGCTGGGTACGCGGGTGGAGCGTGTGCAGATCGGCGAAGTAGTTGGCCAGCCGGGCCCGCAGGTTCTTGGCCTTGCCCACGTAGAGCACACGGCCGTGCTCGTCGCGGAAGCGGTAGACGCCGGGGGTCTCGGGAATCGAGCCCGGCGCGGGTCGGTAGGACGCCGGATCAGCCATGAACCGAGCCTACGGCGACCATCATCCCGCATGAGCAGCGCCTGCACGTAACCATTTCATCACGCATAGCGCGCAACCTCATCGGCGGGCCCTCTCGAAGCGTGGCAGAAGGATGACAGCAGGCGACAGATCCTGAAGCTGGTCGTGATTAATCCCGGACTTTCCGTTGTTTCTGGTGCCCCCACTGGCGTCCGGCGCGGGGGGCTGCGACCCTCGACACATCGGGCAAGCGAACCGAGGGAGCCAGCTCGTGCTTGGTGAGGACGTCACGGCGGAGTTCGTCGTGGACGACGCGGCCAGCCGTGGGCGGGTGACGGTGTTCCAGATCTGCTGGCGTGCGTGCGATCCGCTGGCCGTGTCCATGACCCTGGTGTCCAGGCCGGAGCACCCCGCGCTGCCGCAGGGGAGCTGGGTCGCCCCCCGCGACGCCCTGCGTGCCGGGCTGGAGGCGGCGGTCGGCGACGGCGATGTGCGGATCGGCCCCGACCCCGGGGAGGGCGGCGTCCGGCTGGACCTGGTCGACGGGGATCGCCACTCCGTCGTGGTCCTCGCGACGGCGTCGCTGCGCAGCTTCCTGGACCGCACCGAACGGCTGGTGCCGACCGGCCAGGAGCACACCGAGCAGGAGCTGGACACCGTCCTGGCGAACCTGCTCCAGACCTGATCTCCCCGGCCCCGGGCGGCCGCACCGCGGACCCGCGCGGTCGACGGATCCCCGCCCGGCGCCGGCCACCCTGTGGCCCGCCGGGCGGCCGGCGCGCCTCTCAGCGGGCCGCCGCTTCGGCGAGCCTGCGCCGCCGAGCGCCTCCCCCACCACCGGCCTCGGCCGCCGCCCCGCCGGCGGCCGGGACCCGGTCGCCGAGGATCTCCCGAAGGAAGACCGCGGTGTGGCTCTCCTCGACTGCGGCAACGGTCTCGGGCGAGCCCTGGGCGACGACCCGACCGCCGCCGGTGCCGCCCTCCGGCCCCATGTCGATGATCCAGTCCGCCGTCTTGATGACGTCGAGGTTGTGCTCGATCACGATCACCGTGTTGCCGGCGTCGACGAGCCGGCCGANCACCCCGAGCAGCTTGCGGATGTCCTCGAAGTGCAGCCCGGTCGTCGGCTCGTCGAGGACGTAGACGGTCCGGCCGGTGGAGCGCCGCTGCAGCTCGGAGGCGAGCTTGACCCGCTGCGCCTCGCCGCCGGACAGCGTCGGCGCCGACTGGCCGAGGCGGACGTAGCCGAGTCCGACGTCGTTGAGCGTGCGCAGGTGACGGGCGATCGCCGGCACCGCGGCGAAGAACTCGGCCGCCTCCTCGATCGGCATGTCGAGGACCTCGGCGATGTTGCGCCCCTTGTAGTGGACCTCGAGGGTCTCCCGGTTGTAGCGGGCACCATGACAGACCTCACACGGCACGTACACGTCCGGCAGGAAGTTCATCTCGATCTTGATGGTGCCGTCGCCGGAGCACGCCTCGCAGCGGCCGCCCTTGACGTTGAACGAGAACCGGCCCGGCAGGTACCCGCGGACCTTGGCCTCGGTCGTCTCGGCGAACAGGCGGCGGATGTGGTCGAACACGCCGGTGTAGGTGGCCGGGTTGGACCGCGGGGTCCGCCCGATCGGCGACTGGTCGACCCTGACTGCCTTGTCGAGGTGGTCGAGGCCGCTGACGGTCCGGTGCCGGCCGGGCACCTCGCGGGCGCCGTTGAGCTTGTTGGCCAGCACGGCGGCGAGGATGTCGTTGACAAGGGTGGACTTGCCCGACCCGGACACCCCGGTGACGGCCACGAAGCAGCCCAGCGGGAACGAGACCGTGACGTCGCGCAGGTTGTGCTCGCGGGCGGCGTGCACCGTCAGCGCCCGCCCCTTCGTCGGCACCCGGCGGATGTCGGGCACCGGGATCTGGCGCCGGCCGGAGAGGTAGGCGCCGGTCATCGACTCCTCGCTGGCGAGCAGCTCCGCCACCGGCCCGGAGACGACGACCCGCCCGCCGTGCTCACCCGCGCCGGGGCCGATGTCGACCACCCAGTCGGAGGCCCGGATGGTGTCCTCGTCGTGCTCGACGACGATGAGCGTGTTGCCCAGGTCACGCAGCCGCAGCAGGGTCTGGATGAGCCGACGGTTGTCCCGCTGGTGCAGCCCGATCGACGGCTCGTCGAGCACATAGAGCACCCCGACGAGGCCGGAGCCGATCTGGGTGGCCAGCCGGATGCGCTGCGCCTCCCCGCCGGCGAGGGTGCCGGCGGCCCGGTCGAGGGAGAGGTAGTCGAGCCCGACGTCGAGCAGGAACGTCAGCCGCGCGTCGACCTCCTTGAGCACCCGCCCGGCGATCGTCCGCTCCCGCTCGCTGAGCTCCAGCCCGCGCAGGAACTCGGCGCACTCGCCGATCGCCATCCCGGCGACCTCCGCGATGGACCGGCCGCCGACCGTGACGGCCAGCGACTCGGGCTTGAGCCGGGCCCCGCGGCAGGCCGGGCAGGGCACGTCGCGCATGTAGCCCTCGTACCGCTCGCGGCTGCTGTCCGACTCGGCCTCCCGGTGGCGGCGGCCGATGAAGCCGATGACCCCCTCGAACGACGTGTAGTAGGNCCGCTTACGGCCGTAGCGGTTGGTGTAGCCGACGTGGATCTCGGTCTCGCCGCTGCCGTGCAGCACCGCCGTGCGGGCCCGCTCGGGCAGCCCCTCCCAGGGGGTGTCCATCCGGAAGCTGAGGTCCTCGGCGAGGGCGGTGAGCAGCCGCTCGAAGTACTCCTTGTTGTGCCCGCCGGCCCACGGCGCCACGGCACCCTGGGCCAGGGAGAGGGTCGGGTCGGGCACGACGAGCTCCGGGTCGACCTCCTTGCGGGTACCGATGCCGGTGCAGTCGGGGCAGGCGCCGTAGGGCGAGTTGAACGAGAACGACCGCGGCTCGAGCTCCTCGAAGGACAGGTCGTCATAGAGGCAGGCGAGGTGCTCGGAGTACATCCGCTCGCGCTCGGGGTCGTCGGCGGCCCGGTCGACGAAGTCGACGAGGACCAGGCCGCCACCCAGGCGCAGCGCCGTCTCCACCGAGTCGGTCAGGCGCCGCTTGGCCGACTCCTTGGCCGCCAGCCGGTCGACCACGACCTCGATCGTGTGCTTGCGCTGCTTCTCCAGCTTCGGCACGTCGGTGAGCGCCACGACGGTGCCGTCGACGCGGGCCCGGGCGAACCCGGAGCTCTGCAGCTCGGCGAACAGGTCGAGGTACTCGCCCTTGCGCCCGCGGACCACCGGCGCGAGCACCTGGAAGCGGGTGCCCTCGGGCAGCTCCAGCAGCCGGTCCACGATCTGCTGCGGGGTCTGCCGGGAGATCGGCCGCCCGCACTTCGGACAGTGCGGCCGGCNGGCGCGGGCGAACAGCAGACGCAGGTAGTCGTACACCTCGGTGATCGTGCCGACGGTGGAACGGGGGTTGCGCGAGGTGGACTTCTGGTCGATGGAGACCGCCGGGGACAACCCCTCGATGAAGTCCACGTCGGGCTTGTCCATCTGGCCGAGGAACTGGCGGGCGTAGGCCGACAACGACTCCACGTAGCGCCGCTGCCCCTCGGCGAAGATGGTGTCGAAGGCAAGGCTGGACTTGCCGGACCCCGACATGCCGGTGAAGACGATCAGCCCGTCGCGGGGCAGGTCGAGATCGACATCGCGGAGGTTGTGCTCACGCGCGCCACGCACGACAAGACGGTCGGCCATCGTCGATCCCTCATGATCTTCCGGAAAATCGGACCTGGGCGAGTGTGGCCATGCTACGGATGGGGACTGACAGTTTTTCCACGGCCGGTCGCCGGCGCCGCCCGCCGGGCACCCGCCCGCGCGCCGGCGGTACGGCCGTCACCCGACGGAAAGTAACGACCTGCCCGAAGTGGGTGTTCCGCGCCCGGCGTGGTCCCACGCCGGTCCGCGGTGTCGGCGAGCCACCGGGCGCCGACAATCACTTCAGGCGGGCGCGACCATCGCGGGCGGACGTGATGCCCGAGCAGACCCGGCCGTTCGCCCGGAGAGGGGAACACCCATGAGCGACGCCCACGGCGACGAGGCCGGCGCGACCACCACCGGCGGCTACACCGGGAAGGTCACCGTCGGTGGCCCGGCGGACACCCGGCCCCTGCCCGGCCTGACGGTGACCAAGGTCGCCGTCGGCCCGGCGGACAACAACGCCTACCTGCTGCGCTGCCCCGTCACCGGGGAGCAGCTCCTCATCGACGCCGCGAACGAGGCCGACACGCTGCTGCGGCTGATCGGCGACGCGGGCCTCGCCACGGTGGTCACCAGTCACCGGCACGCCGACCACGTCCAGGCGCTCGCCGAGGTCGTGGCCGCCACCGGCGCGACCACGGTCGCCCACGCCGACGACGCCCCTCGGATCCCCGTGCCCACCGCCCGGGTCGTGCACGACGGAGACGAGATCACCGTGGGCCGGGCGACCCTGCGGGCGATCCACCTGGTCGGCCACACCCCCGGCTCGATCGCCCTGCTCTACGACGCCGACCCCGCCGCCCCGCACCTCTTCACCGGCGACTGCCTGTTCCCCGGCGGCCCGGGCAACACGTTCGGTGACGCCGACGCCTTCGTCACGCTGATGGACGACCTGGAGCGCAAGGTGTTCGGCCCCCTGCCGGACACCACCTGGATCTACCCGGNCCACGGCTTCGACTCCACCCTCGGCGCCGAACGCCCCCACCTCGCCGAATGGCGCGCCCGCGGCTGGTGACCGTCCCAGGGGGTGCCGGACGCGGCGGCCCGCCGATCGTGCCGCCGACGACCGGCTCAGAGGGTGTTGCCCACGGGGCGCCACGGCTCGGCGTCGGGAGTCTCGGCTCCGCCCGTGCTGCGGGTGAAGGTGAGATGCTCGGTGCCGCTCTCGGCGGTCTCCACTCTCACCGCGTAGTTCTGTTCGAGGCCGCGCAGCTCGTCCCAGAGGCGAACGCCGCCACCAAGAAGGATCGGGGCGATGGCAACGTGGAGGGCGTCGATCAGGCCGGCCTTGAGGAAGTCGCGGACCACGGTCGGTCCGCCGCCGATCCGGACGTCGAGCCCGCGGGCGGCCTCCACCGCCAGCCGGAGCGCCTCCTCGGGCGTGGCCGCCAGGAAGTCGACCCGAAGCCGTCGAGCGAGATGTTCAGGTCGGCGCGCACCTTCATCAGCAGTCCCATCCTCGTGATCGCGTGAACGACTCACCGCCGCGCGGAGGACCATGGCCGACCGGCACCGGCACCGCGATCAACGGCTCGTGGCCGGGCATCGCCCGGCTCAGGACGCCAGGGCGAACTCCAGGGTTGCCTGGGCGAGGTCGCGCAGGAACCGGTCACGGTCGAAGGCGTCGCCGTCGTCGGCCAGATCTGGCGGCGGCGAGTTCATGAAGCTGAAGTGACCCGCGTTCGGCACGATGCGCAGCTCGACGTCGGCCGGCGCGCTCTTCAGCAGGATAGCTTGGTCGACGGGTGTGACGGTATCCAGCTCGGCGGCGTAGACCAGCATGGGAACCGTCACCGCGGCCAGGGCACCGGGAGCGGCGAACCAGCCGGTGGCGGGCGCCCACAGGGCGAGCCGGCTGACCCGAGGTTCCCGCGGCACGTCCAACGGCGTGCCGTCCCGCTCCCAGGGCGTCGCTCCGGCCAGGCAGAGGGCGGCCCAGCCGCCGATGGAGTGGCCTATCGCCACGACGGTCGCGTCCGCGGGTGCCTCTCGGCGCAGCGCTTCGACCAGCCCGGCCGGACGGGCGAGCAACTCGGCCGTAGCCGCCTCCCGCCCGGCCATGCGCTCGAAGCGGGGCGCGACGACCCGGCAGCCATGGGCGGCGAGGTGGTCCAGGAGCGGTCGGTAACGCTGCGGGTCGCCGCCCGCGCCGGTGGCGAAGAGCACGACGCGCTCGGGCTCGGCCGGACCGAGCGTCAGGATGTCCATGTCGTTCCTCCACCACGCGCGGTCCGCCGGCGAGACCCGTCACCCCGCCCAGCAGGTCCTGATGCCGCATCAGGCTACTGAGCGGCGGTGGATCCCGTTCCGCCCCATCGAGCCCGGACGCCGCTCGCCTGCTCCTCGCGCAAGCCGGGCGTCGGTGTCCGCCGGGTCGCGGCGAGGCCTACCCGGTGGCGAGGGGATAGACGACCGAGGGGTCGGGTTCCAGCTCCAGCTCAACGGGTCGAGGTCTCTGCGCCGGGACGGCGGGCGTTGCGATCCGGGCCGCATCGGCCGGGGAGAGGTGGCCGAGGCGACGGCGGGTCGCGGCGGGGGCGGCGTGCCAGCGGGAGTGCACGGCGGGCTCCCAGGTCGGCCGGGCCAGGCCGGCCGCGAGGCCGGCGAGGATCCCGGCAGCGCGCCGGGCATCATGGATGCGACCGGTGGCGAGTTTGCGGGCGGTGAGGACGACGAGCTGGCCGGCGTGCACCGCGGGCCAGCTCCAGCCCAGGGTGGCGCGATGGCGGCGGGCGTAGACGGCGGCCGAGCGGCCGAGCTCGGCGTGCAGCAGGCCGGAGCGGCCGACGGTCTCGCCGCCGACGTGTACCACGGGCCATTCGTCGTCGGCCCAGGCGAGCCGCCCGCCGGCCGCGTACAGCCGGGCGAACAGATCGGTCTCCTCGTAGTACATCCAGTAGGCGGGGTCGAAGCCGCCCAGGCGCAGGAAGGTCGGGACGCGGATGGCGAAGAAGGCGCCGACCGGGTGGCGCAGCTCCGGCCACCGGGCGACGGCCGCCGCCTCGCCGCGCAGCGTGATGAAGGCGTTCGTGCGGGAGGTCGGCAGCACTCCGCGGGACCGTCCGGGGCTGCCGTCGCCGGCGAGGAACGGGAACCCGACGGCGTCGACGGACGGCGGGTACCAGGCGAGGAGCTTGGGCAGGACCTCCGCGGTGTCGCGGGGGATCATCACATCACTGTTGATCACCAGCAGCCAGTCCGGCGCCGGGCCGTCCGTGACGGCGCCTCGGACGGCGAGGTTGACGGCGAGGTTGACGGCGGTGCCGTAGCCGACGTTGCCGTGGCCCTCGACGACGCGTACCCCGGCGGGCACCGAGCGCCCGGCGAGCGTGCCGTTCTCGACCAGCACCGCCTCGCAGCCGTTCATGGCGACCAGGGCCGAGAGCAACTGGTGCAGATGGGTTGCGCCTCCGTGGGACACGACGACCGCCAACAAGCTGTGCATCATCCGCCTTCACTAAAACATAAAACGATGACGAGAAGATCGTGGACAACCCTGCCGTACGTCCACGGAGCAAACCGGCGAACACATCAGGCCAGGTCGATCGATCAGGATTTCGCCGGTGCCGCCGCACTCATGGCCGTACTCCCGTCCACGACCACAGTCGTGACCCACCTCACCCCTGCTGACCAGCCCGGACACCGGTCTCGACCAGGGTAACTAGCGCATCGCGGTGCTCCACTTCTCCCTTCCCGGCGAGTCGCGCACCGTCGCCGGTCCACCCGTTATCCGAAACCGCCAAACGTGCACCGGAAATGCTGCAGATGCGGATTACGGTAACACTCGAGCGGAATTTCGACCCCGATCACGGTCGCCGCCGCAGCCACCGGGAGACACCGAATCCGGTACCGAGCCAGCCTGTCGCGCCGGTCACCGCTGCCGGTCACCGGGCCGCGCCGCCCGGGCCGCGCCGCCCGGGCCGCCCGGGTCCGCTGCCCGGGTCCGCCGCCGTTCGGCACTCCAGTCATCGCACATCACGGGCATGGGGCAGCGAGATTGCCCAAGTCGCGCCGTTTCGGCACCAGTCGTGACAGGGCCCTGTCAACGTGGAACGCATGCCGCACCCAGATCGACTGACCGCGATCGTCGAGGAGCTGCGCCGGGCCGGACCCGCCGGGCGCACAGCCGCAAGCCTGGCGGCCCGGCTGGACGTCAGTGTGCGAACGATCCGCCGGGACCTGCTGGCCCTCCAGGACGCCGGGGTTCCCGTCGGCGGGATCTCCGGGCCCGGGGGCGGGTACGTGCTCGCCCAGCACGCGATGCTGCCACCCGTCGCGTTCACCCAGGGTCAGGCGAGCTCGGCCGCCGTGGCGCTGGCCGCCGCCGCGACGGGCCCGCTGACCCGTGACGGCGCGGCGGCGCTCGAGAAGCTGCTCGACATCATGCCCCCGCCACAGCAGCGGCAGGTCGCCGAACTGGCCTCACCCGGCTGGGCGGGGCCACCCGTGGTCGCCCGCACGGCGCTGGCCACCACGATCGAGGAGGGCCTGCGGGCCGGCCGGGTGCTCGCGATCGACTACCAGGACGCCGCCGGCAGCCGGACCGTGGGCCGCCGGGTGGAGCCACAGTTGCTGGCCTTCACCGGCGGCCACTGGTACCTGCTGGCCTGGTGCCTGGATCGGGGCGGCCCGCACTGGTTCCGCTGGGACCGGATCTCCCGCGCCGTCAACACCGGCCAGCCGGCGGACGACCACGACCCGTTCTCGATCTTCACCGCGCCTCCGCCCGGCCTGCGGCGCATCCGCCGGGCCCCGGCGTCCGGCCCGCGCGGCGAGCCGGCGAGGCCGAGCTGACCGTGCCCGGCGGCCGGCCCGTCGGGCGTGGTCGCCGTCACCACGATCGACGGGCCGCCCGCGCCGGGCGGGGCGGCCTAGCGCGAGCGTCCGCCCGGCAGCCCGCCGCCCGGCGCGGCGACCTCCCGCGGTTCGGCCCGGTCGGCCGCCGGGGTCGGTGAGGAACCCGCCTCCGGGGCCGGTTTCTCGGCGACCTCCCCCGCTTCCCCCGCCTCCTGCGCCTCCTGCGCGGGCGGTTCGGTCAGCAGCGACCAGATCACCGAGACGGCCAGCGCGACGGCGATCACGCCGAGCGACAGCGTGATCGGCATGTGCCACACGTCGGTGAGCAGCATCTTCACGCCGATGAAGGCCAGGATGAACGCCAGCCCCGTCGCCAGCCGGTGGAACCGTTCCATCAGGCCCGAGAGCAGGAAGAACAGCGACCGCAGCCCCAGGATGGCGAGTGCGTTGCTGGTGTAGATGAGGAACGTCCGGTCGGTGACGCCCAGGGCGGCGGGCACCGAGTCGAAGGCGAACAGCACGTCGGCGGTCTCGATCGCGACGAGGACGGCGAGCAGCGGCGTGGCGACGAGTTTGCCCGCGCGGCGCAGGACGAAGTGCTGCCCCTGGTACTGATCGGTGACCGGCATGACCCGCCGCAGCAGTGACACCGCCCGGCTCTGCCCCGGGTCCATCTCCACCCCGCTGTCGCGCAGCATCTTCACGGCCGTGTAGATCAGGAAGGCGCCGAAGATGTAGATGATGAAGCNGAACTGCTCGAGCAGGGCGACCCCGGCGGCGATGAAGATGAACCGCAGTACCAGGGCGCCGAGCACGCCGTAGAACAGCACCCGGTGCTGGTACTCCCGGGGGACCTTGAAGTACGAGAAGATCAGCGCGAAGACGAACAGGTTGTCGACGGACAGGCTCTTCTCGAGCAGCCACGCCGCCGTGTATTCGCCGGCGGCGCCGGGGCCCTGCCAGGCCCAGATGACCCCGGCGAAACCGATGCCCAGCGACACCCACAGCAGGCTCCACCAGGCGGCCTCGCGGAAGCCGATGACGTGGGCCCTGCGGTGGGCGAGCAGATCGATGGTGAGGAGCCCGAGCACAGCGCCGACGAAGGCGGCCCAGGCCCAGAGGGGAACGTGCACGGAGATCTCCAGAGGTGTCGCCGGTCGCGGCCCGGATGCGCCACCCCGGCTCCACCGGGGCGGAAGGTGTCGCTCTGACCGGCCGGGCGCCGTTGCCAGCGGCCGGTCAGAGCACGTTTACGCGCGCCACACCATCAGCGAGATGAGCGTGAAGCGACGAATCGTTAACTCTCAGTAACTATCGGAAGGTACGGCGGTCCCGGTGTCCCCCGGCCGGATCCCACGTGGAGATCCGGCCGGGGCGTGGCCGGGGGCGAACCGGCCGGGCGGGCTGCCCGCCGGCGGGATCAGCGCCGGAGGGGGATCAGCGCCAGAGGTTGCCGGGCCGCACCGGCCGGGCGCCCCGCCCGCGCAGCGGCGCCGTCTCGATCGCCTGGCTGAGCTCGACCGGGCCGACGGTGCCGATCATCCGGGGGTTGCCGTCCGCCGCCGGCTCGATCACGACGACGCAGCCGGCGGCCGGCCGTTCGAGCAGCCTCGCGGGCAGGTCTGCCACCGCGTCGTCCGGCGCGGCGGTCGCGACCATGGACAGTGGGATGCAGACCCGGTTGACCCGGGCGAGGTCGCGGTCGTCCATCGGGACGGCGGCGAGGTCGCGCAGCAGCGCCACTCCGGCGAGCGAACCGTCGAAATCCTCGACCCCGAAGACGGCGCGGTGGGCGGGCAGCACCACGTCGTGGAGCGCGTCGTCCACGGTCGACCAGGACGACAGCGCCGGCGGCGCCGGGCTCATGACGTCCCGCGCCACCAGGCCCTCCAGTGCGGCGTGGGTGCGCTGCTGGGACTGCGCCAGCCGGGACGCACCCAGTGCCAGCCAGCCGAGCAGCACCGCCCACAGCCCCACGAAGCCGACGAGGAACACGCCCGCGGCACCCACGGCGATCAACGACCAGCCGCTGATGACGCCGGCCCGGGCGACGGCCTGCTCGGCGCGCTCCCGGCTGCCGGTGCGGCGCAGCACCCGCGCGGCAATCAGCCGCCCACCGGAGCTGCGCGGGCTGGGCAGCACGTCGATGAAGGTCACCAGCAGCGCGAACGTACCGACCCAGAGGGCCACCTGGCCGGCCAGGGCCAGCGTCCCCGCCGGCGCCAGCGCGCCGAGGGTGACCAGCAGCGCGCCGGCCAGGGCGGTCACGGTGAGCCCCGCGCGGGCGACCTGCGCCTCGGCGCGGACGTCGGCACCCGACTCGACGAACCTCGGGCCGGTGGCCGCCTTCCCGGGGCCGGTGGCCGGCGGCAGAACGACGTCGACTCCGCCGCCCGCGCCGAACGTGCCCGGGGAACCGGCTGCTCCGGAACGCCCGGTGGGCGCGGCCGACCCGGCTGCCGGACGACCCGCGGGGGTCGCGCCGGCGTCGGCGCTGCCCCGGTCACGGCCGCCGAGGGCGACCGTCAGGCGGCTGCCAAAGGCGCCGAGGGTGATGCCGACGACGGTCAGCCCGGCCCGGCGGGCGGCCCGGGCCCGCCTCAGGTCCGCGCCCAGCATGATGCCGATGAGCAGGCCGGCGCCGATCAGCCCGCCGCAGAGGTAGGCGAAGTCGGGCCGGTCCGGCACGGTGGCCGGCAGCGTGATCGCGGCGAGCAGGACGGTGACGACCGCCACCGAGACGGCGAGTCCCGGACGCACCGTGATCGGCGGAAACCCTCCCCGCCTGGTGGCGTCGTGGGTGGTCATGTCCGCTCAGACTCCTCTCCCGTTTCCCAGTTCCCCGGCCGGCGTTGACGACCGGGTGCTACACATGCACAACGTCTAGCGTGCCCTTCAACGTCCCGGCAGACACCGCACGGACTCTGCGACTTCGCCTATGATTTCGCTGCCGAGGCTCGGCAATCAGGGGCGGGAGGCGGGTGGATGGACCAAGCGGACGAACCGGCCGGGACGGCCGCGGTCGACGACGACGCACCGGCCGGTCTGCCCGAGACGAGCCTGACCCGGCTCCCCCGCGCCGCCGTGCTCGCGGCTGCCGACTCCCGGCTGCATGCCGGCCTGCTCGGCGACTACCTCGACGTCCTCGCCTCGGCGGCGGACAGCGGGCGGCGGCTGACCCGGGCGGAGCTGGAGGCGTTTCGCGGCCTCGGCCAGGCGGCGGCGGAGTCCGGGGCGTCGCTGCGCGCCCTGGTCGACCTCTACCTCTCGGCGACCTGGCGGGTGTGGCCGTCGCTGCCCGCGGTGCGGGCCGCCGACCGCGCCGCCCGCGGGCTGACCAGGGCGTCGAGCGAGCCGGTGGCGTCGGGGCAGCTCGCCCACCCGCTGCGCTCGGCCGGCGATTCGGTCGGGGCGGTCTCGCGCACCCGCGCCGCCGCCTCCGCGGTACTGCGGGCCAGCGACGACGCCGTCGCCGCCGTCTGCGAGGGCTACGAGGCGGCCCGCACCGCCCGGGCGCGCTCCGAGGAGGCGCTGCGCCGCGAACTCGTCGATGATCTGCTCACCGGCACGTCGGCGGTGGGCCAGTTGCTGGAGCGGGCCGGGGCGTTCGGCCTGCGGCTGGAGGCGCCGCACACCGTCCTGGTCGTCGCCGGTAACCGGCGCTTCCTCGACGGACGGGCACTGACCCGCGCGGCCGAGTCCCTCCTGCGCGAGCACAGCCTCACCGATCCGCTGGTCGCGACCCGCGACGGCCTGCTCGTCTGCGTGGTGCCCGAGCAGGGCGACCTGGCCCGCGGCCGGCAGCCGCCCGTTCGCGGCCGTACCCCGGCCAGCCATCCGGCGGCCGGGGCGGACGCCGCCGGCGGCGCTGCAGCCGGGCAGGCGCGGGGCGCTGCCGCCGGGCCGCCGAGACCACCGGGGTCGCGGGCCCGGGCCGCGGCGGCTGCGGGGAGCCGCCCGCCCGGCCGGCGGCGGGCGGACGAGTCGGGTGCCGTGGGCGCGGGCTTCTCCCCGCTGCCCGCGTTCGCGCCCACGCCGGAGGCCCCGGCCGCGATGGCCGCACTGACCCGCCGGCTGCGGGCCGAGCCCGGCCTGCTGTGGCGGGTGGGGGTCGGCCGCGCGCGCAGCGGCGTCGCCGGGGTCCGCATCGGCTTCGAGGAGGCCCGCGGCGCCGCGGAGCTCGCCGGCCGCCTCGGGCTGGAGGGGGCCGTCGTGCACACCGACGACCTGCTCATCTACAAGGTCCTGCTGCGCGACCGGGAGGCGCTGGCGGAGCTGGTCGAGGCGGTGCTCTCACCGCTGCGGGCCGCCCGGAGCGGCGCCGGCCCGCTGATCGACACCCTCGACGCCTACTTCACCACCGGCGGGGTGGCGCTCGCCGCGGCGCGCCGACTGCACCTGTCGGTGCGGGCGTTGACCTACCGACTCGACCGCATCCACGCCCTGACCCGCCACGACCCGACCTCCCCGACCGACCGGTACGTCCTGCAGACGGCGGTGCTCGGCGCCCGGCTGATCGGCTGGAACCCAGCCGGCGGGTGAGACTGCCGGCAGGGCAAGACGCCCGGCAGGGCGAGGGCCGGCAGGGCGAGGGCCGGCTGGGCGAGGGCCGGCTGGGCGAGCCGCCGGCGACCGGTCGGAAACTGTCGGAGGGCTGTGGTGTTCTAGATGGCGTGAGCACAACGTTCGAACGGCCCAGCCTCGACATCGAGCGGACGCGCGCCCCGTTCAAGGTCGTGTCCGACTTCTCCCCGTCGGGCGACCAGCCCGCCGCGATCGACGAGCTGGCCCGGCGGGTGCAGGCCGGCGATACCAACGTGGTCCTGCTCGGCGCGACCGGCACCGGCAAGTCGGCGACGACGGCGTGGCTCGTCGAGCGCCTGCAGCGGCCGACGCTCGTGATGGCCCCGAACAAGACGCTCGCCGCGCAGCTCGCCAACGAGTTCCGCGAGCTGCTGCCGCACAACGCGGTCGAGTACTTCGTCTCCTACTATGACTACTACCAGCCCGAGGCGTACATCGCACAGACCGACACCTACATCGAGAAGGACTCCTCGATCAACGAGGAGGTCGAGCGGCTGCGGCACTCGGCGACGATGAGCCTGCTCACGCGGCGTGACGTCATCGTGGTGGCGAGCGTGAGCTGCATCTACGGCCTGGGCACGCCGCAGGAGTACATCGACCGGATGGTGCGGCTGCGCGTCGGCGACGAGATCGAACGGGACCTGCTGCTGCGCCGCTTCGTCGACGTCCAGTACACCCGCAACGACCTGGCCTTCACCCGGGGGACCTTCCGGGTCCGCGGCGACACGGTGGAGGTGTTCCCGGTCTACGAGGAGCTCGCCGTGCGGGTCGAGATGTTCGGCGACGAGATCGAGCGGCTGACCTACCTGCATCCCCTGACCGGGGAGATCGTCCGCGAGGTGGAGGAGATCTTCGTGTTCCCGGCGACGCACTACGTCGCCGGCCCGGAGCGGATGGAGCGGGCGATCGCCGGGATCGAGACGGAGCTCGACGAGCGCCTCGCGACGATGGAGCGCCAGGGCAAGCTGCTGGAGGCGCAGCGGCTGCGCATGCGCACCACCTACGACATCGAGATGATGCGCCAGGTCGGCTTCTGCTCCGGGATCGAGAACTACTCCCGGCACATCGACGGCCGCGACGCCGGCACCCCGCCGCACACCCTGCTGGACTACTTCCCCGACGACTTCCTGCTGGTGATCGACGAGTCGCACAACACCGTCCCCCAGATCGGCGGGATGTACGAGGGCGACATGTCCCGCAAGCGCAACCTCGTCGAGCACGGCTTCCGGCTACCCAGCGCGATGGACAACCGGCCGCTGCGGTGGGAGGAGTTCCTGGAACGCATCGGCCAGACCATCTACCTGTCGGCGACGCCGGGCCCCTACGAGCTGGGCCGGGCCGACGGCGTCGTCGAGCAGATCATCCGGCCAACCGGGCTGCTCGACCCGGAGGTCGTGCTCAAGCCAACGAAGGGGCAGATCGACGATCTCGTCCACGAGATCCGGCTGCGCGCGGAGCGGGACGAGCGCGTCCTCGTCACCACGCTGACCAAGAAGATGTCCGAGGATCTCACCGACTACCTGCTCGAACTCGGCATCCGGGTGCGCTACCTGCACAGCGAGGTCGACACCCTGCGCCGGGTGGAGCTGCTCACCGAGCTGCGTCGCGGGGATTTCGACGTGCTCGTCGGGATCAACCTGCTGCGTGAGGGTCTCGACCTGCCCGAGGTGTCGCTGGTGAGCATCCTCGACGCCGACAAGGAGGGCTTCCTGCGCTCCGACAAGTCGCTGATCCAGACCATCGGCCGCGCCGCCCGCAACGTGTCCGGCCAGGTGCACATGTACGCGGACTCGATCACCCCGTCGATGCACCGTGCCATCGACGAGACGAACCGGCGTCGCGAGAAGCAGATGGCCTACAACGCCGAACGCGGCCTCGATCCGCAGCCGCTACGCAAGAAGGTCGTCGACATCCTCGACGACATGGTCCGCGAGTCGGCGGACGGTGAGCTGATCGGTGGGGGCGGACGGTCGCAGTCGCGTGGCAAGGCGCCGGTGCCGGGGATGAAGTCCCGGGGCGGGGCGCAGGGCACGGTCGGCCGGTACGCCGCCGAGCTCGCCGGGATGCCCTCGCACGAGCTGGCGCAGCTCATCCGCCAGCTCGACGACCAGATGCACGAGGCGGCCAAGGAGCTTCAGTTCGAGCTGGCGGCCCGGTTGCGCGACGAGATCGCCGAGTTGAAGAAGGAGCTGCGCGGCATGGGTGCCGCCGGGGTGCAGTAGCCCGCGCGGCCGGTCCCGCCGCCCGGCCAGGCCGGGCCGGGGGCTACGGGGTGGTGGCCGGGGGGTGTTCGGCGGCGCGGGCGTCGCGGCGGGTCAGCAGCTCCTGCCAGACCTCGTCGAGGCGGGCGTCGAGCTCGTCGAGGCTGCCGCCGTTGTCGATGACGATGTCGGCGGCGGCGCGACGCTGCTCGTCGGTGGCCTGCATGGCCATCCGGGCCAGCGCCTGATCGCGGGGCAGTCCGCGGCCCTCCAGCCGCACCAGCCGCAGCTCACGCGGCGCCTCGACGACCAGCACCAGGTCGTAGCTGCCCTCCGCGTGCACCTCGACGAGCAGCGGGACGTCGTGCAGGACGATCCCGTCCGGGGAGAGCTGCGCGATCCGCCGAGCGGTCTCGGCCCGGATGAGCGGATGGACGATCGCCTCCAGGCGCCGACGGGCCGCGGCATCGGCGAAGACGATCCGGCCGAGTGCCGGGCGGTCGAGGCTGCCGTCGGGCGCGGCCAGCTCGGCTCCGAACTCCGCCAGCACCGCGGCGAGACCCGGGGTGCCCGGTTCGACCACGTCTCGGGCGATCTGGTCAGCGTCGATCAGCAGCGCCCCACGGGCCGCGAGGCGCGCCGACACCGCACTCTTGCCCGACCCGATACCACCCGTCAGACCCACTGTGAGCACGGTGCCGAGTCTGCCAGCCTCTGCCGGCACATGTGCCGCCTCGGCGCAGTACCCAAGCCTCGGCACGATCTGACCGCGATGTGGTCGGGTAACGAAAGCCTGCGGCCGCGACGCCCGTAGTGCCGGCACGCGTCGGACACCACCAGGAACCCACGCGCCGGCCACCCCGGCCTACCGCCTTCGCGGCGCGGGCGGCGGTTGGCAGACTGGTCCGCGTGGGGGCGACCGAAACGGGGCGGACGCAGGCCGTTCTCAGGCCGGCAGTGCCCACCCGGGCCGACCCGGGNGGTCCTGGCCCTGGCGCCGGCGGGCTGCCCGGTAGGGCCGCGGCAGAGCGGATCGACGGCTCCGGAGAGGCACAGCCGGCCGACGGTTCGGCAGGAAGGGAGCCAGCCGACAGCCTGACCGGGGCGGGGCCGCGCGACGCCTCGGCCCGGGCGATGCCGACTGGGCAGCGGCTCGCTCACCGGTTGTGGCCGGTGCTGCTCACCGGTTCGCTGCTCGGGCTCGGCGCCCTGGGGCTGGCCATCGCGCCCGCGCTCGCCGGCCGGGCGCCGCTGCTGCTCATCGCGCTGCGGCCCACCTGGGCGATCCTGCTGCTTGTCGGCGGGTCGGCGCCGTTCGTGCCGGCTCTGCTGGTCGCCGCGTTCTTTCGGGCCCTGGTCGACGTCGGCTACTTCGGGCTCGCGCGCAACAACATCCGGTCGGTCCTCCTGCGGCGTCTCGGTGGCAGCCGCCTGGTCACGGCCCTGGCCCGCCCGGGGACGCAGACCCCCCTGCTGTGGTTCTGCCTGGTCAACACCAACGCGGCGGTCGACGCGGCGCTCGGCGCGGGTGACGTGCCGATGCGTCGCTTCCTGCGGTTCCTGATTCCCGGTTCCCTGCTGTCCGCCGCGCTCTACCTGACCGCGGCGCGGGCGGTGGCCCCGTGGATGCGCGGCGCCGTGAACTGGCTGGACGCGCACATGACCTACCTGGTGCTCGGCGGTCTGGCGCTGGCCCTCACGCAGGCGGCCGCGCGGGGCGGCCTGCGGCGGTGGCGCAGCCGGCGAGGCGGAGCGCCGGTGAGACGACCTCGCGGCAATGGCAACAACACGCCGTAGGCCAACAATCGCACCATACAGACACACCAACACACTCTGGACATCCTGCGCCGCAGGTAGCAGGGTCGGTGGCTACGGGTCACGCCACCCGTCGGCTGCACGCCGGGCCTCGGCCCGGTCGCCGCCCCCACCCTCCGGAGTCGACCATGCCCTGCCCCCGCCCCACCGCGCCGAACCTCACCGTGCCGAACCCCACCGCCCTGGGCACCACCGCCCTGGGCACCACCGCCCTGGGCACCACCGCCCTGGGCACCACCGCCCTGGGCACCACCGCCCCACGCCCCACCGCGCCCTGCGCCATCCCGCCGCACATCCTCGAACGCATCGTCCGCAACGGCAGCGACGACCAGCGTTCCTGGGCGCTGTCCACCCTCGTTCAGGACGGCTCGCACCGCACGATTCGCGTCCACAACGCCCAGCTTCGCTCCGCGCAGCGCGGCGCCGCACCGCCGCGGCTGGACCCGGATGCCGGTCCGCGCCGCACCGTCGGGGACGCCGCCGGCACCGAGGCGCTGCCGGGTAGGACGGTCCGCACCGAGGGCGAGGCCGCGGTCGATGACGTGGCGGCCAACGAGGCCTACGACGGCCTCGGTGCCACGTTCAGGTTCTACTCGGAGGTGTTCGGCCGCGACTCCATCGACGACGAGGGGATGGCGCTGCTCGCCACCGTCCACTACGGCGACCATTACGACAACGCCTTCTGGAACGGCCGGCAGATGGTGTTCGGCGACGGCGACGGCGAGCTTTTCCAGCGGTTCACGGTGTCGCTGGACATCATCGGGCACGAACTGACCCACGGCGTCACCGAGGACGAGGCGGCGCTGATGTACGTCAACCAGTCCGGGGCGCTGAACGAGTCGGTCAGCGACGTCTTCGGTTCCCTGGTGAAGCAGCACGCGCTCGGCCAGACCGCGGAGCAGGCCGACTGGCTGATCGGCGACGAGCTGCTCACCGACGCGGTGTCGGGGGTAGCGCTGCGGTCGTTGAAGGACCCCGGCACCGCCTACGACGATCCCGTGCTCGGCGACGACATCCAGCCCGCGCACATGACCGGCTACGTCCAGATGACCGGTGACAACGGTGGCGTGCACATCAACTCGGGCATCCCGAACAAGGCGTTCTACCTCGCCGCGATCGCGCTCGGCGGGCACGCGTGGGAGCGGGCCGGCCGCATCTGGTACGAGAGCCTGCGCGCCCCGCAGGTGCGGCCGAACGCGACCTTCCGCTCGTTCGCGGCGGTGACGAGCCGCCAGGCCGGCGTGCTGTTCGGCGCGGACGAGCGCAAGGCGGTCGCCGAGGCGTGGCGCGAGGTCGGCATCGCCGTCTGACACCCGCCCGGGACCATGATCCCGCGAATCGCAGGAAACACCCAGCCTCGGCACAGGCTCCCCACAGCGGGGCCCGACAGCGTGTCCACCAGCCGGCACACCGGCGGTCCCGCTGCACCGAGGGGGAGCATGAACGACGTCAGGATGTCCCGGTATGCGCGCCGGAGCGGCACCGCGACGCGGCGGCACCGGCTCATCCTGCCGCTGCTGTCGGTCACCCTGACGGCCGTGCTGGCCGGATGCGGGGGCGGCGGGAGCGACGCGGCGGCCGGCTCGGCCTCGTCGGGGACTGCTGCGTTGGCAACCCCGTCCACGGGAGCGACTCCCGCCACGGGGGCGACTCCCCCCGCCGGCGGGGGGACGGCTGCGATGGCTGCCTACCGGACCTGCCTCGCGAACAACGGGGTGACGCTGCCGACTCCGGGTGCCGGCGCAGCGGGAGGCGCACCGCCGCAGGGCGCTCGTCCGACCGGTGCCCCGCCGTCGGGCGCCCCGAACGGCGGCGGCACCGGTACCGGCGGCGGACCAGGAGCCGGCGGCGGACCCGGCAGTGGTGCGGGCTCGGGCTCGACCGCGGCACCGCCCGGCGTGGACGCCGACACCTGGCGTACCGCGCGGGCCGCCTGCGCATCGCTGGCGCCCACCGCCCCGGCGGCGGCCTCGGGGACGGCGGCCGCGAACTGACCCGCGCGAGGTGGTGCTCCGCGCGGTCAGCCGCTCGACATCGGTCGACCCCCGATGCGCCGGCCTGACCGTGCGGGCACCCCCTGCTGCTGTCCTCGTCCCCCCGGTGCGGTTCCCGCCTCCCCGGGCGGGGGTGACCCCGACCGCCCGGCCTCCGCCTGCCCCGCACCGCCGGCCGCCTCACCCCCGGCCACCCCGCCCTCGACCATCCCGCCGTCAGCCACCCCGCCGTCAGCCACCCCGCCCTCGGCCACCCCGCCGTCAGCCACCCCGCCCTCGGCCACCCCGCCCTCGGCCACCCCGGCTCCGGGCGCCCCGCCACCATCCGACAATCGGGCATCGGGCAACCCGCCGGCGCACTCCGTAGCGCGTTCCGATGTCGGGAGGGTCGCGTGCGGGGCAGACGGCCGTACCTCGGCGGCCCGGGAGCGGAGCAGCTCGGACATCTCCGCCGCCGGCAGCGGCACCGAGATCGCCTCGCCCTGGAGCAGGTCACAGCCGAGGTCGATCATCATCGCAAGCGTGCGCTCGTCCTCGATCCCCTCGCCGACCACCCGCAGCCCGAGCCGGTGGCCCAGGTCGAGCACCGACCGCACGATCGCGGCGTCGGGCAGGCTGCCGCGGGCATCCGCGACAAAACCCCGGTCGATCTTGACCTCGTCGAAGGGGAGCGTCTTGAGGATCNCCATCGAGCTGTAGCCGGTGCCGAAGTCGTCCAGGGACAGCGCCACGCCCTGCGTACGCAGCTCACTCAGCATCGTCGCCGCCCGAGCCGGCTGGGTGACCAGCGCACTCTCCGTGATCTCCAGGGTGAGGACGTCGCTGGCCAGTCCGTGGGCCGCCAGGGAGCCGGCAACGACCTGGGGCAGGTCGTCGAGCACCAGCATCCGGGCGGAGAGGTTCACCGACACGGGCAGGTGCAGACCCTCGTCCGCCCAGGCGGCGCACTGGCGCAGCGCCTCGTCGAGGACCCAGCGGGTCAGATCGGCGATCAGCGGTGAGCGTTCGGCGACGGGGAGGAACACGCCGGGCGCCAGCAGCCCTCGGGTGGGGTGGTGCCAGCGCAGCAGCGCCTCCGCGCCGACGATCCCACCCGAGCATGCCGACTGCAGTGGCTGGTAGAACAGCAGCAGCTCGCCGCGGGTGATCGCGGTGCGCAACTGCGCGTACAACGCGATCTCCTCGGGCCGCACCCCGGTGATACCGGGATCCCACAGTCCGACGCTCTCCCCCACCCGCTTGGCACGCAGCAGCGCCGAGTCGGCGCAGGTCAGCAGCCCGCTCATGGTGGTGCTGTCGCGGGGGGCCACGGCGATCCCGACGGAGGCGTCCACCTCGACGTCGACGCCGCAGACCTGGAAGGGTCCCTGGATCTGGCGCAGGACCCGGCGGCCGAGCACCCGGCGCCGCTTCGTCTCCGCCGCGGTGGGCACGGGCAGGGGCGCTCCCGGGCGGCTGGCGGCCGTCGCGACGGTGGGTGGGACCGGCATCCCGCGGAAGACGAGGGCGAACTCGTCCCCGCCGGCCCGGCCAACGAAGGCCGGGATCGGCCGCAGCCCGGACAGCGTCCGCGCGATGATCTGCAGCAGCCGGTCGCCGCCGGCATGCCCGAGCGCGTCGTTGATCTCATGGAACCGGTTGATGTCGACCAGGACCAGGATCGCCTCCCGGCCCTCTGCCTGGATCTCCGCCACGGCGCTCTCGCCACGTTCGAGGGTGCCCGCCCGGTTGGCCAGGTGCGTGAGCGGATCGGCGTGGCTTTGCAGCAAGCCCGCCCGGAACAGGCCTTTCACCACCGCTCCGGCCACGACCGTGGAGAGCGCCGCCGACACGGGACCCGCTGTCTGGGTCGGATCGGCGCCGGCCGCCACGCCCGCCACGAGCGCGCCGGTGATCATGGCGATGACCAGGATCGCCGCGGGAGTCGTCACGAGGGCGACATACGCACACAGCGGGGGGAACCAGACCAGGTACATGTCGGCGTCGCTGCCGGAGGTGGCTCCGGCGAGCGCGAGGGCGAGGGCGGTTGCCAGCGAGGCGGCGGCGAACGGCGGCACCCAGTTCCAGCGTGGCCTCGCCACCAGCCCCAGTACTACGTTGGCCGCCGCGACCAGCAGGCCGACCCAGCTCTCCCACCGCTGCTGGCCCGGCGAGCCGGGCAGGACCGCGGCGAGCAGGAACAGCGCGGCGGCGCCCGTCGGCGCGGCGACGAGGAACCGCCGGCGGTCGGCGAACGTACGACCGTTGTGCACGAACCGCATTCCTCCCCGCCGTTACGGCCGGTCCGCAGGACGTGGCCCGGACCGCCAATTCCGCCGCGGTCTCCGCGGCGGACTATTCGGCTGGGTCGACATATCCGGCGTAGAATTGCGCGTCACGTCAGGCCGTGGTGACCTGGTGCCGGGGTCACCACCCGCGACGCTGACGAGATCCGGGTCAGGCTTTCTTCAACATAGCCGGTGCGGCGCAGCGGCTAACATGCGCGTCCGAAACCTGCACCGCGACCACGCGACTATGTCCGGACATAGTCCGCCGCGCGCCCGCGGAAATCCCGACCGGAACGTATACAGACCATCGGCGCAGCGGCGCTCGGAGCGGGCTTTTCCGGCATTCAGTGAGCGGCGTCGTCCCAGGTCCGGCCGGCTCCGACGCTGACGTCGAGGGGCACCGACATGGTGTACGCCGACGTCATCTCGGCGCGTACGAGCGCCTCGACCGCGTCGTACTCGCCGGGAGCGATCTCCAGCACGAGTTCGTCGTGGACCTGGAGCAACAGCCGGGAGGCGTGCCCGCCGGCCCGCAGCGCCCGGTCGACCCCCAGCATAGCGATCTTGATGATGTCGGCGGCCGAGCCCTGGATCGGGGCGTTGAGGGCCATCCGCTCGGCCATCTGCCGGCGCTGGGCGTTGTCGCTGGTCAGGTCGGGCAGGTAACGCCGACGGCCGAGCATCGTCTCGGTGTAGCCGTCCTGGCGGGCCCGTTCGACCACACCGCGCAGGAAGTCGCGCACCCCGCCGAACCGGCCGAAGTACGCGTCCATGTGCTCGCGCGCCTCGTCGGGGGCGATCCCGAGCTGGCTGGCGAGGCCGAACGCCGACAGTCCGTACGCCAGCCCGTAGGACATCGCCTTGATGCGCCGCCGCAGCTCGGGGTCGACCTCGCTGATGGGCAGGTCGAACGCCTCTGCGGCGACGAAGGTGTGCAGGTCCTCGCCTGATCCGAACGCCTCGATGAGGCCCTCGTCGCCGGACAGGTGCGCCATGATCCGCATCTCGATCTGCGAGTAGTCGGCGGTGAGCAGGGTCTCGTAACCGGGGCCGACGACGAAGGCACGCCTGATCTGGCGCCCCTCGGCGGTGCGGATCGGGATGTTCTGGAGGTTCGGATCGGTGGACGACAGCCGGCCGGTGGCAGCGATCATCTGGTTGAACGTGGTGTGGATGCGGCCGACATCATCGATCATGGGCAGCAGTGAATCGACGACGGTCTTGAGCCGGNCCACGTCCCGGTGGCGCAGCAGCACCGGCAGCAGCGGGTGGTCGGATTGGACCGCGAGCCAGACGAGGGCGTCGGCGTCGGTGGTGTAGCCGGTCTTGATCTTCTTGGTCTTGGGCAGGCCGAGCTCGTCGAACAGGATCTGCTGGAGCTGCTTGGGGGAACCGAGGTTGAACGTCCGGCCGACGATCTCATGGGCCTGCGCGGCGACGGCCGTGACCTCGCCGCCGTAGTGCTTCTGCAGCTCGGTCAGATGATCCTGGTCGGCGGCGATGCCGGCCCGTTCCATCCCGGCGAGGACCGTGACCAGCGGAAGTTCCATGTCCCGCAGCAGGACCGCGGCGGAACGGCGCTCCAGGTCCGCGTCAAGCTCGTCGGCGAGCTCCAGGCACGCGCGGGCCCGCACCGCGTCCGCGTGGGACTCCTCCGCCTCCCCGGAGCCGTCGAGGGTGAGCTGGCCGTTGCCGGCCGGCTCGACGGCCAGGTCCCGGTGCAGGTAGCGGGCGACCAGGTCGGCCAGGTCGAACGAGCGCTGGCCGGGCAGGGCCAGGTAGGCGGCCAGCGCGGTGTCACTGGTGACGCCGGCCAGCGTCAGGCCCAACTCCGCGAGAGCCAGCATCGGGCCCTTGACGTCGTGCGCCGCCTTCGGCTGGTGCGCATCGGCGAGCCAGCCGCCGAGCGCCGTCAGGTCCGCCGGGGTGAGCTGGGTCGGGTCGAGCCAGGCCGCGGCGCCGTCGGCCGAGGCCAGGGCGAGGCCGGACAGCACGCCCGTGCCCCGCCCCCAGGTTCCGCGGGCGTGCAGGCCGGTGCGGCCGACCCCGCGGGCGTGCTCGTCGAGCCACTGGGCCACCTCGTCAGGACCGAGGGTGGTCAGGTCGACGTCGAAACCCTCCTCGACGGGCGGCGGGGCGGTGGCCAGGGCCGCGTAGAGGCGCTCACGCAGGACGCGGAACTGCAGCGTGTCGAACAACTGGTGGACGGCCTCGCGATCCCAGGGGCGCAGGCGCAGCTCGTCCGGTCCGACGGGGAGCGGAACATCGCGGGACAGCTCGGTCAGCGAACGGTTGCGGATGACCGACGCCAGGTGGGCGCGCAGCGACGCCCCCGTCTTCCCGCCGATCTCGTCGGCCCGGTCCACCAGCTCGGCGAGGGACCCGAACTGCTGGATCCACTTGGTGGCGGTCTTCTCCCCCACTCCCGGCACGGAGGGCAGGTTGTCGGACGGGTCGCCGCGCAGCGCCGCAAAATCCGGGTACTGCACCGGTGACAGGCCGTACTTCGCCTGCACCTCGTCCGGGGTGAACCGGGTCATGTCGGAAATGCCCTTGCGGGTCATCAGGACCGTGACCCGCTCGTTGACGAGCTGCAACGCGTCCCGGTCGCCGGTGACGACCAGCACGTCCATCCCCACCGCGGCGCCCGCGGTCGCGAGGGTGGCGATCACGTCGTCGGCCTCGTAGCCGGCGGCGCTGACCCCCGGCACGGCGAGCGCGTCGCACACCTGGTGGATGAGGCTGACCTGCCCGACGAAGTCGGCCGGGGTCTCCGAGCGGCCCGCCTTGTACTCGGCGTACTGGGTGTGGCGGAAGGTCGGAGTCGGCAGGTCCCAGGCGACCGCCACGTGGGTCGGCTTCTCGTCGCGCAGGACATTGATGAGCATCGAGGTGAATCCGTACACGGCGTTGGTCGGCTGGCCGGTGGTGGTGGAGAAGTTCTCCACCGGCAACGCGTAGAACGCGCGGTAGGCCAGCGAATGCCCGTCAAGCAGCAGCAGCCGCGGGACCGCGGCCGCGGGCGCCGCCTTCTTCGCCGCGGTCGACTTCGCCGTAGTCGCCTTCGCCGTCGCAGCCGTGTCCGTCTTGACCGTCTTCGCCTTGGCCGTCGCGGCCGTCTCCGACTTGGCCGCTGGCGTCTTGGCCGTCGACGTCGACGCGGCGGTGGACCGTCGGACACCGCGCGGCTTCGCCGGCCGAGCCTCCGCCGCGGGCTCCTCCGCACCGGCCGACCCAGCGGCCGCGGAGGCGCTCGTCTCGACAGCATCGCCCGTCTCGGCAGCGAACGCCGCGCCGGTCGGGAACCCGGCCCCGGCGGATCCCGCATCGTCGGCGGGCCTTGCTCTGGCGGCGGATCCTGCCTCGGCAACGGACCCTGCCTCGGCGGCGGACGGGGCCTCGGCGGCGGACGGAGCCGGCTGGTCGGCGGGCGAGTTCGGCGTGGTGACGGACACGCGGCGAGTTTAGGCCGTGCGTCCGACAGTTCCGTTGCCTGTGGGCGGTCCATCGCGGCGGGGGCCACTGTGTGCCCGGACCGCGTGCCCGGACCGCATGGCCGACTGCCGTCCGTCCTGCTGTCCGTCCGCCCTCAGCCACCCGCCGTCGGTCCACCCCCGGTCGCGCCGCGAGTTGCCTGAGGCTGATGACCTTTCCTATGGCGGGAGGCGCCAGCAACCTCCAACCACTGGCGCTCGGCCGGGGCGAAGGCGGTCGGGGGCCTGCCCTCGCCGGAGGCCGGTGCCCGGCGCCAGGGTTCGGCCACACATCGTGGTTGGTCGGCCAGCCGACGGGAGCTGGTCGTCTAGGCTGGCGGTCATGACCGCTGCCGATGCCGCGCCCGCGGCCGACGACATCGCCGCGATCCAGGGCAGTGGTGAGGACGGCAACAGGGGTCCGCGCGTCGAGGCCAACGTCGTGGAGGCTGACGTCGAGGAAGCCGACGCGGTTCGGCTGGCCGCGCAGATCAACGCCGCGCGCGGGGAGATCGAGCGGCAAATGGGCATCCTGCTCACCGAGGCGAGCCCCGAGCGGCTGGTCGCCACGATGCCCGTCGAGGGCAATCGACAGCCCTACGGTCTCCTGCACGGCGGCGCCTCCGTGGTGCTCGCCGAGACGCTGGGCTCGGTCGGGGCGAACCTGGACGCCCCGCCCGGCTCGATGGCCGTCGGTATCGAGATCAGCGCCTCGCACCACCGGTCGGCGACCTCGGGCACCGTCACCGCCGTCGCCACCCGCATCCGTGGCGGGCGTAGCCTCGTCACCTACGACATCCGGATCACCGACGACGCCGGCCGCGTGACCTGCACCTGCCGCCTCACCTGCATGATCCGCAGCGGACTGCCGGCCGGCCTGAACACATCTGGCCCGAGCTGATCGGAAGCGGCCCGCCGCCGACCGGGACACGAAAACCGGACATGGATCGCCCTAATGCCAGTATTTTCCGGTTCTCCTGCCCACCCAGGAGGACACTCGAACTGACACACCGGACCACTCCGATGCATTGACCAGATGCATGGACCGCCCTAATCTCATCGCCCGTGGCACCCGGGATGGGCGAGTAGACAACGCCTGGGCTCGGGGAAGGTCCGGACGGCACCAAAGTCGGTCCCGGGTGCCTCACCATCGAGTCTCCGATCGCGCGAATCCCCGACCGGACCGATCGACCCTGGTTCCCGTCTGCGGCCCAGCCGTTCCCGCCGGCCGACGGGTCCTCCGGCCCGAACAGCACACCGGCCCGAACGGCACACCGGCCCGAACTGCACTGCACACCGGCCCGAATGGCACACCTCCGGGTCCGCCCGCTTGACGCCGGTGACCCGGAGGTAGGCGGGGCGGAACCGGGGTCCGCCGCGGGGTCACGGCTTGACGAGTGACTGGACCGGGCCGAGCACGGTCCGCTTCCCGTCCCGGACCTCGTAGAGGTAGACCGTCGACCCCTCCACCTCGCCGTTCTTACGGAACCGGATCCGCTTGGTGACGCCGGGGACGTTCACGGAGCCGAACGCGGCCGCGACCGACTCCCGGGTGGCCCCGGTGCCGATCTTGCGCAGCACCTCGATGATCGCGTTGGTGGCGTCGTACGCCTCGCCGGAGTACGTGCCCGGTCGGGCCCCGCTGTTGACCGTCCGGTATTCGGCGACGAAACCGGCCGCGGCGGGATCGCTGTTCGGATCCCCGCAGGCGCAGGTGAGCAGCGTGCCCTCGGCGTTGCCGACGCCGGCCTCCCGGATGAGCTGGTCGTCGTTGGCCCCGTCCCCACTGACGATCTTCCCGGTGAAGCCCTTGCTGCGCAGCGCCTTGGTCAGCAGGGCGAGCTCCGAGTAGTAGCCGGAGTAGTAGAGAACGTCCGGCCGCTCACCGATGATCTTCGTGGCCTGGGAGGTGTAGTCCTTCGTCGGGTTGATGCCGTCGTGGACGACCTTGACGTCGTGGGCGGTCAGCGCCTGCTCGAGTGCCCCGGACAGGCCGGTGCCGTACTCGCTGCGGTCATCCAGCGAGTAGACCTTCGTCGCCTTCAGCACCTTGGTCAGGTACTCGGCTGCGGCCGCGCCCTGGACCGTGTCGGGGGCGATCACCCGGTAGAAGGTGAGGAAGCCGAGGTCGGTGAGCGCCGGGTTCGTCGCCGACGGGCTCACCGACAGCAGGCCGGTCTGGGAGTAGAGCGGCTCGCTCGACTTCGTCGGCCCGGAGAAGACCGGACCGACGACGGCGACGACGCCCGGGTTGTCGAGGAGCTTCTGCGCGGCGGTCGGGCCCTGGTCGGGGTCGCCCTGGTCGTCCGAGGCGACCAGCCGCAGCCGGAACGGCAGATCATCGCGTCGATTGGCCAGGTCGACGGCGGTCAGCACGCCGTCGTAGGCGTTGATGCCGAGCTGCTGGTTGTCGCCGGACAGCGGCCCCTGGAAGCCGATGACGAACTCCTTCTTCCCGACCTCTGCGGTGGAGCCGCCGCACCCGCCGAGCGCGGCCACGGCCGTCAGCACCCCCGCGGCCCCGAGCACTGCCCATCGCCGTCCAGGACCGCTCATGACACGTCCTTCCGCAGCACCTCGCTGCTGGTGTCGGCACCCGGGGCGCCGGAGTCGCCGGAAATGTCGTCGAAGAAATCAGGTAACCGATCGACGACTTGTCGCGACGAAACCTAGCCCGCGATATCGACCAAGGAAAGCTCGTAGTGAGCGTGTCGTAGCCTTGAGTGATTTCCTGGCGTGGATGTGGACGTGGACGTGGGGCTGCGGGCCACACCCACTCGGCCGGGTACGACCGGCAGCGCCACGGGAACCGACCGGCGGGTCAGGTCCAGGTCGTCAGGGCGACGAACCGGCCCCCGAGCACGGTGTAGAGGGCGACTCTCGGCGTGGGCGTGTCCCCCCAGCGATCGAAGCCGACGGAACCCGTGACGCCGGCGAACGAGCCACGGCCGATCGCGACCACGACGTCGTGCCGGGCGGCCGCGTCGACGGAAGGACGGCCGGGCAGCACTGTCGCCGCCGCCCGGATGATCGTCCGCGCCGCGTCATAGGCGTAGGCGGCCACCGGGGGAACGGCCTCGGCGCGACGTTGAGCGAGCTCGACGGCGGCGTCGTGGGCCACCTGCCGGCGCTGCGCCGCAGCCGCGTCGCCACCGGCGGCGCCGCTCCCGGCCGGGTCCCGCGCCGCCGATTGGCGACCCTCACGCGGCGGCGATGCCGGCTGGCCACCCGTCCCCGCGACCGCGGCCGCTTCGGGAGTCCGGGTGGCAGGCGGAGTCCGGGTGGCAGGCGGAGTCCGGGTGGCGGGCGGAGTCCGGGTGGCGGGCAGAGTCCGGGTGGCGGGCAGAGTCCGGGTGGCGGCCAGAGTCCGGGTGGCGTCCTCGCGGTTCCGCTCGCCGACGTCGGACCCGTCGGTACTGTCGGCGCCGCTCGGGGTCGTGCTGCCGTCGTCGTCCGCCGGACCGCCGAACCGCTGGGAGTAGTCGGCGACGAATGCACCGGCGGCCGGCAGCCTCGTCGGCGGGACCAGCAGACTGGTGATCAGGTCCCCGTCCGCGGCCGACTTCGCGTCGTCGGTGTAGCGGCGTTGCAGCAGCGCGTCCGAGCCCATGACCTGGATCGACGCGCCCGACGCGGCGAGCCGGGTGCGCAGCTTCCCGGCGAACGCCGCGCCGGTGGCGAGGTAGACCAGGTCGGGGGCCTCCTGCTCGATCGCCTCCACGGTCGAATCCAGCTCGGACCCGTCGGAGCCGTCCCCCTGGACCTGGTAGACCGACGTGACCGTCGCCCCCAACGCGGCGGCACGCACCGCGAACCGGCCGCCGAGCGTCGTGCCGTAGCGGGGTTCCCCGTCGACGACGGCGATGCGTCGGCGGCCGAGCGTCCGCACCGCGTACTCGGCGGCCACCCGCGCCTGCAGCTCGTCGGTGCCGGCGAGCCGGAAGTAGGTCGGGTAGGGGCGGGTGCGCGGGTCGATGCCGGCACCGGTGAGGGTGGGGTCGGCATTGGACGGGGAGACGACCGGGATGCCCTCGGCACTCAGCGCGGGCAGGGCGACCTTGGCCACGAGCGAGCTCAACGGCCCGACGACGCCGATCAGGCGGTCGTTGGCGGTGAAGGCGTCGGCGGCCTGGGCTCCCCCGTCCGGGCGGGACAGGTCGTCGTGGGTGGACAGCTCCAGGCGCCAACCCGGGATCGCCCCCGAATCGTTGGCCTCCTCGACGGCGAGCGCGACAGCGTTGCGCGCGCTCGTTCCCTCGGCGGACAGATCACCCGACAGCGGTGCCATGACGCCGAGGGTGGCCACCCGGGTCACGCGAACGTCGGCGCCGCGGTCGCTGTCGAGGGCGGTGGCCAGGATGAGCCCCAGCGCCGACGGCACGGCCAGGACCAGAGCGACGATCGCGGCGAGGATCGCCCGACCCCGGCCGGTGCGCCACCGCGCCCGGCTCCACTGCCCGATCCGGCCGACGACCGCCACGAGAGTCGCTCGCGCATGACCCGCTCGGACCCGCCACGGTCGCGCGGACCCCGGCGTCGCTCGAGCGGGCGCGGGGGCCTCCGCGCCTGGGCCTGAGGCCCCTGCGCCTGGGTCTGAGGCCCCTGCGCCTGGGCCTGAGGCCTCGGCGCCCGGGGAGGAAGTGTCGGCCTCGGTCGATGCGGGCGCGGGCGCGGGGGCGTCCGCCAAAACCGGTTCCGGTGCTCGGGGGGACGGCTGCGGCGCGTCCTCGGGACCGGGGATCGGCGCTGATCCCGGCGGCGAGGCGTCGCTCACCCGGTCCCCGGCCCGCGCGTTGCCGGGGACGGCACGGACGGGGTTGCCGGGGGCGGCACGAACGGGGACGTCACGACCCTGGCAGCGCCTCGCCCGACAGCACGGCCTCGGCTACGGCGCGCATCGTCCGACGCTGGTTCATCGACGTCCGCTGGATCCAGCGGAAGGCGTCGGGCTCGGTCATGCTGTGCTCGGTCTGGAGCACACCCTTCGCCCGCTCGATGATCTTCCTGGCCTCGAGCCGGCCCTGCAGGTCCTCGACCTCGGCCTCCAGGCTCACGATCTCCGTGAACCGGCTCATCGCCATCTCGATCGTGGGCAGCAGGTCCTTCTTCTGGAACGGCTTGACGACGTAGGCCATGGCGCCGGCCTCGCGGGCCCGCTCGACCAGCTCCCGCTGACTGAACGCGGTGAGGATGACCACGGGGGCGATGCGGTCCTTGGCGATCTTCGCGCCGGCCTCGATGCCGTCCATCCTGGGCATCTTCACGTCGAGGATGCACAGGTCGGGCCGGAGCTTGCCGGCGAGGTTGACGGCCATCTCGCCGTCGCCGGCCTCCCCGACGACCTCGTAGCCCTCCTCTTGCAGCATCTCCCTGAGGTCGAGCCGGATCAGCGCTTCGTCCTCGGCGATCAGAACCCGGCGCGGGTTCGAGGAGGGTTGGCTCATCGAGTCGTACTCCTGGTCTCGGAGGTGTGACCCTAGTGTGACAGGGCAGGGGAGTCAGGTTGACATCCTGCCCGAGCAGAGGAGGGCGGGAGGTCGAAACGCACCCTACCCGGATAGAGTCGTGGACGAGACGTTCCGGACCGGATCGATCACGATCTCTTCGCCCAGCTCCGCCCGGTCGTCTCCGCAGCGGCCCCGCCCGCTCGACCACGCTCCACCCGCCGGCCCCGGTACTCCAACGGCAGAGAGACGGTGCTCAAACCACCGACAGTGTGGGTTCGAATCCCACCCGGGGTACGTACAGCATCTACGCGACCTGGATGCCCAGTGGCCGCCGGGTGCGGCCCGGGGACGGCGGCCGTCACTCCCGCCAGATGGGCAACCTTGCCGAGGTCTGCCACCGGAATCCGCCCGAAGACGCGTTCGGCGTAGAAGTCGGCGATCGCGGCTTCAAGGACGTCTTCACGGATACGGACGCTCTTGGGGTGTCCGTCGAACTTGTCGTCACGGCCCCGGTTGTTCGCTCGGGGCCAGCACTTTTACCAGACAGGCGCACTGGGCCTCGCCGCGACCGGCCTTCCGGCACATCGGCGTCGAGGCCGGACCCGCCTCTGCCATTGGGGGGAGCGGCGTCTCGTTCTTTCGGTGGGTCTCCGACGCCCGGGCTGTCTCTAGGCTGGGTGTGTGTTCACTACCGGCCTGCGCTCGCTCTGGGACGAGCCCCGCGCCGCGGACACGCCCGAACGGGTGTGGCTCGACCGGGTGCTGGTCGGCGTGGTGATGGTGGCGGCGTTGCTCGAAGGAACCCTCCGAGAGGACATCACCTGGCGGCCGGTCGTGACGATTGTGACGGTCGGACTTGCGCCGGTGCTGCTATGGCGGCGTACTCACCCGTTGGTCTGCGTCGTGGTGGGCTTCGGCACCGGGATGGCGTTAGGACTGGCGAGCTGGCTGGGCGGGACCTCAGGCGTGGGCCTAAACACGATGATCTACATCCTGGTGCTCGTCTACTCGCTGGTCCGCTGGGGCTCAGGGCGTCAGATCGTGATTGGGCTGCTGGTGGTTGCGGTCGCCGCGGGGTTCAGCATTGCGACCGACTACACCGGGCCAGCCGAGCTCTTCGGCGGGTTGGCGGTCCTGGCGGCGGCGGCAGCGAGCGGAGCGGCGTTCCGCTACCGCGCCGAGAGTCGGCGCCGGGCGCTCGACCAGGTCCGCAGCCAGGAACGCGTCGGCCTCGCGCGCGAGCTGCACGACTCGGTCGCCCACCACGTCTCGGCGATCACGCTGCAAGCGCAGGCTGGCATGACGATGGCCGCGAAGCGACCTGAAGCGGCGCTCGAGGCGCTTGCGATCATCGAGGGGGAAGCGTCGCGGACCCTGGCAGAGATGCGAGCGATGGTCCGGGTGCTGCGTGACGGAGCGCCGGCGGAGTACGGTCCCCAGCCCGGCGTCGCCGACCTGATGCTCCTCGCCCGCCGCGAACCGGACCCCGTCGTCGACGTGGAGTTGGCGGGTGATCTGGCCGGACTTCGGCCCCAGGTCGACGCCGCCGTGTACCGGATGGCGCGGGAGGCGCTGACCAATGCGCTGCGGCACGCCCGAAACGCCTCGCGTGTGGAGATCAGGGTCGTCGAGGGCGCAGGAAGGCTGCGGCTCCACGTGACCGACGACGGCCAGATCGGCCCGGCGCGGCCGGCGACCCACGGTTTCGGGCTGCTGGGGATGACCGAGCGCGTGCAGCTGCTCGGCGGCACGCTACGCGCTGGGCCGACGCCCGAGGGCGGGTGGGCGGTCGACGCCGAGCTGCCGATGAAGTTGCCCCTATGACGACGCGCGTGCTGGTGGCAGACGACCAAGATCTGGTGCGCACCGGCCTGTCGATGATCCTTGACGCCCAGCCCGACATCGAGGTCGTCGGCCAAGCCGCCGACGGCAAGGCCGCCGTCGAGCTGGCGCATCGGCTCCGCCCCGACGTGTGCCTGGTCGACATTCGGATGCCCGGGCTGGACGGCATCGAGGTGACCGAGCTCCTCGCAGGGCGGGGCGTCGCGGACCCCATTGCGGTGGTGGTGATCACGACGTTCGACCTGGACGAGTACGTCCACGGCGCGCTTCGGGCCGGAGCCCGAGGATTTCTCCTCAAGGATGCCGGGCCAGAGTTGCTGGTGCAGGCTGTCCATGCCGCTGCCGTCGGCGATGCCCTGATCGCGCCGAACATCACCCGCAGGCTGCTAGCGACCCTTGCCGCGGGGGCCTCATCGAAACGCCGTACCCAACCGATCGAGCCGCTCACCCAACGCGAGGAGGAGGTGCTGAAACTGGTCGCTGTCGGCCGCACGAACGCGGAGATCGCCGCCGAGCTGTTCATCAGCTTGACGACCGCCAAGACCCACGTCGCGAGCCTGCTGGCCAAGATCGGCGCCCGGAACAGGGTCGAGATCGCGATGTGGGCCTACGACACCGGCCGGGTGGGGCACTGAACCGAACCTGACGTACATGCACGACGACTGGTCCCGGCCGGGGCGACCGAGGCCCACAACGAGCGCAGCGCCTTCGTCACCATCTGTCCACTGTAGGGACAGCGCGGCAGCGGCGGATCAGCCGAAAGCACGAGAGAGAGACCATCTCATCGGCCAGGCGAACTCCGGCCTCCGGGCCGGTGTGCCCGCCAGCGGGCTCAGCGATCGTGGACGTACCGATCCTCACCAACGACGGAGCCCATGATGAGAACGCGTCAACCCACCACCACACTGGAAGACCAGCCGATCCCGGTGAGAGCCAAGCTCGCCGCGGCGTGGACCAGCTTCATGTTCCTGTACGCCTATGTGGACATTCTCAACTTCTTCACGCCCGGCGTCGTCGAAGACATCCTCGACGGCAAGGTCTTCGAGTTCGACCTCTCCCAGACCTTTTCGACCGCGGCGCTGACCCTAGTGGCCATCCCGATCCTCATGGTCGTGCTGTCGATGACGCTGCCCGCCCGGGCGACCCGCATCACGAACCTCATCGTGGCCTCGCTCTACGTTCCCGTCACGGCATTCAACGCGGTGGGCGAGTCCTGGCCGTACTTCTACGGCCTTGGCATCGTATTGGAACTGATCCTACTCGCCCTCATCGTGCGGTACGCCTGGACCTGGCCCCGCACCGCACCATCGGCGACCAACCCGGACCGTGAAACCGTTCGCGCCCCGCAGCAAGCGTGAACCCAAGAACGGTCCCCGTCCTGTTCGGAGCCATCTGCCTCGGTGCCGCGGTGTGGGCCTCGTGGCCGTGGGACACCAACTACCACCACTGGGACGTCGCGTAGGGGCCTTCCAAGGCCCCTACCGGCAGGTGGCTACGCGGATGCCGCGCACCACCGGGGCAGTTGCACGGATGCGTCCTGTGATGTAGCGCCCGACGGGACGCGGGTCGCGGCACCAGCGACCGCGTCGATCCGGTCTTCCGGAATTTTGATCTTCATCGTGATCTCTTTCTGGTCATGGTCGACCTCGATGGCCCGTTGTGTGACGTCGTAGAGGGTCCGTTGCAGGACATCAGGGGCGTCGTGCAGGGTGAGGCTCAGCTGCGGCAGGACTTCGAGCAGGCGCGTGGCGTCTGAGGTGCTGTCCGTTCTACGAACAGCACCTCACCAAGAAACTCGTTGTTGGCCAGGTAGCGGTCCCCACCGGAGAGAGGTGGCCATGGTGTGGGCGTGACGGGCTCGGCTACTGGTACGAGCTCGGCTACTGGCAGTGGTAGCGGCAGGCGATGATCGCGATCTGGCCGGGCTCGACCGCATAGACCAGGCGGTGTTCGTCATCGATCCGCCGCGAGCGCAGGCCGGCGAGGTTGTTGCGCAGCAGTTCGGGCTTGCCGATCCCCTGCCCCTCCGGATCGCGTCTGATGTCCGCGATCAGGGCGTTGATGCGCTTCAGTGTCCTGCGGTCCTGGCCCTGCCAGTACAGGTAGTCGTCCCAGGCGTGGTCCGTCCAGGTCAGCTTCACTCGTCAGGGCCCACCGGACGCTCGACCGCGCCGCCCGTACGCCACTGCTCCACGCTTTCCATCAGGCGCCGCGCGTTCGCGGGCGTGCGCAGCAGGTAGTTGGTCTCCACGATGGCGTCCCAGTCCTCCTTGCTCACCAGGACCGCGTTCCCCCGCTTCGAGACGATCTCTACCGGTGTGTGATCGGTGTTGACCTGCTCGATCAGCGGAAACAGCGTCTTACGTGCCTCACTGGCACTGATCGCCGAAACCATCCTGCCACCTCCCGAGCACCTAGTCGTACCAGATACGGTACAACTTTGGGGGGCGCGTGTCAGCTGCTCGTCGAGCCGGTGGGCTGTACATCCCACCTCCGTGTTTTCGATCAGCAAAAACTCACGTGCGGAGGGCGGGCGGTGGCGCGGCCGTGGCGGCGCCGGCGGCGATCAGCCCGTCGATCGTTTCGCGGGCGATCCCGACTTCGGTGAGTACCTCGATCGTGTGCTCGCCGAGTACCGGCGGGGCCAGATGCAGCTGGGTCGTCAGGTCGCCCAGGTCCCACAGTGCGCCCGGCTGCTCGAAGCCGCCCCAGTCGTGGTGGCGGTAGCGGGCGATCAGGCCTGCGGCGTCGTTGTCGGCCGAGTCGAAGAACGCGTCGCGCTGGTCGAGCCGGACCTCCTCTGCCGCCACACCCGCCCCGGCGAGCAGATCGAGCACCTCACCGGCCGGGCGGACGGCGGCCGCCGCCGCGAGCTGCGCCGTACTCCCGCACCCGAGCGCCTGGCAGGCCGCCGCGACGTCGCTGTCAGCGGTCGCGGCCATCGCGACCCACCCCTGCGCGCAGGCCAGCAGGCGCCGTCCCGGTGTCGTGGTCAGCTGCGCCTGGTCGAGCATCGGCACCGGGGCGAGGGTGCCGTCTGGTCGCAGGTAGGTCTCGCTCGTGGTGAGCACCCCGGCACCCAGCAGGGACGCGGCGACCGAACTCGCCCGACCGGTCCGGTCCCGGGCGAGGACCGCCCATAACGTCGCGGCCGCGGACGCCATCGCGCACTGGTGGTCCATGAACCCGAAGCGGTGCCACATCGGCGGGTTGCCCTCGCCGCCGCCCATCCGCTCCCATCCCAGCGACGACTGGAACAGCTGGTCGTAGCCGGGCCAGTTGGCGCGTGCGCCGTCCGGACCGTACGAACTCGTGTGACAGAACACCACGTCCGGATTCACCGCACGGACGGCCTGCTCGTCCAGGCCGAGCCGGCGGGCGGCCGGCACGCGCAGGTTGTGGTGCACGACGTCGGCCCAGCGCAGCAGGGCTTCGACGGCCGGCCGGGCGGCCTCGGACTTGAGGTCGAGGGCCACGGCGCGCTTGCCGCGCTGGCAGCCGACAAACGGCCAGTCGCCCCAGCGGCCAGGTTCGCCGGCCGCCGGTTCGACCTTCACGACGTCGGCGCCCAGATCGGCGAACAGCATCGGCGCGAACGGCCCGGCCAGGAACGCGCCGAAGTCCAGCACCCGTAAACCCTGAAGCGGGAAACGCAGCGACTCGACCGGCCCGCCCGCGGCGGAGTCCGCGTCGGCGCGGCCGCGGTCGGTGGCCGTGCTGCGGGGCGTCCAGTGCCTGGCGGCCACGTCCTGGTGCTCACCGAGCCGGGGGGCCGAATTGCGGACGGTGGCAGGCGGGTCCAGCGTGACCGGATGGCCGGGCACGGTGATGCGGCCGGCCTCGGGGTCGTCGAGCTGTGTGACGTACCGGTTGGCCTTCGCCTGCTCGTCGTCGAGGACCGCGCCGAGCGGCAGCACGGGCTGGGCCGGCCGGTCGTTGGACCACAGCTCGGCCAGCCACTCGGCCGCGGGCCGGCGGCGGAACGCCTCGACGTTGGCCCCCCAGTTCGGGAACGCTCTGGCCATGATCCCCCCGGCGTGGCGCCGGTTGGCCTCGGCGACCTCGTCGGCACCCATCTCGTCGAACACCCGCTTCGTCAACGGCAGGTCGTCGGGGGACGGCGGCATGACGTGGATCCATTCGCCGTCGGCGCACTCGAACAGCGGTGTCACTGCCTCGTCCTTGGGCATGCCCGCCGCGAGCAGGGCCGACGGCGCCTCGGCCCGGTGCCAGTGCATCATCATCGGAACGAGCGCGCCCTGGACGAGGCTGGTGTGCACCGGCCCGCCCCGGCCGGTCCGCCCCCGTGCCACCAGCCGGGCCGCGATCCCGGTCGCGCACAGCCACATGGCCCCCCAGCTGCCGAGCGGGAACCGGACGTGGACCGGCCCCGGCCGGTGCCCCCGTTGCTCGTCGAGGAGGCCCAGTCGCGCCAGCGCCAGCAGGTCGTCAACCGGACGGTCCGCGTCGACGTGGTTGGCCGGCCACGCGAGCACCGACGAGACGACCAGCGCGGGGTAGCGGCTCCCGACAGTGGCGTCGTCGAGGCCGAGCCGGGCCGCCGTCGTGGGACTGTACGAGTGGACGAGCACGTCGGCGCCGCGCAGCAGCTCGTCGAGCCGCGATCGCCCCTCGGGGGAGTCGACGTCCAGCACCAGCGACTGCTTGGAACGGGCCCAGGTACGGAAGCCGGGCAGGGCGCGATCGGGGTGGCCGCCGGGCGGCTCGACCAGGACTACCTCCGCGCCCGCCTCGGCCATCAGCATCGTCGCCGTCGGCCCGGCGACACCGGTCGACAGGTCGACGACCCGGATTCCGTCGAGCAGTGGTGCGGGCATGCGGGCTCCCTTTTTTCTCGGGCTCTTCTCGGACGCGAGTGTCACAGCCGGCTGGCCAGATAGTCGAGCGCGTGGTCCCAGGACTGGTCGCGGGTCGTCTCGTCGAACCCCTCGCCCCGCAGGTAGTCCGGCATGATCGTCACGTGGCCCTGCCCGGCGAGCCGCCTGGCCACGTCGACCATCTCGCTGGTCAGACCCCATACCTCGGCGCCGACGACGACCGCGGGATAGGTTCCCGGCGCCGTCGGCCGGGATAACATCGCCGTGACGTCACCCGTGGCGGTGGGTAACGACACGTACGAGAGCTGTACGTCCGGTTCGGATTCAGGCAGCGTCGGATACACCTTAATCACCCCAAATCTCCAGGCGTTCGGACAACCAGTCGACACTGCGACCTAATCGCCGACGCGTAGCCTTCGTCCTCGATGGCGGGCCCGAGGACCTCGATCTCAAACAGGCCTCCACGACGAGTACCCGAAAATCAGCCCGCAGTCTAAATCAGCTTGATAGCGACTGTCCGGATTCAACGAGGCACATCGCCCGGAGGGCATCGGCGCGGAGCTGCACGACCAGACTCCGGGCCCTCTTCGACCCGACCCGCAGCCGCTTCCGTAGCTCGTTTGCCGAGATCGGCCGGCGGTGCTTTTCCAGTAACAGGCATCCTCGCGGCGCGCCCGGTCCAAGAGGGCACCGTCCTCCACGGCGGCTGCGTCTTGGCCGGACTTGCGCTGCGCAGACACAGCTGGCGACGCCGCACCGGCGCCATGGTCGCCGTCCTGCTGGTCCGCAGGGACTTCAGCGGGTGCCACCCGCACACCTGCCCGTTCCGGCTCAGGCTGCGGGACCGGGACGTGGACGTTCGTGCGGACGCCATCGGCGTCCTTCATCTGATCCGTGCCACCCGCCGAGTTCGACTGCTTGACCGATGACGTGGAGCCAGCCTCGCCCGCCCTGCCGGCCTCGTGCGCCGAGCCGCAACGCGAGCAGCCACACATTGCCGAACGCGAACAGGAAACTCAAGCCGACGACCACGATCATGATCGCCGTGACCAGCCGGACGGTCACCGCCCGCGCCTCCGCCGGCCCTCCCCCGCCGGCCATCAGACCTTCCCGCCTTCACCACCGACACCAGCAGGATCACCATCGAGATCCCCACGGCGACGGCGACCCATCCGGATCGCCGCCCGAGCAGTCACAATCAGCTCAGATCGCTTACCGGACCATGAGGATGACGAACGAACCTCACCGTCCGGACTCGTTGCTTCGGTCCGCGTGCGACGGGTCAGCGCCGGTGCGCGAACGTCGCCTGCGCGCGTTCGAACCGGCGTTCGGTCACGTGGGAGGTGTCGACGGCAGCGGCTGCGGTGACCAGGATGAGCGCGGCGAGTATGCCCGCCAGGACCGGCCGTGGTGTGGGCGGTGGCTCCTGCAAGGCCCGTGCCCGATGGGCGAGGTCGGTGTGCACCGCACCGAGCGCCGCGGTCGGCATGGTCGCTGTGCCGGAGCGGGCGAGTCCGGCGCGGGCGAGGGTCCGGACGGCGACAGCACGGTTCTCGGCGGTCGCGGCGGCGTCTTCGTCGGCCCAGCGTTCGACGGCGAGTCGGACGGCGGCGGCGGAGGTCCGCAGGAGCGGGTTGGCGGCGGCGGCGAGGTCGGCGAGCTGGGTGTAGGCGTGGTGGCGGTGGCGGAGGTGGGAATGTTCGTGGGCGAGCAGGACGCGGCGTTCGTCGGCGGGCAACGCGCGCAGCATCGCGGTGGACACGACGATCCGGCCGGTGAGTCCGGGCAGGGTGTAGGCGTCGGCCCGGTCGTCGTCGACGATGACCAGGCCGGTGGGGGCGGGTCCGAGCCGGCGGCAGGTGAGTTCGGCCGCGGCCAGGTCCCGGCCGACGCCGACGGCCCGGCGGGCGGCGGCGGCGAGCAATCCGATGACGGCGGTGGCGGGGAGCAGCCCGGCGGTGGCGGGCAGCGGGTCGTGGCCGCGGACCACGGCGGTCGACCAGTGCCCGACCGCGACGAGCACGGGCATCGGGGCGAGCAGGGTGAAGGCCACGACCGAAAGGACGAAGCCGGTGGCCAGCGCGGTCACCAGGCAGGCAGCGGTGAGCAGCCGGGTGGCGGCGGCGGGCGGTAGCCGCCGGCCGAGCCAACCGCCGCCGGCGGCCAGCAGCAGGCTCGTGACGAACGGGACGAGCGCGACAGCCGTCATCGCCGAGGCCTGCCATCCGCGCCGCCGGCAGTGGTCCCGACGTCGCCGTCGGTGTCGGTGTCGGCGTCGGTGTCGGCGTCGGTGTCGGCGTCGGCGTCGGCGTCGGACCGGTGAGGAGCGAGGAGGTCGGCGAGGAGCTGCTCGTCCTCCGGTCGCAGGTCCGCGACGAACCGGGCAAGTGTCTCGGCCCGGTGGCTGCCGGCGCCAAGCAGGCGGGACATCTGCCGGGCGGTGAGCGCGGCGTCAAGGGTGTCCGGGTCGGTGGCCGGGGCGTAGACGTAGGAGCGGCCCGCGGGCGCCCGGGTCAGGGCGCCCTTGTCGTGTAGGCGAGCGAGGGTCGTCATCACCGTGGTGTAGGCCAGTGGTTCGCCGAGCTCGGCGAGGGTCTCGGCCGGGGTGAGCGGCCGGCCGGCCGCGGCGATCGCGGCGAGTACCTCGCGTTCCAGCGCTCCCGGTTCACGTCTGGGTTTCCGCGCCACCGCGCCTCCTCGCTACTACTGGACTGATAGTACGAAAGGTCGAGCAGTGGCGGTGGACCTCAACGTGCCGCCCTCGCCACCACGACGTCCTGCCGCCAGCCCTCCGCGGGTCTTCCCGTGCAGTCATCTACTATTCAATGAGTAGTAGATGACTGCATGAGGGGGCGGCGGATGGTGGATGGGGTGCCGGCGGTCGAAGCCGTTGGGCTGGTCAAGCGCTTCGGTGGGCTCACGGCCGTGGATCATGTTGATCTGCGGGTGGACGTCGGGGAGGTGTACGGCATCCTCGGCCCGAACGGTGCCGGGAAGACGACGTTCCTGCGGATGCTGTTCGGGTTGATCCGGCCGGATGCCGGGACGCTGCGGGTCTTCGGCCGGACGTGGGCCGAGGCGGGACCGGCGATGCTGGACGGGGTCGCGGGGTTCATCGAGAGCCCACGCTTCTATCCCTACCTGTCCGGCCGGCGCAACCTGGAGCTGCTCGCCGGCCTGGACGGCGGTGACGCGGACAGCCGCATCGATCAGGTGCTCGACGTGGTCGACCTCGCCGGTCGGGCGGGTGACAAGGTCGGGGGCTACTCGTTCGGGATGCGCCAACGGCTCGGCGTCGCCGCGTCCCTGCTGCGCGACCCGCGGCTGCTCGTCCTCGACGAGCCGGCCAACGGACTGGACCCCGCCGGCATCCGGGACATGCGCGCGCTGGTCACCCGGCTCGCCGGCAGCGGGCTGACCGTGCTGCTGAGCAGCCACAACATGGACGAGGTCGAGGAGATCTGCGACAACGTCACGATCATGCGCACCGGCCGGGTGGTCTACCACGGCTCGATCGACCAGCTGCGCGCCCAGGCACCGGACCCATCCCACCGGCTGGCGACCAGCGATGACGAGCAGGCGATGCGCCTGTCCGCCGAGCATCCCGCCGTGTCCGTCACCGCCCATCACGACGGCGGCCTCGCACTACGGGCCCAGACCGCCGACGCGGACGGCTACCTCATCGCCCTCGGCCGGGCCGGCGTCGCGGTACGCGCCCTGCACCTGGAGATCGCACCGCTGGAATCGCTGTTCTTCATGCTCACCGAGACCGACCCGGCGACCGGCTCCGCCCCGGCCGGCCTGCCGCGCCAGCCCCGCGACCTCACCGGAGCGACCCCATGACCACGCCCGCCACCACCACGCCCACGGCCGGCCCGGCGGCGGTCCGGCCTCGTCCGGTCGGCCGCGGCCGGGTGATCATCGCCTACCGGTGGGAGATCACCAAACTCGTCGCCCAGGCCCGCACCCGGGCCACCCTCGCCGTCTGCCTGATCGCCCCGTTCGTGTTCGTGGTGCTCCTCGACCGCCAGGACCGCCTGCCGAAGGACACCCTCTACGGCCGGTGGGTGCACGCCAGCGGCTTCGCCACGCCGCTGCTCATCCTCGGCTTCGCCGCCCAATGGGTGTTCCCGCTGCTCACCAGCATCGTCGCCGGCGACATCTTCGCCAGCGAGGACCAGCACGGCACCTGGAAGACGATCCTGACCCGCTCCCACAGCCGCAGCCAGATCTTCTGGGCGAAGTCGCTGGCCGCGGCCACCTTCGCGGTGCTCGTCGTCACGGTCCTCGCGCTAAGCTGCCTGACCGCCGGCGTCCTGCTCGTCGGCCATCAGCCGCTGGAAGGCCTCTCCGGCACCCTGCTGCCCCCGGGCCGCACCGCCGGGCTGGTCCTCGCCGCCTGGGCCACCGCGCTGCCACCCCTGCTCGGCTTCACCGCCCTCGGGATCATGCTCTCGGTGCTCACCCGCAGCAGCCCCGCCGGGATCGTCGGACCGATCATCCTTGGCCTGCTCATGCAGCTCTACGCCTTCCTCAACGGCGCCGACACCATCCGCCACCTGCTGCTCGTCACCCCGTTCGACGCCTGGCACGGCCTGTTCGCCGCACACCCGTACTACGGGCCGCTGCGCGACGGCACGTTCGTCAGCGTCGCCTACATCGTCATCTGCCTGGCCGTCGCCTTCACGGCGCTGCGCCGCCGCGACATCACCGGAGGCTGATCCGCATGCCCCGTCCCACCGCCGACCGGCCGCGCGGCGACCGGGCACCCCGCGGACCGGCTCGTGGCCGGCTGGCCCGCCGGGCTCGCCTGGCCGGCGTGGCGGTCACCGCCGCCGCGCTGACCGCCACGCTGGTCGGCTGCTCCGCCGATGTCACCCGCCCCCGCGTCGAGACCTCACTCGGCCCCGTCTTCGCCAACCTCTACGTCCAACAGCAGGCCCTGCTCGGCCACCCCGGGCTCACCCCCGCCGCCGTCGCCGCCAGACCCACCTGCCACCGCAGCACCCCCGGATCCCACGACAAAGGCGCCGGCAGCGACTGGATCTGCCAGGTCGGCTGGACCGACGGCACCGGCAAGGCCCAGAGCGGCAAGTTCGAACTCCAGGTCCGCTCCAACGGCTGTTACCAGGCCGGCGGCCCCAGCAAGATCGTCGGACCGATCATGATCCGGAGCGCCGCCGGCAAACAGGTCATCAACCCGGTGTTCGAGTTCGACGGCTGCTTCGACACCACCTGAAACCCACCCGAGACGAAAACCCGAGCGGAGACACGGTCATGCATGAACTGACGTACCTGCAGGCGGGCGTCATCGGACTCCTCCAAGGAATCACCGAGCTGTTCCCGGTCTCCAGCCTGGGCCACTCGGTGCTGATACCGGCGCTGATCGGCGGATCCTGGCAGCACCTGGTGACCGAAAACGCCTCGGGCAACAGCGAGGGCTCGCCCTACCTGACGTTCGTCGTCGGGCTGCACGTGGCCACCGCCGCCGCCCTGCTGGTCTTTTTCCGATCCGACTGGGCCCGCATCATCCGGGCCTTCCTCACCACGCTGCGCACCCGGCGCATCGAAACATCAGCGCAACGGCTCGCCTGGCTGATCGTGGCCGCGACCGTCCCCGTCGGAATAATCGGCCTGGCGCTGGAGCACACCTTCCGTACCCTGTTCGCCAAACCGCTGGCCGCCGCGCTGTTCCTGACCGCCAACGGGATGATCCTGCTCGCCGGAGAACGGCTGCGCCGCCGCAGCGAACAACGCGCCGGCAAACACCAGGCCAGCGCCAAGGCTGAACCGGCGACCGTCCCGCTCACCGTCCCCGCCCCAGCCACCGTCCCCACGCAGACCACAATCGCGCCGGGCGGCCGGGCGACGGGCGGCCGGGCGACGGGCCGCCACACGACCGCACCCCGCGGTGGCCTCGTGGTGGCCGAGCACCGCAGCCTCGACACTCTCGCCTACCGGGAAGCCGGCGTGATCGGTCTGTTCCAGACCCTCGCGCTGCTCGCCGGCATCTCCCGCTCCGGCATCACCATGGTCGCCGGCCTGCTACGCGGCCTCGACCACGAGGACGCCGCCCGCTTCTCGTTCCTGCTCGCCNCCCCCGTCATCCTCGCCGCCGGACTGCTCAAGCTCCCCGCCCTGGCCGGCCCCGCCGGCGACGGCATCCGCGGCCAGGTCATCCTCGGCGCGCTGGTCGCCGGCATCGCCGCCTACCTGTCCATCCGCTTCCTGGTCCGCTACTTCGAAACCCGCACCCTGACCCCCTTCGCGATCTACTGCCTGCTGATGGGCGCGCTGTGCACGGTGCGTTTCGTCGTCGCCTAGCTTCCGCCGGCCGTGCAGCGGGCCGGAGTATCCGGAGCGCGGCGCGGGAGTCGGTGGCATAGGGGACGTCGTCGCGACAGCCGCGTCCCGGTCCGATGCTGCGACCTATGGCACGGCCTCATGGCCGTTCATGTCGTCGGGGCCTCCGCCCATCATGGTGAGCATCTGTCGGCCGCCGGTGGTGAGGAAACGCCGGAGGAGAATCGCCGCCAGGGCGAGGAAGGCGATGTTGAGCCAGGTGGTGTAGTTCCAGGTGATGCCGTCCTCTCCGACGGAGGCATGCCGGGGGCCGGTGGGGAGGAGATGGAGCGGGGTGAAGACGAGTTCGATGACGTAGCCGGCGGCGACCATGGTGAGGTAGAAGATGCCGGCGAGGAACAGCGCCATCCGCGGGCCGTAGTACTTCCGGTAGATCACGATGATCGGAACAATGATCAGGTCGGCGAAGATGAAGCTGACGACTCCGCCGAAGCTGATACCCCCGTTCCACAGCACGGCCGCGAGCGGGACGTTGCCGATGGAGCAGACGAACGCGGCCACAGCCACGAGCGGGCCGATGATCGGTCCCCAGATCCGGGCGGCGAGCGGGTGGTCGGTGAAGAACAGGTGCCGCCAGAACGTGTCGGGTATCCAGGCCGCCGCGGCGCCGGCGATCAGCAGGCCGATGAGGATGTCGCGGAGCACTGCGGCCCATTCCATGACGAAGTTGTGGCTGACCGCGGTGTAGCCCTGCCGGCTGAGTAGCCGACGCCGGAACGACCCCTCGCCGGCGACGGACATGTCCATCGCCGCGTGACCTTCCATTGACCCGGGGACGGCACGATCCGCTTGCGTCCTGGCCTGCCGGAGCAGGTTCGGGGACAGGAACCGGCGAAAGATCAGCGCCAACATCACGATCATGAACGGGCCGCCGACGAACTCGGCGGCGGTGAACTGCCAGCCCAGCAGCAGCGCCAGGATCAGCCCGAGTTCGATGACGAGGTTGGTGGAGGCGAACTGGAAGGCCATCGCGGCGGTGAAGTCGGCGCCCTTGCGGAACAGCGAGCGGGCCAGCGCGACGGCGGCGTAGGAGCAGGACGAGGATGCCGCGCCCAGGACGGTGGCGGTGGCCAGGCTTTTCGGCCGGTCGTCGGGCAGGAGACGCGCGATGGTCGACTTGGGTACCAGCGCCTCGATGACCGCCGACAGGGTGAAGCCCAGGATCAGCGACCAGGTGACCTGCCAGGTCATCGACCCGGCGATACCCAGCGCGTGCAGAACGCCGTGCCCGACGGTGTTCACAGCCTGTTCGCAGGGTGGAGGTCGGCGGGGTGGAAGCGGCGCAGCCGCAACGAGTTGGATGCGTGAGCGCCGTCGTCGGGCTGACCCGCTGCCGGTGCGGTGTCGCTGGTGGGCGGCTGGGGTAGCCGGGCGGTGCAGCCGGCGGCTTCCACGGTGGCCACGAGGTCCTGCGGGCCGAGGATCGCCGGATCGTAGCGGACGGCGGCTGTCTCGGTGGCGTCGTTGACCGTGGCGGAGACGCCGTCGATCCCGCCGACTTCACCGCTGCCGGCGCTCACGCAATGCCCACAGGTCATGCCGGTGACGGTGGAGGTCCTCGTTGCCATGGTCAGCTTTCCTCTCACTCGAACCGCGTTGCCTACCACGTGCGCTACGGCATCCGAGGCGGGCCTCGCGTCGCCCCGACGGGGGCGATCTTCCAGCGCTCTACACATACCCCACCGGGGTATGTGTAGCCGCCGCGCGAGACAAGCGTCAAGTACCCCTGGGGGGTACCTTCGGGAAACGGACCGAAGGGGGCGCCCTGCACGGCTACACGACCGGCAAGGACGACTACCTCAAGCGACTGCGCCGCATCGAAGGGCGGCTCCGGGGCATCGCCAAGGCGGTCGCCCGGGACATTGAGGTGCTGCATTGACGTCCTGGCGCAGGTCAGCGACGCCACCAAAACGTTGCAGTCAGTCGCAGTGGTGCGCGGCGTCGCTCAGGGCGGGCAGCGTGCGGACCGCGTAGCCGTCTACCTCGCCTCCCGACAGAGACGACCCGCATTCCCAAATCCGGTAAGCAGCCCGGCGACCTCATCTTCTTCGGCAGCCCCTCCAACATCACCCACATGGGTATCTACGCCGGCAACGGCTATCTGTGGGCCGCCCCGCAGACCGGACGCAACATCAACCTGCAACCCATCTACACCTCCACCTACTGGGTCGGCCGGGTCCGCTGACCCTGTCCCGGCGCAGACGGATCGGACCCATGGCCTGCCAGCCGACCAGCTCCCCGTCAGGCAGACTGGACCCGTGAGCGCCCGGCCCCATGGAAAGACCACCGCTGCCGGGCTGCCGCTGTTCCTGCTCGCCGTACCCGTCCTGCTGGGCATTCTGCTCATGCATGGCGGCCTGTCCGCGCACCTGGCGCACGGCCTGCACGCCGACACCACCGACCAGATCGGGTCGTCGGTGATGTACGGGGCGGACATGTACCCCCCACCGTCGGCCCTGCCGGTGAGCCACCCCGATCCACGGCACGTCATGACACCGCCCGCAACAGAGATGGATCACGACGGGCACGGTGGTGCGATGTGCCTGGCGTTTCTCCGCCTGACGCTCCTGCTGGTCATCGCGTTGCTGCTCACCCGGCTGCTCTCCTCGACGTCGGTGAGACGTGCAGTCCTACGCGCAGCGTCCCCCCACCGCGGGCGGGCGCCCCCAGATCGCTCGTTGCTCCACCGACCCTCACTCGCCTCGCTCTGCGTGCTCCGTCTGTAGACCGACACGTCCTGCCCGGGCCACCCGGGCTCCTGCGACGTGCGCCGAACTTCTTCGGACTACAGACCTCCGGCAGACGAGGAACCAGCATGAGACGACTGACACTGCTCATCGCGGCGGCCCTGGCCGCGATCGTTCTCACCGCCTGCGGCAACGACGGAAGCAACGGCAGCACGAGCACCGGTGCCGCCGATCACAACGCCGCCGACGTCACCTTCGCCCAGAACATGATCCCCCACCACCGACAGGCCATCGACATGGCCGATCTGGCCGAAACCCGCGCCAGTCACCCGGAGGTGAAAACCCTCGCCCGCCAGATCCGCGCGGCGCAGGCCCCGGAAATCGCCACCATGGTCGGGTGGCTCAACGCCTGGAAGCAGCCCACAGTGCCCCCCGGCGGCGACAGCGGTTCCGGGCACGGTATGGGTGACCACGGCTCGACCACCATGATGCCGGGCGGCACCATGACCGGGATGATGCCGGGCGGGCCCATGGCCGGCATGATGAGCGACGATGACATGGCGAGATTGAAGATGGGGACCGGACCCGCCTTCGACAAAATGTTCCTCACCATGATGATCGCGCATCATCGAGGTGCCATCACCATGGCGAAGACGGAAACCCGCGACGGACTTTACACACCGGCGAAACGACTCGCCGAGAATATCCAGAACACCCAGAACACCCAGATCACGACCATGCAGACCCTGCTCACCAAGGTCTGACGCCCACGGAGGTGGTGGCGCGCACCATGAATCCGCGCCACCACCTCATCTCCGTGGACTGCACTCGCGGGGTTACTCGGCAAGGTGCTACTGATAGCCAGGTGCGACACGGTGGCAGCCGCCGTCACACCGCATTGATCGTTTCCGGCTACCGCCGAGACATGCACACCGGTCAAGGTCATGATCTCGGCACGCATGCCCACGCCCACGGCCGCTCTGATCACACCCGGCCTGGTGGGTTTCGTCGGGAACGAGATCGTGGCCTGCAGCCGTCTCAAGGTAGGCCGCCAGATCGGTTCGGACGCACTCGTCGCCGCTGGGCTGCACGCCCGAACGGATGGATTCACCAGCCTCGCGGTCCTGCTCGGCGTGTCCCGCCCAGCACCATTCCGCCGCCCCTCGGCCCCGTAAAGCAGTGCGATCCGGTCAACGCCGCCAGCACACAGCGCAAAGATGATCGTGATCGCTTCAGTCTGCGTTTCTGATCATCACATCGCCAGCAAACCGGCCACCGTACACTCGGATTCCGATATCGGTTTCATCACTGCCGGGCCGGCGGCGTGGAGGCGGGTGGGGTGCGGGAGTTCCAGCGAGGCGCGGTGCGGCTGCACATCCTTCATCACGCGGCCGAACAGGAGATCCACGGTGCGTGGATGACCGAGGAGCTGGCCCGGCACGGCCATCACATCAGCCCCGGCACGCTGTATCCGACGCTGCACCGGCTGGAAGCCGACGGTCTGTTGGCTTCCGAGCAGCGGGTGATTGACGGACGCACCCGGCGAATGTACCGGGCGACCGAGGCCGGGAAGCGTGCTTTGGCTGAAGATCGTAGAGCGTTGGCGGAGCTGGCCCGTGAGGTCCTCGGCCGCGACACTTCTCCCTGACGGCGCCAGAGATNGGCGTCGCGCCGAGTCCACTGGACGGGGTGACGCAGCGTTCCTGTGCAAGGAGGCCCCGTCGGGTGCCTGCGCGTCGGGTGCCTGCGCGTCGGGTGCCTGCGCGTCGGGTGCCTGCGCGTCGGGTGCCTGCGCGTCGGGTGCCTGCGCGTCGGGTGGGGCTCTATGTCCGCGTCTGGGCGATGGTGATCCGGCGAATGCCGTAGGCGGCGGCGCCGACGACGAGCACCGTGGCCCCGGAGACCACCGAGGACAGTGGCAGGGCGAAGGCCAGGGTCAGGCAGCCGGCGAGCCCGACCGCGGGCACGACGCGCGGTGGACGCCCTTCGTCCGGGGTGAGGGTCCAGGCACTCGCGTTGGCGATGGCGTAGTAGCCCAGCACGCCGAAGGAGGAGAAACCGATCGCCCCACGCACGTCCGTGGTCGCGGTGAGGACCGCCACCACAGCGCCGATCAGAAGCTCAGCACGGTGCGGCACCGCGAACCGGGGATGGACCGCAGCCAGGGCATGAGGCAGGTGCCGGTCACGGGCCATCGCCAGGGTGGTGCGCGAAACCCCGAGAATCAGCGCGAGCAGGGAACCCAGCGCGGCGACCGCCGCACCGCCCCGGACGATCGGCGCCAGCCAGCCGACGCCTGCGGCGCGCACCGTGTCCGACAGCGGCGCGGTGGCCTCCGCCAGCCGCTGGGGACCCAACACCATCAGGGCCCCGACCGCCACAGCGGCATAGACGGCCAAGGTGATGCCGAGGGCGGTCGGGATGGCGCGGGGGATGGTTCGGGCCGGGTCACGGACCTCCTCGCCGAGGGTGGCGACGCGGGCGTATCCCGCGAACGCGAAGAACAGCAGGCCAGCCGCCTGAAGCACCCCGCCGAACGTGGCGTCCGCGCCGATGTCCAACCGGGCAGCGTCCGACGTGGCCGAGGTGACGGCGGCGACCACCACCGCGGCGAGCACGGTCAGGACGACCGCGACGATCACACGGGTGAGCCAGGCGGACTTCTGTACCCCGACGTAGTTCACCGCGGTCAGCGCCACCACCGCCACCACCGCCACCGCATGGGCCTGGCCTGGCCAGACATAGAAGCCGACGGTGAGAGCCATCGCCGCACAGGAAGCGGTCTTTCCGACGACGAAAGCCCACCCGGCCAGATAGCCCCAGAAGACACCGAGCCGTTCACGGCCGTAAACGTAAGTGCCGCCCGAGGCCGGATAGCAGGCTGCCAACCGTGCGGACGACGTCGCGTTGCAGTAGGCGACCACTGCGGCGAAGGCCAGCCCGAGCAGCAGCCCGGATCCGGCCGCCTGCGCCGCCGGTCCCACCGCGGCGAAGACCCCCGCGCCGATCATCGCCCCCAGGCCGATCATCACCGCGTCGAACATCCCCAACCGCCGCTGCAACTCCTGCGGCATCGCTGTCGACGGCACGCTCATGGCCACCCCTCCGCGGCACGCGGCAAACTTACGTCTGCCGATATCGGCAGACGATATGCCATTCGGGGGTGGGAGCCGCCATGCGACGGCCCCTCGAACTCGGCCGGGAAAGCCGTCACCGGATGGTCGAGCGGCGGCCCTCGATTCACCGACCATGCAGATGCCGATCCAGATGCTGTCCGTCGACCGGTAGCGCCCGCCGGGGCGTGCACGGCACCCGGCCCGTCCCAGCGCCCACTCGCAAGAGAGATGCTCACCCGGGCGCGCGGCACACGGGAAATCCTCCGGGCCCGACGGTAGCGGTGTACGCAGCGCTGTAGCTTCGCGAGGAAGTCGTCCGTCCAGAGCGGCCTGCTGGACGGTCATCGTCCAGCAGGCCGATTCCACAGACCGGGGGCACACCGGTCGCCGTCTCGCCTCAGCACGCCCCTTCGGTGTTCGTGGCGCACGCTCAGTCGCACACACGGCGTTGGCGGGGCTCCGGCCGCACGTCGGCGGAAGCGTCATCAAACCGACGCCTGCCGGCGTATGGCAACGGAAAGTACCACCGAGGTCCCCTTCTGATCCAGCCACGGACTGATAAACGGCGGGGTGGCCGAGTTGAGCCACGTGGCCTGGTACTGGACCTGGAAACTGCCTCCGGCGCTCGGCGACCAGACTCCCGACAGATACGCCTGCCTCCACCGAGCGCGCGTAATGTCGCCTTGTGAGCCACCTCGTGCGGACAGTGGCCGGACCTCGTCGCGAGCCCGCTGTCCCGCCCCCGGAACTGCGCGATGCCCTGTCCGCGGTGGACGGCGCCTGGACGCAGTGGGAGGCGCAGTCCACCTCCTTGCGGGGGCTTTACATCGCCTGGATGGACGGCTCGCGGCTCGGCCCCGTGCGCCGCCGCCGAGCCCGGCGGACCGCCGAGTACGCCGCCCGTGGCACGCTCGAACGCTCCTTGCAACCCGCAACCGGTGGCGCCCGCGAGCACCTGATCGGCGGAGTTGTCGCCGCGCTCTTCGCTGGCGCCGCCGAGCTGACAGCCGGTGTTGTCGGCGACGAAGTCGAGGATCCCGGCCTCGCCCCCGCCGTCATTCTCGTCACCGCGGTGATCCTCTTCTGGATCCGCCGGTGCCGGCAACGAGCATGTGGCCCCAGCGCCGAGGGCACCTGACCGAGCACCGTCTGCGGACACCCCCGGTGGATCTCGCCACGTGGCCGCGTCGCTCTGCCGCGTCGCCGCAGCGGCCCTCGGTCGCCGGCGCCCAGCCTCGTAGGTGTTAACAGTCCTTCCGAGCGCAGTGCACTGCGCTTGACGAACGAGTGTGGCGTCCGTAATCTGCATACGTCGGACGGAGTGCGCAGGTTCGGCCCGAAGCGAACACCGACACCAGCCACGCGCAGCGAAGGCGCCGCAGTGGGCCGTCGAGGCTGCCCAACGCGCCCAAAAAAGCCGTGCCCCGGGCGGCATGCATAGCAGAGGCGTGCCCGGGGCCTACGAGGTCCACTCTACCAAGCACCGCCCGGCCGCGAGCCGTCGATCCGCGGGAGTGTTCCATGATCACCGAACAACCTGACTGGATCCACCGCCTGCTTTCGCCCCCACGACTGCGTTCCTACTTGCATGCGACCGACGGTTCGTNGGACGCGGCGATACGCCTCTACTGGTGGAACGCGGCGGTCTCCGCTGCTTTCTACGGGCCCTTGCACTGCCTGGAGATAGGGCTGCGGAACGCGCTGCACGGCCGGCTCTGCACGCACTATGGGCGACCCGACTGGTGGTCCGTCGCGAAACTTGCCGACGAGGACGCTCGTAAGGTCAGGCAGGCCGGTGACAAGCTCCGCCGGGCAAACACCCGACCGCCGACTTCCGACGATGTCGTCGCCGCCCTGACATTCGGCTTCTGGGTCGCGCTGCTGAGCCGCGGCAGGTCGTACGACCGGACGCTGTGGGTCCCGGCTCTCCACCAGGCGTTCCCGTACTACACGGGAAGGCGCGATGAGTTGCACCGAAATCTGGTGACGATGCTCTATCTCCGAAACCGGGTCATGCACTACGAACCGATCCATCACCGGGATCTCGGCGCCGACCGCGCGAAGATCTACCGCCTGCTGGGCTACCTGTCGCCCGAGGCAGTGCGAGAGGTCGAGCTGCTTGATCGCATACCCGAGATCCTGGCCCGCCGGGACGGAATCTGGAGTGGGGACGATCATGTACGGTTCTGACCACCGGGATGGGTCTTACGGACCGCGCAGTGGAGGCGGGCCACCTGAAGCTCCGATCAAACAGTGCACGCCCGGATGGGACTTCGGTGCGCAGTGACCGGATCCGTGCGCCTCGTCACGGCCGCCGAGATCGCCCGGCTCGCCGAGGTGAAACCGGCGGCGGTCAGCAACTGGAGACGTCGGCATCCGGATTTTCCCGCGGCCGAACGGCGTATGGGACGGGAGGTCTACCCCGCCCCAGAGGTAGCCGCCTGGCTCGATCATCGGATCGTTGCGGAAAAAGATCGACAGCCTACTGAGGATGCGGGGATCACCTATGGGATCCGGTTCCGTCGAAACCTGGGATCGCCCGAGCGGGTCGCCCCTCCCCCGGATACCGGTCGACGGCTCTGGCGGGCGTTCGCAGCCTACCGCAACTTCGGCGGGATCAATGGGACCGAGGCGTCGATGTTGGCTTTCGGGCTGCTCTACCTCCGCTTTCACGACGCGTCACGATGGTCGGAGCTCAGGGAACTCAGGTACGCCCCCGACCGTGACCTGCCCCGACGAGCGGATGATCTGGTCAACAGCGCGCTGTTGGCAGGCGGGCATGAACCGCTGCCGCGGCATGCGTGGACCACTGGCGGGCCCTCTGCCGACCACGCAGATCTGGCGACGGCCATCCAGATCCTAGATCGTCTGGATCCGTCGTCGGGGCCGGATGGCATCCGAGACGCGCCGATCGCCGGCTGGCTCGCCGATGATCTGCTGTCCCGGTTCGCGGCTGCCGACGGCCGGCGGGGGCATCTCACGCCGGACTCGGTGGTTCGGTTGGCAGTTCGCCTGACGAACCCGATCGGCGGCGAGCGAATTCATGATCCATTCTGTCATCTGGGCGAGTTCCTCGTAGGCGCCGTCGACCATGTCCGGACCCGGTGCGGAGCGCCCGCGAAGCTGAAGGTCAGCGGTGGCACGGTTGGCCACCTGGNATGGCTCGCGGGGATGAACCTGACGCTGCACGACATCGCTACCCGCGAGGTGCGGGTCGAGCCGCCCCTGTACCGCTGGGACACACAGCGGCGCTTCGATCTGGTGCTGACCAATCCACCGTTCAACATGTCGGACTGGACTGACGGTTACCACGTCGGTGACCTGCGCTGGCGATATGGCATTCCGCCGCGACACAACGCGAACTTCGCCTGGCTGCAGCACGCCTTGGCCCTGCTCACCGAGGGCGGCCGTGCCGCCGTCCTCATGCCCCACGGCGCCGGATCATCCGAGAACTCCCGGGAGCGGGCCATCCGGGCCGCCATGGTCGAGGACGGTGTGGTCGATGCCGTCATCGCGCTGCCACCTCAACTGTTCCACTCCACCGCGATCGCCGTGACGCTCTGGCTGCTGCGGGGTCGGGGGTCGGACGGTGACGACGATGTCTTCTTCGTTGACGCTCACGCGGCCGGCACCATGGACGGCCGCAACCATCGGGTCCTGCGCGAGGAGGATCTGGAGCGCATCACGGCGGCGTACCGCGATCGATCGACGTTCACCTCGGGTGACGTGCTGTCGCGGGCCGTGGCCCGAGATCGGCTACGAGACGACGGATACGTGCTGAATCCCGGCCGCTATCTGATCGCCGCCTCGGCTCCCGTCGATCTCGATCGGAACCGGGCCGACGCCGATGACCTGCGCCACAGCCTACGCAACCTGCTACAGCGGTCGATCGACTCGCACGAGCGGGCGGAACGTCAGATAGATACCGCCGCCGATCTGCTCTACGGGACTCCCGCCGGTTGGAGCCGGTGCCAGTTGGGTGAGGTGTGCGACGTGCTCGCCGGCCCTTCCGGCGCGGTGAGCTCCGGGGGAGGGAACTCCTCCGATGTTCCCGTCATCAAGCCGAGGAACATCAGCGAGAACCGGATCGTGCGGGATCACCTCGACTTCGTCGATCCGTCAGTGGCCGAGACGCTGGATCGTTACCTGCTGGCACCGGGCGACGTCGTATGTACCAGAACCGGCGAGATCGGCCGGTGCGGGCTGGTGACCGAGGAGCACGACGGCTGGTTGCTCGGCACGTCCTGCCTGCGTCTGCGACCGGACGCGTCCCTCGACCCGAGCTATCTGGTCTTTTATCTGGGACATCCCCGCGTACAGCGGTGGCTGGTCGGCAATGCCGGCGGCTCGACCGTTCGATCGCTGACCGCCGCGACCATGCGCGCCCTGCCGCTCCTCCTTCCGGACACCGACCGGCAGCGGCGCATCGGCGCGGCGATGGGCGCACTGGACGAACAGTTGGCGATCCACGATCGGATCCGGCGCACCACATCGGCGCTGCGGGAGTCGCTGGTACCGCTGTACCTCCAGGACACGCTCCTTGACGAGGCGCCCGAGGAGATCTGAGTCCGCTGCTTTCGGCCACCGGCATCGCGGCAGATCGTCCCACGGCTGCCACTGCGCGCAGAGTGGCGCACCGGCCACAGACCGGCGCGGACGCGAATACAATCACCAACCTAGTAGACCGTCGCCACTAATGTTTGGGGTATAGGTGGCGGAGTTTGGTGCGGGCGTCGGCGGTGGTGAAGTGCCAGTGGACTTGGCGCTGGTCGGCGTTGACGGCTGTCTGCCAGGCGGCGAGTTCGGTGTTGAGCACGTCGAGGTCGTCGATGCGGCGGTCGAGGCATTGGCGGGTCAGTGCGGCCAGTTCGATCTCGGCGATGTTGAGCCAGGAGCCGTGTTTGGGGGTGTGGTGGATCTCGAGGCGCCCGGCGAGAGCGAACGCGACGGCGGGGTCGAAGGCCTCGTAGAGCGAGGCGATGCCGTGGGTATTGAGGTTGTCCATGACCAGCACCACCCGCTCGGCGTGGGGGTAGTCGATGGTCAGCAGGTGC